>JAFIGH010000031.1 GCA_020831525.1 Opitutales bacterium
TTTTATCGCAAGAGCCTGTCCCCCAAGGCCTTGCGGCCTCTGGGACAGGCTCTAGAGTAGCCGTCTGTTTGACCGCGCGGTGCTGTTGCGGCATCTGCGTGCTGCATGGGCAGAGCGGCGCGGCTTGACGCGAGGGGCGGGGTGTGGTGCATGGGTGCGTATCGAGACAACAGCTCCAGCGCAGTTCGGGACGAGTCCCCTGCTCATTGAGCCGGAGGCGTTCCGGGACTGGATTGTGCGCGAGGATGAGCGCCTGCTTGTACTCGACAAACCGGGCTGGGTGGTGTGCCACCCGTCGAAGAATGGTCCGTGGTCGAGCCTCGTGGGGGCCGCGCGTGAATATTTGGGCGGCGGCGCGGTGCATTTGGTCAGCCGCCTCGACCGCGAGACGAGCGGCTTGGTAATTCTCGCGAAGGACCGGGGCATGGCGCGTGCGCTGCAGATGGCGGTGCAGAGCCGCCGGGTGGACAAGACCTACCTCGCCGTGCTCGAAGGCGTGCTGGAGAAGCGGTTGGAGGTCTCGCGGCCGCTGGAGCGCGATGCGGAGTCGCCGGTGGCGGTGAAGCAGCGTGTGGGCCGCACGGGCGGCGGGCAAAAGGCGCAGACATCGTTCATCCCGCGGGAGCACCGGGGCGGTTGCACGCTTGCGGAGGTCATTCCGCACACCGGGCGCAAACACCAGATCCGCGCGCACGCCCAGTGGGCTGGTTTCCCTGTGGCGGGCGACAAGCTTTACGGGCCCGATCCGCTGTTGTACCTGCACTTCATCGAGGCGGGGTGGACGCCGGAGCATGCGCGGCGCCTGCGTCATTTCCGCCAAGCTCTGCACGCGGCGCGCCTCGCCTTCGATCTCGGGGCGGAGATGCTGACCTTCGAGGCCCCGTTGGCACCCGACCTCGCGGCGCTTTGGGCGGCGCTTGGCGAGTGAGCGGCAAAACGCGGGTCGCGCGCCGGGCGGGCCGCCCCCCCCACGTTGTCATTGCCTTGCGCCCGGCGGCGCGGAGATCAGGTAGTTGATCAAAGCGGCGACGTTGTCGACCAAGAGGGTGTTTTCAAAAGCATGGGGTGCGTGGCCGGGGATGAACCCGCCCACGGTGCCGCCCCACGGCGTGGCGCAGACGTACGCCTGCGGGTAGGTGCCTTCCTCGGTGGTGGTTTCCATGAGCACGCTCACGGGGCATGTCTGCTCCAGCTCGATGTAGATTTCGTCCTTGGGCAGGTCGAACTCCCGCAACTGTTTCGCGAGGGGATGGCGTGTCTTGGAGACGCGCACGGAGTATGGGCGGACGGGGTGGGTGGAGGACGCGAAGCCGTCGGGGTCTCCGCCGCGCACCCAGCGCAGGCCCGTCATGGCCCGCCACCAGTCCCATGCGTGAAAGGCGGCGCTGGCCCCATGGACGAGAAGGACGGGTTTGCCGGCCTCGACCCATGCCTTCAAAGGTGCCTCTATGCCGGCGCCGGGATGGGCGTTGCCCGAGGTGTCGCTAATCCAGTTGAGCATGAGCAACTCGCACTTCGGATCGGCGAGCGCTTCCGGAAGCGGGCCGAGATCGTCTTCGTGGAAGGTGATTTCGTAGCGATCCTTTAGGCGCTGGTGCAGTTCATGACCGGGACGGGCCTTGAAGTGGTTGTCGGCGAAGAATGCGATCATGAGGCAATTTGTTTAGAGCCCGGTCTGCGCTCGTTCAACCCAAACGAGAGCGGACCTGCGCTTATGCATCCGCGTCCCGTGTCAACAAATATATACATCGTTGATAATTTTCACGTCAAATGATAATATACGTTGTTGATAATTTCCGGGACGGTCGCTTCGCCAAGGTTGCGGTGGTCAGCGGACGGCGTGCTTTTGTAGGACTTCGAGGTCGATGAATTCGCGCACGCTGGCGTGAGTGGCCTCGAGTTTTACGGGCGGGGCGACGTTGGCTTCGAGGGCCTCGACCCAGCGCCCGAGGCAGATGCACCAGTAATCGCCGGCTTGGAGACCAGGAAAGTGGTACTCCGGTATCGGCGTGGAGAGGTCGTTGCCCATGCGGGCCGAGAATTCGAGAAAAGCGTCGGTCATACGTGCGCAGATGACATGCATTCCGCGGTCGTCGCCGCAGGTGTCGCAGGTACCGGTGCGGAAGAATCCGGTCATCGGATCGGTGCTGCACGGCACAAGGCTTTCGCCGAGAACGTTGCGGGCCATAGTCGTTGGGTCTCCTTAGTTAATTTGGATTCCGCGCCGGGCGAGTTCGCGCTGGATGAGCGCGGCGAGCGGGGTGCCGGGGTGGTTTTCGGCGTACTCGCGGAGAATGTCGATGCCCTCGCCGCGTCCGCGCGAGGCGAGCAGTTCGACGGCGGTGCGCTGGATGGCGGGGTCGTTGTCGCGGAGGGAGCGGGCTAGGAGCTGGTTGGCACCCGGAAATCCGCGGCGGTGGAGTTCGCGCAGGGCGCGCGTGCGCAGGCCGGTGTCTTCGTCGAGCACGAGGTCGAGAAGCGGGTCGAAGGCTTCTTCGGGCTGGAGGCCGCCGGAGAGCGTCACAGCGAGATCGCGGTATTCGGCATGGCGGCTTTCGGCAAGTCCGTTGACGAGCGCCGGAGTGGCGCGGTTGAGCTGCATCTGGAGGTTGTTGACGGCTTCGCGGCGCACGGCTTGGGACGGTTCGTCGGCCACGCGTCGGATCCATTCGCGCTCGTGAAAGAAGGCTTCGTGGCGCACGAGGGCGCGGACGGCTTCGGCGCGGGCAGTCGGGGGGCCTTCGTCGAGAATGCGGACGAGGAGAGGGGGGGCCGCTCCGCCGAGGCCGGAAATGGCGGACATGAGGGAGCGTGTCTGCTCGGTCGAGAGCGCGCCGCCGGCGAGGCGGTCGATGAGGGCTTCGGCGTTGGCGGGGTCCGGGCGGAGCTGGAGTCGGGCGAGGCGGGCTTCCACGGCGACGGCGGCGGACTCGTCGTCGGCAAGCCGTTCGAGCAGGGGTATCCCGGCGTCCATGCGATAGCGGGCGATGACGCGGGCGAGCTGCTGCCGCAGGGTGGGCTCGGGATCGTCGGCGAGGTGTTCGGCGGCATCGAGGAATGCTTTGCGCGGGTTGGCCCCGGCGGCGAGACCGAGGGCGGCGGAACGCACTTGTGCGTCATCGTCGGAGAGGAGGCGGAGAAGGACGGTGCCGTCGGGCCGTTGCGGCAGCATGGCGTAGGCGGCGAGGAGATTGCGCCGGACGATGACTTCGGGATCCTCATAGGCGCGGAGGACGGCGCGGCGGGCCTCTTCGCCGAATCCTGCGGCAGCATCGGCCGGGCGGCCGCCGAAGGGCTGGCGGACGAACATGGACTGCTGCAGCAGAAAGGGTAGGGAAAAGGAGACGTGGCGGCGGATCTCGGCGTCTTCGTCACCGAGGGCGCGGAGGAGGGCGTCGACGGCGTCGGACGCGAGGTGGGTGCGGTCTTCGAGGAGAGAGACGACGGCGGCCCGGCGCACGCGTACGGCGGGGTCGTCGATGGCTTCAATGACGGCCGCGCGTGCCCGGCGGTCACGGTATTTGCCGAGGAGCATGGCCGCGCCGACGCGGAGGTCTTCGTTGTCCGAGGCAAGATCCTCGAGTCCGCGCCGGATGGTTTCCTCGCGTTCGGTGTCCGTCTCGTGCTCCGGGGCGGGGGCCGCCGCACCCTGCGGGAAGAGCTGAATGCGCTGCTGCGGTTGCGCCGCAAGCGAAGCCGCGAGCAGGGGCAAGAGTAAACCGAGGGCGAGGGCGCGGATGTGCTGTTTGACGGGAGCCTGCATTGTGGGTCCGGGTGTGGAGGTCGATTGTCCTTGTATACGATGTGCGCGGATTGCGCCGATGTGCAACCTTCACCGAGAAGCAGCGTAACGGAATGTCCCCAAGGGTTCGATGCTGCCCGGCGACTTTGCGCCGCCTATCCAACGGTTTGAAGGAGTTGAACACGGTGATCTTCGAGAGCAATGCGCGTGTCGCTCTCCGGTGCTGGGCTCAGCCTTCCTTCCGCACGCGGACGCGGCCGGGAGTCGAAGGCGGCGGCGCGGGCGGGGGATTTTCCGGCGTGGGCAGGGAAACCGTAAAGGTGGCGCCGGCATCCGGTTCGGATTGCACGGAAATCTGGCCCGCGTTGCGTTCGAGGAGTGCTTTGCAGAGCATGAGCCCGATACCGTGGCCTTTCTCGTTCATCGTGCCGGGCTGTGCCGTTTTCTTTTCTTCGTTAAACAGGTCTCCCCGCAGGTCCGGCGGAATGCCTACCCCGTGGTCACGCACAGTCAGCTCGACGCGTCCCCCGCGGTGTGCGCCCGAGATCTCGATGGTTTCTCCCTTGCGTGAAAATTTGACGGCGTTGGTGAGCAGGTTACGCACGACAGCCGCGATGGAGTCGCGGTCGACATAGGCGACGTGCCCGGGCGAGAGGTCGACGTGCAGGGTCAGGTCTTTGGCCGAGGCGGGCACTTCCAGTGCGGCCTGCTCCTGCTCGACGACCTCGGCAAGGGCGACGGGCTCGGGGTGGCAGACAAAGTGGTGGGTCTGGGCCTTGGCCCACTCCAGCAGCTTTTTCGTCAGTTCGAGGATGCCGGCTGCGCTGGTCTCCGCCTTTTCGAGGAAGAGACGACACTTTTCCGTATCGCCCGCGGCGACACGGGCGACGAGAAGGCGGAGGGTGGCGTGCAGGGTAGCAAGCGGACCGGCGATGTCGTGCGAGACGATGGAGAGCATTTGCTCGCGCACTTTGAGGGCTGCTTTCAGCTCGGTTTCCGTGCGGTGGTTGTGCGTTGTGTAGCGGATAACGCGTTCGAGGGCCTCGGGACTGAGGCTGCCCTTCCGCAGGTAGTCGCGGGCGCCTGCCTCCATGCATGCGACGTCGACATTGTGGTCGTCCATGGCCGTGATCATAATGACCGGAGGGGCAGCCGGACAGGACTGCAGCATCTTGAGGAAATCAAGACCGGTTTCGTTTTCGAGGATGAAATCGCAGAAAATCAGATCCACGCGGTCGTCCTTGCTGTGAAGAACGGCTTTCGCCTCGGCAATGGAGCGCGCCCAGTCGATCCGGAACGTGTAGTCCGGGATCGCCTCAAGAATCGACATGAGACTGCGGGCGTCGTCCGCGCTGTCCTCGACGATTAGGATGTGGAGTCGTGAATCCTGCATGAAGATAACCTGTGCCTTTCCGTGACCGCACAATTGAATCTTCATCACCTCATTGGGGAAGAAAGCCCGAACCTGCAATGGGAAATGCGCGCGTGACGAAGGGACTCTTGCACAAAGACTCCGGCGGGAGTTTGACGCACCCGCCGCGACGAATCACTTTGTTCGTCATGAATCCGCCTTCAGCGCACTTTTGGGTAAGTCTTTGCATGCTGATTCTTCTTCCGGACACCGCGCTTATGAGTGATATGAAATCCCCGAACGACCCATCTCCCCCGGCTGAGGACTGCGCTCCGGCCGGAGAAACCCCCGCCTGCGCTCTGCCCAGCCATGTGCGCATCTCCGAAGACGGTCTGCGCGTGACGCGCACGGAGGAGGAATGGCGCGCGCGCCTCACGCCGGAACAATTCCACGTCGCACGCGAACACGGCACCGAACCCGCCTTCCGCAACGCCTACTGGAACAACAAGGAGCCCGGTCTCTACCGGTGCGTCGGTTGCGACGCCCCGCTTTTCAGCAGCGACGACAAATACGACTCCGGCACGGGTTGGCCCAGCTTTTCCCGACCGCTCGACGAGCGCCTCGTCGGCAAGCAGACCGACCGCAGCTACGGCATGGTGCGCACCGAAGTCCATTGCGCTGTCTGCGGCTCCCATCAAGGGCATGTCTTCCCCGACGGACCGCGCCCCTCCGGCCTGCGCTACTGCATCAACTCCGCCTCCCTGCGCTTTGAGGCGATGGAAGCATCCGCCGTCTCCGCCGCCCTCGAGGAGTGGACCGCCTCCCTCGACGGCGGTGGCTGAATGGTGAGGTGACTGAGTGGTGGCATCCTCCCTCTTCGTCTCCCTCTCCCTCCCCGGTTTGCCTCTCCGCCCGCCGGGATCGCGCAATTTTCCGCAAGCATCGGCTTGACCGCCGCTCCGGGAAGCGTGAGCATCCCGCCTCTTCCGTTAAACTGCGGGCGTAGTTTAGTGGTAAAACCCCGGCCTTCCAAGCCGGTGATGGGGGTTCGATTCCCCCCGCCCGCACCATTGCCCGCCAGCCCGCTTAAACACGGAAAAGCGGGCTTTTTCGTGCCCTCGGGAGGGGGGTGAACGCTAACACCCCGCTTTAGTCAAAAAGCCCGGAAGGGGCGGAGTTTGCCGGGTGCAGTGGTCCCAACACAGTGAAGCGACTGTTGGATATTCCGTTGCGTGGAACAGGAGCTGATGCAGATTTTGCGTGATCCGGCGAAGCGGCGAGCGGTGAGTCTAGGCGCTGGCCAAGCTGGATAGGCCACTGTCGGGCGCGGCCACGAAGATACGGCCGGTTTTTTTTAGATGGTCCCAACCGGCAAGGCAAAGGAGAACCGGAATGATGTAGGGCAGCCAGCCGCCTGAGTTGATCATGACGCCGAAAACAAAGAGCTGGGCGGCCTGCCTGTTGAGATCCCCCGCTTCAGCCAAGGGACATTCGCTGAGAATGGAGCCACGCCGATCCACCTCCGCACGGAAGGACGGGTCTTGATCGTAAGCACGGTTGACGGCAGAGAGATCGCTGGCATGCACGCGCCCCAGGAGACGAATCTGGTTATTGAGCGATTCATTGAGGATACCGAAGGCCTCGTGCCCGAAGGTCTCGGGGTTTTCCATTCGCAGGCGGCGCACGGAGTCGCGCACGGCGAAGAGCCGGTAGCGCAGCAGCTGCCTCAGGGAGGGAGCGAGAATGGCCTCGTAAAAGAGATGCCAGAGAGCGAGGCCCGCTAAGATGAGGAATGAGATAGCGAGTAGATTCATCGTTTTTTGCTGGTTCCGAGATTTTGGCGGGTCTGAAGTTCTTGCATTTCGGATTTCTCCCGGCCGATGCGGTGGTGCTCGTGATGGGCCGCACGGCGCATGAGGGAGGCGTGGACGACCCAAGCCACGAGGGTGAGGATAAAAAGAACATATCCAAGTATACGCCCGCTGGCGAGGAGCGCGATGATCTTTTCCATCAAGGGGAGCAATTGTTCTTCAGGCAAGCGCCAAAGCACAATCAGGAAGGCCGAGCCGATGAGTAGCAGGGGTAATTGGCCGCGGTCGATGGCGCGTACGAAAACATCGCGCAGAAAGGTCCATGCGTTGATTCGGTATGCGCCCGGCGGAGACCGCCGACCTTTGGATGCCCTGTCCTTGCCCATTCGCAGGTAGACGATGAAACGCGGCGCCGGTTTGTCAATATCTTGGCGCTGGCATCCGGTCTGGTGTGGATGAATTCACGCGAGCGGTGTCAGGATGCAAAAATCGTAAGGGTTCGATGGGGTGTGGCGCTCTCCATGCGTCGCCTTTGCGCAGTTTGAAAACGGTCGCCGCCTACTTCAATTGCCCCAGCGCAACGAGGGCGTCGACGACGGCTTGCACCTTGGGGGCGCGGACGCCGGAGAAATGAGCGGAAAGGGCTTTAATCGGGGCTTCCGTGGTCCAGTTGGTATCGAGGGCCACCCTGCGGACAAGGGCGGCTTGCTCGGCGAGTTTCGCGGGCCATGGGATTTTCTGTTTCGGGGCGGGCGCGACAACGGCGGCGGCTTCGATGCCCTTCATTTCCCCTTGGACGGCTTTGCTTCCCTCCGGCGCTTGGTATTCCGGGCGCAACCAACGGACGGTCCCGGCGGCTTCCTCGGCGGCCCGGCGGGTGTTGAGGTCGAGAAGGCGGGCAAGGATTTCGTCCGTTTCGAGGTCCGGGGGCCACCCGTAGGCCTCGGCAACCGCCGCGTCCAGTTCGTCGTGAATTTCCCGGAGGACCCCAACAAGCCCGTCCTCGTAGACCTTGCGCTCCTTCGACGAAAGGGTTTCGCCCGCGCGGACGGTTTCGAGGACGTTGTAAAGCCCGGTGAGGGTCAACCGGGGGTGTGTCTCCAATTGGCGCTTACGGTGCGCGTCGAGGCGTTCGGCCAATTCGCCGATCCGTTCCTTTTGCTCCGGGGTGGCGTCCGGAAAGGGAAAGGTCTCGAAGCAAACGGTTTTCACGTAGACCGGGCGATCTTCGAGAAGCGACCCATTCGCTAGCGTCCAAACGACGTGCGGGCGGCTGGAAAGAACACCGAGGCTGAATCCATCGGAGAGGGCAATCGCGACAAGCTTGTTGTCCGGCAAAATGGAGGAATCCAAAAACTGGAAAACCCGGTGCTTTGTGGTTTCTACGGTAGCAATGTAACGGGGGAGTCCGTCCAACTGCGCCCTCAGTTTTGGGTTTGTCTCCCCAAAGAGCCACCAGTTTCGTCTTCGCGACTCGCGTTTATTGTGCTCTCGTTCGGGTCGAACCCTTTCCGAGACCCATTGATAGACTTCGGGAAAACGGTCTCGAACTGCCTCCGCTTCCATTCCGAACAAATCAATGACCATCACCCCCCTTGGGCTTTGGGTGAGGTCTCTTCCGTTTCGGTAATCGCGGATGTGGTTTTCGATTCCGGGAATGCGGCCAAGGCCAAGGGAACGGGCTTGCTCCGGGGTAACGATGAATCCGGAGCCAAACAGAGAGACGCCCCGGTTGCTAAGGTCGGCATTCGCCCGCAGCGCAACCGCCTTTGCTGTATCCACGCCAACCGTCAGGTTTGCATTCAGAATGCCCGCCTTGCTTTGGAATTCGACGATGGCGAAGCCTTCCCCGGTGTTCGTTTCCTTCGCGACCGTTGCCAAGACGCCTTCCGCTTTGCCCGCCGTGCCGACGGTCATGGCGATGCGGACGGCGGCCCCGCTGGCGCTGTCGACCCATGGGTGATCGGGAACGGCGAAACGGAGGGAAAGCGGGGGATCGCCCTCCATGTGACGCTGAAGGACGCGGCGGGCGAAGGTCTGGCGGAGGCTGTTCGTCGTGATGAGGCCGAATTGCCGGACCTTGCCCTTGCGCGTGAGTTCGGCGGCGAGGTCCCACCAATACATGACAAAGTCGGCGGACTCCGGGACCTGCGGAAGGGTCTTGCGGAGCGTTTCAACGTATCCGTCGCCAAGGGCCTGCCGCATCTTCGCCGGGCCGATGAAGGGCGGATTGCCGACGACGAAATCCGCTTCCGGCCATGTCGCCGGGCGGGGGTTGGCGTAGTCGTAAACGGGAATGCGGGCGGATTCGTCCGGGACCTCTTCGCCGGTGGTCGGGTGCGGTTTGTAGGTCCGCCCGTCCCATTGGGTGACGAAACGGCCTTCGGCGTCCTTGCGCGGTTGCGGGTCTCCGTCGCAGGCAAGGACGGCGTCCCGGCATTCGACGGTGTGAAACTTGGAAATGACCGGTTCGGGCGGGTTGACGTTGCCCCGCGTGCGGAAGTGCCATTGCAGGTATCCAATCCACAAGCACAACTCGGCAAGGACGGCGGCGCGGGGATTGAGTTCGAGGCCGAGGAACTGCGAGGGGTGGACGGTTTCCCCGGCCAGTTCGAGGCCTTCCTGCGTTTCGCCCATGCGGGTAAGGGTGTCGATGATCTCACCTTCAAGCCGCTTGAGGTGTTCGAGAGTGACGTAAAGGAAGTTTCCGGACCCGCAGGCGGGGTCTAAAACGCGGACGTGGCAAAGGCGGCGGTGAAAGGCGGAGACTTCTTTGACGGCGGCCTTTTCCTTCCCCTGCTCAATGAGGGCGGAGGCGGCGGCTTGGACGGCGTCCCATTCGGCCCGGAGCGGTTCAATGATCGTCGGGAGAACCAACCGCTCGACATAGGCGCGGGGGGTGAAGTGCGCCCCGAATTTGTGGCGTTCGGCGGGGTCAAGGGAGCGCTCCAAGAGGGTGCCGAAGATGGCGGGTTCAACCTCCCGCCAATCCGCTTTTGCCGCCGCGATGAGCAATTCCAGTTGTTCCGGGGTGACGGTAAGGGCTTGGTGCTCCTCGAAGAGACCGCCGTTGAACTTCAAGACCGTTTCGCGGAGTCCAACGGAAAAGCCTCCGGTGTCCATTGCCTTCCAAACTTCTTGAATGACCGGGACGAAGCCCCCGAGGTCGTGCCCCCGGAAGGACTCCAGGAGTTGCCCGAAGCGGGCTTTCGGCAATAGGCCGATGTCCTCGGCGAACATCGTGAAGATGCAGCGCATCAAAAACCCGGCCACCAAGGGCGCGGGGTTGCCGCTCGCCTCCATGGATTGGGCGAGCTTGGCGAGTTGGGCGGCGATTTCCTCGGTGACGCGGGAGGCAATCCGGGAGGGATCGAGGGAAAGCGGTGCCGTCCAAATTTTGCGAAGGCGTTCGCGGACTTCCGGCTTGGCGAGATCGGCGAGAAAAAGGCGGTGACTCCGGGGGTCCGGGTAGGGGATGTAAATGCCCCCCGTGCGGCTGAACTCGGAATAGACCTCGATGGAATGGCCAACGTCGACAACCAAGAGAAAGGGCGGGCGGCCTTCCTCCAAGGGCAGGGCGTGAATGTAGTCCTCCCCCTGCCGCTTGGCGCGCACCATGGCTTGGTCCCATTGCCCCGTCCCGCGCGTTCCGTGACCGGTGCGGGCGGCCCCGTCTTCCGCTCCCTGCTTGGCTTCGAGGACGAAGCAACCGCGTTTGTAGAGGTCAATCCGGCCCGTCGTGGTGGACCCGTCCGGCTTGGTGAAGTTCACCCGCTTTTCAAAGACATAGGCGTTTCCGGCTTCGTCCGGGACCGAGGGTTGGGGCGGCTCGACTTCGAGAAGAGGGCAGAGTTCGGAAAGAAAAAGCTGGTAGTTCGCCCGCTCCGAAGCCCCCGAACGGACCCAACGGGAAATGAAGTCTGCCGGATTCACCATGCGGTGGAAGGTGAGGGGCGGACGCGGCGAAATCAAGGCGTTTGGCGGTAGGCGAGGCGGGGCGGTGGAACGGGCGGTGTCCCGGCTCTCGTTTCTTCCCGTGAACGAAGAACTCGTGAACGAAGAGTTGGCCGGTAGGCCCGACGGAGAAAACCGCCGCAGTATTCAGGTGTGCTCCCGGCGTCGCCGGACCTCGTTCACACTGGAGATGACCGGCGGGCCGGACAAAAACACCGTATCCAGTGCGCGGTAAACGGCACACAATCCCGCGAAAAACAACGGCATTGCCCAGAGCGCGTGCCAGCCGAAGAGAAACGCGCCGACTACGGAAAATCCTACCACGAAAGCCGCAAGAAGGCCGAAGAGTATCAACGGAATCGAGAGCATCACGGCCAGTTCGGCCAAGGCCAGAAAGAGCCCTAAGAGCGCGGCAAATAGACGGATGAACGGCATTTTATCGGAGGCGCGGCGTTGAAAGGGTACCGCCTATTATCGTAGCTGTCGTCATCTTTGCGGTGATCCGGACCGGCGGGGTTGGCCCCACTGAAATTTGTGGCGAGCGGGTCTCATTGGTCCCAAGGCATGCACCGGTCGAAACGAGATTGGACTGGTGGGAGAAGCGTCCGTTCGAGTGCGAGGAAGCAGCCCCGCGCCGTCCACAGGACAAAAGGGAACGCGGCTAAACCGATCCATCCGAAGATCAGCCACAGCGTGAACGCACACAACGCGTCCCCCGCCGCTGCGGCGGCGAGAAGCCCGAGCAGGAAAAGCCCTTCAAATAAAGAGATCATCCGGGAGCTGAATGTGATCCTTGTGTTTAAGACCGTCAACGCAATAGGAGGCCTGCTTTGGCGGGCAAGCCACCCACCTGCCAGAGCCTCTGTCACTTCGTCTGTGCTGTAGACGGGAATAGGCAGTGGGAAGGAGCGATTTTCCTCGAGTAACAGATTCAATTTTTAGATTCTTCCGATTCTTGCGACGGTTGCAATGATACTCAAAGAGCAACTTGATAAAGCGGTCCGCACTCTGGTCGGCCGCGGCCACTCGCCGGAGGAAGCTGAGGACATCGTCATGGCTATCGGCGACTGCATTGAGGAATCCGAAGACGGTAAGTGGATCGCACGAGACGCCGCCGGAGTCGAGTTCGCCCGCGTGGACCCCTATCTTTGAGCCCGGAGTTATTTCCATGCACCGGCCACGCGCATATCTTCCGGATAACGAACTCCTCTCCCATTTCAATTGCGCAACCCAATTCTGCCCGAGGGCCACGACCCTCCCGCCGTTCCTCTTCCGAAGCGCCGTCCCGCTTTATCCCTGTTTTTCCCACTTCATGTGCGTGCTCTCAACTGCATAGTTGCAGCGATGTTTGTGAGGTCCGGTGAAAGAGGGCTCGTGTGTCGCAATTTTTCATAGTGCTAGCGAAAAAAGTCGCAATTTTGCCTTGAGAATTCGACGCAAAATAGCGTATGCTTGTCTCGAAGTTTCCATCATATACCGGAAACTTTTCTTCTGTTTTAGGGGGAATCATTGAAGCGAGCCGAGTTGGGGAACTTGGCTCGCTTTTTTGTTGCCCTTTCGGGGCGAAACGGCGCATCCCATCTGGAACGTTCACTCAAATCCAGCCGACGAATATGTCCCCGAAAACCAAAACCGTATATCTGATTGCCAACGGCGACCTGCGCCAGAGTGCCAACGAAGTGTGCTGGCCGGCGCAGGAAGCGATGGAAAAGACCATCACGCAGCGTGTGGAGGAGCAGGGCTACCGCCTCAAGCGTGCCCACCCTTACAAGCCCGCACTCAAGCACGGCTTCATCGGAAGCCAGCGCGAGGGCATGGATATCTTTGCCAAGCTCGACCGCGACGCGCCGCTCATTGTGGCGGAGAGCGTCTGGCAGTACAGCCACCACGTGCTGCACGGCCTCGTCGACCACCGCGGCCCGATCCTCACGCTGGCCAACTGGTCGGGCACGTGGCCGGGGCTCGTCGGCATGCTCAACCTCAATGGTTGCCTGACCAAGGCGGGCGTGCGCTACAGCACCTTGTGGAGCGAGGATTTTAGCGACGATTTCTTCCTCAAGGGCCTCGCGAAGTGGTTGCAGACCGGACGCGTGACCCACCGCGTGACGCACGCTGCTCCGCTGGCGAAGTGTTCCGTGCCCAAGGCGGCGACGGCGCTGGCGAAGAAACTCGGCGAAACCCTGCGCCGCGACAAGGCGATCATGGGCGTCTTCGACGAAGGCTGCATGGGCATGTACAACGCCATCATTCCGGACGAACTGCTCTTTTCCACCGGTGTCTACAAGGAGCGGCTCAGCCAGAGCGCGCTCTACGCCGCAATGCGCGATGTTCCGGAGGCGGAGGCGCGGGCCGTCTACGACTGGCTCGTAAAGAAAGGCATTACCTTCCACTACGGAAAGGACGAGGCCACCGAACTGACGGAAAACCAAGTGCTGGAACAGTGCCGCATGTATGTCGCGGCCTGCCGCATCGGCGACGAATTCGGGTGCGACGCCATCGGTATCCAGTACCAGCAGGGTCTCAAGGATCTCTGCCCCGCGAGCGACCTTGTCGAGGGTATCCTCAACAACGGGCAGCGCCCGCCGGTGAAGAACGCCGCCGGCAAGACCATTCGGGCGGGGCAGCCCTACACCCATTTCAATGAAGTCGACGAATGCGCCGGGCTCGACGGGATTTTCACCCAGCGCGTCCACGCCGCCCTCGGCCAGCCGCCGGAGAACACGCTGCACGACCTGCGCTGGGGCGATCACGACCAAAGCGGCACGACCGACGAATTCGTGTGGGTCTTCGAGATCAGCGGCGGGGCGCCGCCCGCCCATCACATCAAGGGCTTCAAGGGCACGCACGGCCACCGCCAGCCGCCTATGTATTTCCGCCTCGGCGGCGCGACCTGCTCCGGCGTGGCCAAGCCCGGCGAGATCGTCTGGAGCCGCGTCTTCGTGGAGAAGGGCAAGCTCAAGATGGACCTCGGCCGGGCCAAGGTCATCAGCCTGCCGGAAGCGGAGACGCAACGTCGCCTCGACTCGACAACACCGCAGTGGCCCATCATGCACGCTGTCACCTACGGGGTCTCGCGCGACCAAATGATGGCGCGCCACCAGGCGAACCACTTGCAGGTCGCCTATGCCAAGAGCGCCGAAGAAGCGGACCAGTGCCTCTACGCCAAAGCCGCCCTCGCCGCCGAACTGGGGCTGGAAGTGGCGCTTTGCGGGACCAAGGCCGACGGCACACCGTTCTGAGCCAACGCCACGGCTGACTCAACCGAACTGCCCCCAAACCCGTCCTCCCTCCGCCAAAAGGGAAAATCCCTCCGCCCCGTGTTCGGCGGTCGGATGAGCCTCTCCCGCTCCCGCCTCGGTCCGGTCCGGCCTGCGAAGGTAGCCGGTCTCCGCACGGTGGAGACACAGTCATACAATGGTAGAAGGCGGCTTTTGGTGGGAAACCCCATAATCTCCGTTTGCGGTGTTCTGTCAACTTTGTCAATAAATGTATTATCTCAGAGAATCATACCCGGGGAGCGGAAAATGTGGTAATTGCCAACTCAAATCAGATTTCATTTTAAACCATCTATGTATGAAACCTCCACTGTGAATAAGTTTTCTTTGCTTTGAGTTATCGATGGCACAGGCGGGTGGGGGACGGCTTGCGGGCGTCGGTGTTTGTGAAACGGGAGTCCATTGCCGGATCGTAGCGGTGCCGGACTGCCGTTGAAGGGGAATGCGGGATTGTGTGTTAGCGATTTGTGAAGGGCGCGGGTGAATACCCTGTCTGTCCGACCGAATCAACCCAGTTCGGAAGTTTTTTGTTCCTGCCGCAGGGAGAGACTGTCTAATGGACGGGAAACATTCGGTCTTTGGCCGGGACCTGTCTCTGGTCCGCGGCCTGTTTTTTCTGTCATGGCACTTCCGCACGCGAATCTCACCGCCCACGCCCGCACCGCGCGGATCCGCAGTGAAATCCTTTTCGGTCTGCACCGGGCCATGGAAAAGGTGATCGATGCGGAGGAGCGGAAGGACGAGGCGGAGGCCGACCGTATCATCGGTGAGGCGGTGGCCGAGACAGTGGCGGCTTTGCAAAAGCGCGGTTTGCCACCGGAGATCTTTGATGAGCGCCGCCTTGCATCACTCTTTCTAGAAGTGCGCCGGGCACGGTATGCGGAGCATCCCCGTACCGCCTACGCAGCGCCGGCCTTCAGTGTCGTGGAAGGCGAGCGTTCTGTTGCGGAGGAGCCCGCGCGTGCGGCTGACGGAGCGCCGCCGCCGGCAAGACCGCCGGTGCGCCGCCGTGAGCCGAAAGAACAGGATATCGCGTCGATGATCGACGATATGCTCTCCCGCTCCGGCTGACCAATTTTTCGGCGGGAGTACTGCCGCTGCTCTGCTGAGTGGCTTGCGCCGTATTCCGCCCGAATTCACAACAAACAACACCCAACGTCACCTATAATAATATGACCACAAAAACCGAATTGCCCGTGAACGAAAAGCCGACGCCTGCCTCCGCTCCTGCGGCGGATCCCAAGCCCCGTGCCACAAAGCCGTCCCGTACGCTCCTCGTGGGGTTCGACCTCGGCACCAATACTTCTTGTGTCCTCGCCGGGGCAAAGAACTCGACCGACTATGATGTGAGCAAGGTGGTTCCCTCCGTGGTTGGGTATGTGCGCGAGGGGCTCGTCAACGGCATCCTTCCCGCCGGCACGGATCTTCTTTTCGGCGACGATGCCATTGAGCACAAGATCCACCTTCGCTTGGTGTGGCCGGTGCACGACGGCATTGTCGGCGACGCCGATGCTGTCCGCGACTTCATCGGCCATATCCGCGATCTTGTCGGCGCGGACGAATCCACCGAGATCCGCGCTGTCATCGGCGTTCCGGCCAATGCCGACGATGCCGCGCGGGAGGCAGTGCGCAAGGCGGTCACGGGCATCTTCGACCGGGTCCTGCTCATTCCCGAGCCCTTCCTTGCCGCCCTCGGCTTCCGCGATGATTCGCGGTTGGGACAGAGCGGCTATGTCGATCCCGTCACCAATTCGCTCTTCATCGACATCGGCGCGGGCACGACGGACCTCTGTCTCGTCCAAGGTTATTTCCCCGGGGCGGACGACCAGATCAGCTTCCAGTTCGCCGGTGACAGCATCGATGACCTCATCCGCGCCGGGCTCGCCAAAGTATATCCCGACCTCAAGCTTTCGGACCTTCAGATCCGGGAGATCAAGGAGCAGCACGGCTACTGTGGGCCGAGCCGCCGTCCCATTGACGTGCGGGTGATTATCGGGGGCAAAGGGCGCACCATCGAGGTCGCCGATATCCTCGGCGACGCCTTCAACGAACTCGTCGACCGGGTGTATGAGTCACTCAAGGTACTCATTGAGCGTGCGTCCTCCGACTCCGTTCGGGAACTCCTGCAGAACATCCTCATCACCGGCGGCGGCAGCCTCGTGAAAGGTATCGACACGGTCCTGCAGAAGCGGATGGAAGCGGACGGCTACGAGAACCCGCGCGTGCGCACAGTCGGCAAAGACTACAAGCGCTTTGTCGGCATCGGCGCCCTCAAAGCCGCCCGCGCCGCCCGTGACAATCAGTGGCAGGTGGTCTTCCGCTGAGCGGGGTGCTCCAGGTTCAACCCGGATCGTAAACCTCGCCCAGAAATAGCAGGGCGCCGGTCCGGACATGCTGGACTGCAAAGAGAATTTGCAGCGAAGTATGGGGAAACGGCCACGTTGCTTCCGCCAACGTCCGAGCTGTGATGGATCCTCAGTAGGTCTGTGCCGAGGGCGTTTATCGAATCGGCGGGAATGCTCTCAGGCGTTGCGCCGACACTAGGACCGACGGCGAGTACAACCGTGATGAAAAGCCGCGGGAAGAGGTATGTTTTCACTATAGACGAGCTGCTTTTTGTTTGTTGACTCGATGATTCGACTTGATCGGTTTGGCTCATGCTGCAATGCTTACCGCCATGAGCTTTTGGACTGCTATCGTCTTGATCGTCGCTATTGGCTGTTTCGCGGAGATTGTCCGTGTGACCATGAAGGGCAAAGGCGCGTCCAAGCGGGACGCCGCGCTGGCGGAGAAGGTGAAGGGGCTTGAGGAACGGATCGCCGGCCTTGAAAGCATTGCCGTCGAGCGCGACCGCGAAGCGAAGTTCCGCGATCTCGTGTGAGGGCGCAAAAAAAGCCGCCCGGCGGACCGGACGGCTTGGTATGAAAGCGGTGTATCGTTCGCGGGAGGGCGTCAGGCCTTGGCCTTCTTGTAGTTGGCCTCGACGGCGCTCCAGTTGACGACGTTCCAGAAGGCTTCGATGTAATCGGGGCGGCGGTTCTGGTAGTTGAGGTAGTATGCGTGCTCCCAGACGTCGAGTCCGAGGACAGGCGTGCCGCCGCAACCACCGAAGTTTTCGCCCATGATTGGGTTGTCCTGGTTGGCGGTGGAGCAGACGCACAGTTTGCCGCCTTTTACACAGAGCCACGCCCAGCCGCTGCCGAAGCGCGTCACAGCGGCGTTGGCGAAGTCTTTCTTGAACTTTTCGAAGCCGCCCAGCTCGCTGTCGATGGCCGCGCCGAGTTCGCCTCCGGGGGCGCCTCCGCCTTTCGGGCCGATGACCTTCCAGAAAAGGCTGTGGTTGGCGTGCCCGCCGCCGTTGTTGCGTACCGCCGTGCGGATGGATTCGGGGACTTTGGAGAGGTCCGCGACGAGCGCGTTGATGTCGTCGGGCGCCGCCACGCCTTCGCCGGAGAGGCCGTCGTTGAGCTTGGTGACGTAGGTGTTGTGGTGCTTCGAGTGATGGATTTCCATCGTGCGCGCGTCGATGTGAGGTTCGAGCGCGTCGTAAGCGTAATCGAGATCCGGTAGTTTGTATGCCATAATGATATTCGTTGGTGTGTTAGCGTATAAGCGATCCATAAAGAAGCGCGGCAGCGGCGCGGCGTCAACCGTCGCGGCGTTTTAGGGCGAAATAGGTCTGGAGAATGTCGCGGCATTCGGCTTCCATAACGCCCGCCGTGATGTCGAGGGAGTGGTTGAGCCGCGGCAGCAGATGGAGAGCCGTGGCCCCGCCGAGGCAGCCCATCTTGGGGTCGCGCACGCCGTAGACGACGCGCTCGAGCCGCGACATGATGGCCGCCCCCGAGCACATGGGGCAGGGCTCCTTCGTGACGTAGAGAGTCGCGCCGTTGAGGCGCCAGTCGCCAATGATGTTGGCGGCCTTGGTGATGGCGAGCATCTCGGCATGCGCGGAGGGGTCCTTGAGGGTGTCGACGTGGTTGTGGGCGCGGGCGATAATCTGACCGCCGTAGGCGATGACGGCGCCGACGGGCACTTCATCGCGCTTCCATGCCTCGATGGCTTCGTTGAAGGCCCACTGCATGTAGTAGCTGTCGTCGCGCAGCAGCTCCGAGGGGTAGCGCTTGGCGAAGGGGCATTCCAGCGGTTGGCGGGTGGATTCGTCCATGGTGATTCGGTAGCGGGGACCTTCGGGAGCGGGGGCGGCGCTGGCAAGCGGAAGGTTTTTTGGGTTGCGGCGCGCGCTGCGCAGGGAAGCATGTCCGCCATGCAGGCTTCCGACTTGTTTCTGCTGCCCGGTTCGCTGCCCTTCGCGGACCATTTCGACCCCGGCGCGGCCCCGTGGGCGTGGCTGCCGCGCATCGCGGAAGCGCTCGCGGCTTTCGAGTTCGGCGAAGCGCCGCCGCTGCCGGACCTTCCGCCGGGTGTTACGGTTGAGGGCCCCGTCTTTTTGCATCCGTCGGTCAAACTGCCGCCCTTTTGTTTCATCCGTGGGCCCGCCTACATCGGCGAGGGTGTCGAAATCCGCCCGGGCTGCTATGTGCGCGGCAATGTGATCGTCGGGCCGGGCTCGGTTCTCGGCAATTCCTGCGAATACAAAAACTGCCTCCTCATGGAAAACGTCGAGACACCCCACTACAACTACGTGGGCGATTCGATCCTCGGCAACCGTGCGCACCTCGGCGCGGGCGCGATTTGCGCGAACCTGCGCCTTGACCGGCGCCCGGTCGTCATTCGGCTGGAGGGCAAGCGCTTTGAAACCGGACTGAAAAAGGTCGGCGCTTTCCTCGGCGACGGCGCAGAGGCGGGCTGCAACAGCGTCCTCCAGCCGGGCACAGTCCTCGGCAAAGAGGCCGCCGTGATCTCCATGCCCTTCCAAGGCTACCTCCCCGCCGGCCGCATCGCCGTGACCTCCCAGGCGGCACGCATTCTCCCGCGCCCCGGCGCCGTCGGGACGGCGTGAGGTGCACAGTAGCTGCCGGACCTTTGGGCCGCCAGTCGTTGCGTTTGGCGTGCGACGGGGTGGTCCGCGCGTTCATGGCGGTGCTCGGCGGGCCGGAACTCGGGAGGTCCCGCCGCTACGCCGGAGTGTCTGCGGTCTTGCGCCGGCGCGGGAAATGGCTTCTCCATGGGTGCGCAGTGAGTGCCGAATACAAGCCAATGGTTCCGTGCGGCGGGGCGGAGGTCACGGTTTCGTTTGCCGCGACAAATCCCTGTCATGTCTACGACCTCGCGGTAGCATTGCGCGCGCTGGGCGTCGGCGGGATGTACTACTCGGGGTATCCGCGGTGGCGACTGCGCCCGCCGCCGGGGTTTGCGATGCGTGCGGCCAGTTTCCGGACGCTTGTGACTTACGGTTTGCAACGGCTACCGGAGCGTTGGCGACCGCCCAATCCACGGCTCTTCCAGTGGCAGGACACGGGTTTCGACCGGCGTGTGGCGCGTATGCTGGAGCCGGTTGACTTCATCCACGGCTTGCCGGGGCAGTGCCTGCGGACTTTCCAAGAGTCGCGAAAGCTGGGGGTGCGCACGGTCTTGAACCATGCAAGCGGACCGTTGCGCCAGCAGTTGGCACTCATCGAGCCTGAGTATGCGCGCGCCGGGCTGGAACCTCCGTTGCGCGAGGACCGCAGCGCCGACCTTTTGCGGCGCATCGACGCGGAGATGGAACTTGCCGATTTTCACTGCGTGGCATCGACGGTAGTACGGGAACAGCTGCTGCGCGAGGGTGTGGCGGAGGACCGCATCTGGGTGGTGCCCTATGGTGCGGATCCCGCGCGGTTTCCGAAGTCCGGACGGATTCCGGACGGACCATTCAGGATTTGTTTTGCCGGTCAGCTCAGCCTGCGGAAGGGAATTCATTATTTGCTGAAGGCACTTGAGGCAGCCGGGCGGAGCGACTGGGAGGCTCGTTTTTTCGGTCCCCCGATGGCCGAAACAGAAGGGGACTTCGCAGCTTACGGCGGCTCCGTGCCGCTGCGGCGTATGGGGGCGGTGTCCCAGGCTGACCTCGGGCGGGCTTTCGCCGAGGCGTCGCTGCTCGTCCTGCCCTCGGCTGAGGAGGCGTTTGGGCTTGTGGTTGTGCAGGCGCTGGAGGCTGGGGTTCCCTGCGTGGTAAGCGACCGCGTGGGCGCGAAGGATCTTGTGCGACACCGCGAGAATGGGTCGGTGGTGCCCTTCGGCGATGTCGGGGCGCTGGCGCAGGAGCTCTTGTGGTGGGCCGGAAACCCGCGCCGCGTGCCCGACCACTACGGGTGGGAGCCTTGCGCAGGGGAGTTGCGACGGGTTTCCGCCCGGGCGGCGGTGGGTGCGGTTTGATTGGGGAGGATGGGCTTCCTCAGATCCTTTGAGTGATCTTGCGAACGAATGCGGCTTGTCACGGCGCGTGTCGTGTCCAATCTCCCTCCTTCGATGGATCTGGAGGCACTCAGGAACGAGATCGACGGAATTGATTCGACCATTGTCGAACTGCTGAACGAGCGCGTTCGGCTCGCCGGCGATATCGGCAAGCTGAAGATGAAGGCGGGCACGGCGGTCTATGTACCGACACGCGAGGAGGAGATATTCGGTCGTCTCAAGGCGCAGTCGAAGGGTTTGCTCTCCGAGGCCGCGCTGCGCGCGATCTACCGCGAGGTGTTTTCCGCTGCGCGCGAGCAGCAGAAGCCGACGACGATCGCCTATCTCGGCCCGGAGGCGACCTACACCCACCAAGCCGCCCTCAAGAACTTCGGGCAAGCCAGTGCCTACATGCCCTTGGATACGGTCCCCGATGTGTTCACGACGGTGCGCCGCGGCGATGCGGAATACGGGGTCGTGCCGATCGAGAATTCGACGCAGGGCACGGTCATCAGCTCGCTCGATATGCTTGTCGAGGCGGGGCTCACCATTGTCGCACAAATCTATCTCGAGATTTCCCACTGTCTCATCTCTCACTCGCCGTTCGAGGAAATCCGTTCGATCCATTCAAAGGACAACGCCCTTGGCCAGTGCCGCCAGTGGATCGCGCGCATGCTGCCCGGCGCCGAGTTGATTGAATCGACGAGCACGGCGGCCGCTGTCAAGCACGCCAAGGAGCATCCCGCGGCAGCGGCGATCGCGAGCAAGATCGCCGCCGTCCTCTACGAAATGCCGGTGCAGGCCGAGCGGATCAACGACGAGCAGGACAACGTCACCCGCTTTCTCGTCATCGGAAAACACGGCACACCCCGGCTCGGCGAGGGGCGCGACAGGAGCAGTTTCGTCTTCACTCTGCCCGACAACAATCCGGGCGCGCTCATCAAGGCGCTCTTCCCGTTCAGTATGCGCGGCATCAACATCTCCAAGATTGAATCGCGGCCGAGCCGGAAGAAGCTCTGGGATTATTTTTTCTACATCGATGTGGCGGGCCACCGCGACGATCCGGCCCTTGGCGAGGCAATTGAGGAATTGGAGCGGTTCTGCCCCTTCGTGAAGTGGCTGGGCAGCTACCCGAACTCAAAGCTGTAGGTGCCGTGGAGTTGCGGTTCCTCCGATGACGGTGCCGTTCCGTAGGCGGCAACGGCGCTCGGATAAGCCGGGTGCACGCGGGCACCCGTCATTGCCCGTAGGCGCGCCGCGCGGGGAGGGCCGGGCGGGTCGGCATGCGCTGAACGTTATTTTCGGGGATCCTCGACGCCGGACCTCGCCAGCCTCGGGTGCGCTACGGCGAGGCCCGTTTCCTCCAGTGCTTCAATCGCGGTGCTTGCGGGAGGCTTTTTCATGGCACTCAGCGCCGCGGCGCCCCCGCCCTCCCGGAGCCACCGTTCGCTGCCGAGAGCCCGTCCTTGCGTGAAGAACCGGAGCTTCAATTGCAGGAGTTCGTGCATCTCCAGCTCGCCGCCCTTGCGCACCGCTTCGACGAGCGCCGCGGGGTCCACCCGACCGCCCGATCCGTCCCGCTTTGCCGCCGCGCCTTTGCCCAGCATCATCAGGCGATAGCACGCAAGCGCCGCGTCTTCACTGCCTTCGCGGGGAAAGCAACGGGCTAGCGCGGTGCGCAGGTCGGCGGCGCCCGCGAGCGCCGCCGCATATCCGCTCCACCGGTAATCCTCGGGCAGGGCCGCGATACCCGCGCGCACGGGATTCAGGTCGACGTAGGCCGCGACAAGGCCCACAAGCCACGGGGTGTCCTCGATCAACACGCTTCCGAAGCGCTCCGCCCAGAGCGTGCCCGCTGTTTCGTGGATTCGGTTGAACCATTTTGTGTAGCGCTGCCGCAGTGTGCGCATGAACTCCGAAACGTCGCCCATGCGCCGCCTCAACCGCCCGCGCAAGCGCCGCGCCTCCGCCGTCTTACCTTGGGCAAGGGCGTGCGCCAGGCCCGGTGCGTCCAGCCCGCACCACTGTGCGCGCGCTGTCCCGTAGAGCGCCTGAAAACGGCGCACCAGCTCCGCGTCGTCGCAGAGCGCTGCCGCCGGGTCGATCCGCGCGAGGATATGGAAGTGGTTCTGCAAACAGCAATAGGTGATCAGCTCGATCCCGCTGAACTCCGCCGCCCGGCGCAGGGCCGACACCCACACTTCCCGCTCAATGTCCGACAGCAAACGCCGCCGGTGCACAACCCGCGAAGTAATGTGATACACAGCTGATTTATCTAATTTTAGTCT
Source organism: Opitutales bacterium (assembly GCA_020831525.1). GTDB lineage: Bacteria > Verrucomicrobiota > Verrucomicrobiia > Opitutales > Oceanipulchritudinaceae > SLLG01. The sequence continues at coordinate 22,758 of JAFIGH010000031.1, forward strand.
TATTTCTCCCATCTGTATTTTCTGTTGAATTCTATTTCTCCGAGAATTTTAAGCTGTCAAGCCGGATTTTGGCGGGTTAGCGGGCGAGGGCGAACATGGCGATGCCGGCGGCGACGGAGGCGTTGAGGCTGTTGACGCGGCCGGCTTGGTCTAGGCGGAGGGTGGTGTGGGCTTGGTTGAGGATGTATTGGCCGACGCCGCGGTCTTCGCCGCCGATGACGAGGAGAAGTTTATCGGGGGGGCGGGCGGCGAACTCACGCAGTTCGACGGCGCCTTTGGCGTCGAGGGCTGCGATGTGGTAGCCTCTTTCGAGTGCTTGCATGGCGTAGCGGTTGGCGGTGCAGTCGCGGGCGATGCGCATGTGTTCGACGGCGCCGGCGGAGACTTTGGCGACGCTGGGGTAGATTTCGGGGACGCCTTTGAGGGGAAGAAGGACCTCGGAGAAGCCGAAGACCTCGGCGCTGCGGAGGATGGCACCGACGTTGTGGGGGTCTTCGACGTTGTCGAGAAGGAGGACGCGTCCGGCTGTGAGGAGGTCGTCGTGGGGGGTGTAGGGGTAGAGGCTGGTGCGCAGGACGACGCCCTGGTGTTCGCGCGAGCCGCAGAGCTGCTGGAGGCGGCCTTTGTCGGACCACTCGACGGGGATGCCCCCGGCTTCGATACGCTCGGTGAGTTTGCGCAGGCGGCCGGAGCCGGCGGTGGCGGCGTTGATGTAGGCCCCGTGGAAGCGGCGCCGCCCGGCGATGAGGGCTTCGAAGGCGGGGTTGAGGCCGTAGAGGAATTCTTTGCTGGCGCGGGCCATGGGCGCGGTCATTCGACCGTCACGGATTTGGCGAGATTGCGCGGCTTGTCGACGTCGCACCCGCGGGCCACGGCGATGTAGTAGGCGAGGAGCTGGACGGGGACGGTGAAGAGGGAAGGCTGCACGACTTCGGGACTTTCCGGAAGGTTGATGACGTCGTCGGCAAGGCCGTCGGGAAAGTCTTTGCCGGCGTTGGTGATGGCGATGACGGGTCCATTGCGGGCTTTGATTTCCTGAATATTGGAGAGGACTTTCTTGAAGATTTCGCCTTTGGGGGCAAAGGCGACGGTGGGGCATTCCGGGCAGATGAGGGCAATGGGGCCGTGCTTCATCTCGGCGGCGGGGTAACCTTCGGCGTGGATGTAGGAGATTTCCTTGAGTTTAAGGGCACCTTCAAGGGCGACGGGGAACATGAGCTGCCGTCCGAGGAAGAGAAAGTCGTTTTTATCGGCGTATTTGTGCGCGATGTGCTCGATTTCCTCGGCGCGGTCGAGGACTTGGCTGATGAGGCCGGGCGTCTTCTGGAGGGCGTTGACGACGCGGCGACCGTCGGTGAAGCTCATGTCGCGCATGCGCCCGAGGTAGAGGGCGAGCATGGCGGCGATATGGACCTGGGAGGTGAAGGCCTTGGTGGAGGCGACGCCGATCTCGGGACCGCTGTGCTGGTAGATACCGCCGTCATTCTCTCGCGCGATGGTGGAGCCGACGGCATTGGTGATGCCGAGAACGCGGTAACCCTTGCGCATAGCCTCGCGCATGGCTTCGAGGGTATCGATGGTTTCGCCGCTCTGGCTGACGGTGAAAACGAGTGTGTTTTTATCGAGGGGGGCGTTGCGGTAGCGGAATTCGCTGGCGTATTCGACTTCTACGGGAATGCGCGCGAATCTCTCGATAAGGTATTCTGCGACGAGGCAGGAGTGCCACGCGGTGCCGCAGCCGAGGAAGACGATACGGTCGATCTGGCGCAGTTCGCGCGGATCGATGTTGAGACCGCCGAACTGCGCGGTGCTGCCGTCCTGGGAGAAGCGCCCGCGCATGGCGTTTTCGACGGCCATGGGTTGCTCGAAGATCTCTTTGAGCATGAAGTGCGGGTAGTGCCCGAGGTCAGCGTCCTCCACGCTCCAGTCGACTTTGCTGATGACGGGATCGATAGAGAGGGAGTCGACGGTGGTGATGGTGAAGTCGTCGCGGTGGAGGTGGACGACTTGGCCGTCGCTGAGATAGACGACATTCTGCGTGCGCCCGGCGAAGGCCGCGACATCGCTGCCGATCATGTTTTCGCCGTTGCCTACGCCGATGATGAGGGGACTGCCCTTGCGCGCGCCGACGAGTTCGCCGGGGACGTCGGCACACATGGCGGCGATCCCGTAGGTGCCCTCGACTTGGATGAGCGCCTGGCGCACGGCCTGAACGAACGCGGCGGAGCAGCCACCACCGTTGTTCACTGACTCGGCGTCGTAGCAGAAGGCGATAAGGTTGGCGAGGACCTCGGTGTCGGTGTCTGAGCGGAAGGTGACGCCCTTGGCCTCCAGTTCGGATTTGAGGAAGGCGTAGTTTTCAATGACGCCGTTGTGAACGAGGGCGATCTTGCCGTCCCAGCTGAGGTGGGGGTGGGCGTTTTGTTCGGTTACGCCCCCATGGGTGGCCCAGCGGGTATGGCTGATGCCCATGCTAGCGCCGCTGTCGCGGATTTGCGCGACCTTCGCGACGACGTCGACGCGGCCCGTTTTCTTCATGACTTCGATGCCGTTATCGTCGAGCAGTGCCAGCCCGGCGGAATCGTAGCCGCGGTATTCGAGCCGTTTCAGACCCTCGATAAGGATATCCGCTGCTTTGTGCTTTCCAACATAGCCGACAATGCCACACATAATGGGTTTGCAAAGCATCACACGGCACCCCATAACGCAAGCTTAGATCCGCGGGTTGCTGTTTGCCGCAATCCGATTGCTCATTAAACACCGGAGGCCAATGAAATCGAAAGTCATATCCGTTATCATGGGCGGGGGGCGGGGGACGCGCCTGCACCCGCTGACCGCAGAGCGCTGCAAGCCGGCGGTGCCCCTCGCGGGGAAGTACCGTCTTGTCGACATTCCGATCAGCAACTGCGTGAACTCCGGGCTCAACCAGATCTTCGTGCTGACACAGTTCAATACGGCCTCGCTGCACCGGCACATCCAGGAGAGCTACAAGTTCGACCCCTTCGGCGGCGGATTTGTCGACATCCTCTCTGCGGAACAGACCATCCGGGGCGACAGTTGGTACCAGGGCACGGCCGATGCTGTGCGGCAAAACCTCCACCACTTCGGCCTCGGTGACGACGACCTTGTCCTTATCCTCTCGGGCGACCAACTTTACCAGATGGACTTTCAGGGGCTCCTCGCCCAGCACCGCGAGTCGGGGGCGGAGGTCACGGTCGCGGCGAAGGCCATGAAGACCACCGAGGTGGCGGGGCTCGGCCTCATGCGCGTGGACGGGGATCTGACGATCAAGGAGTTCGTCGAAAAGCCGACCGATCCGGCGGTCATTGAGGGGTTGGCGGTTTCGGACGCCATCGCGGAAGATCTCGAGGGGAGCGGCGGCGACCGGTTCGTCCTCGCGAACATGGGGATCTATTGCTTCAACGCCAAGGTGTTGCGCGAGGCGCTCAACACCGACTACACGGATTTCGGCAAGGAGGTGATCCCCGAATTGCTCGGACGCTGTCGCCTCAACGGCTACGTCTACCAAGGCTACTGGGAGGACATCGGAACGGTGCATTCTTTCTTCAACGCCAATCTACAACTCACCGACCCGTTGCCGCCCTTCAACTTTTTCGACGGCGACAACCCGGTCTACAGCCGCGCGCGTTACCTGCCCGCCTCGAAGATCAACGCCTGCCGCTTCGAACGCTCCATCCTTGCCGACGGCAGCATCGTGAGTGAGTCGGAAATCATCCACTCGGTCATCGGCGTGCGCTCCATGGTGCGCCGCGGTTCGCGCCTCGCCGATGTTGTCATGATGGGCGGCGACTGGTTTGAAAGCGAGACGGACATGGCGGAAAACACGCGTCTCGGCCGCCCGCACCTCGGCGTGGGCGAAGACTGCCGCATTGAGCGGGCGATCATCGACAAAAACGCGCGTATCGGCAACGGCGTTCACCTCAGCCCGGAGGGTAAGCCCGACATGTTCCACAAGGGCGACATTATGGTGCGCGACGGGGTGCTCATCGTGATGAAGGGAGCGGTCGTCCCCGACGGCACCACCCGATGAACGCGGGCCGGTGAACTTTACGCAAACTTGACAGAGCCCGCTCACCCGTTCTTTTCATCGCCCTGAGTGGTGGAGTTTCCGGCCACGGCGCGAAGGAAACGTTTCTGCCGCCGCCGCGGGGATTCCCTTCATGGCAACTCAACTCGCGCGGATACTCCCGCACAACCACCGGCGCATGCCGTTCTTAGGCGACACAAGCAACTTCTACTTTATGACCTACCCGGTGCTCGCCGGGGCGCTTGTCCTTGCGGTCTTCGCGGCCTTCTACTTCTGGCGGCGCATCCGCGCGCTGCGGTCCGAGGCGGAAGAGCGTGTGGCCCTTGCGCGGCGGGAGGCGAAAGTCTCCGTCGATGCGGAGCGCTCCCGTATACAGCTCGACTACGAGAAGAAGCGCCTTGAGTTGGAGCGGGAGTTCAGCGACCGCCGGTCCCAGCTGGAGCAAAAGGAGGACGAGGCCCTATCCGCCCTCCTCAACACCGAGAGAGAGCGCGACGCCCTCGAGAAAAAGCGGGAGAGTTACGGAAAGGAACTCGAAGCCGTCGAAGCCCGAGAATCCGAGCTGCGCGGCCTCACGCGGGACTACCGCCGCCGCCTCGAATCCATTTCCACCCTGTCGACCGAGGCCATCCACGAGGCCCTCCGGCGGGAAGTCCGCAACGAATGTGCGGAAGAACTGCGCGAACTGCGCGCGGAAATCCTCAGCGAGTCGGAAAAGGAGATCGAAGAAAACGCCAAGCGCACCCTCCTCGCCTCCATGCAGCGCCTCGCCTCGCGCCCGTTGCACGACATCACGGCGACCATCGTGAGCCTGCCGAGCGACGATATGAAGGGTCGCATCATCGGCCGGGAGGGCCGCAACATCAAGTCCTTCGAATCCGTCACCGGCACCACGCTGCTTATCGACGAAACACCCGATAGCGTCCTCATCTCCTCCTTCGATCCGGTGCGCCGCGAAGTCGCGCGCATCGCTCTCGAAGCCCTCGTCAAGGACGGCCGCATCCACCCCGCCTCCATTGAGGAAGCCGTGCGCGCCGCCGAGGACGAAGTGAAACAGAGCGTCATCCACATCGGCGAAGACGCCCTGCGCCGCCTGCGTCTTACGCGCGTGCCGCCCGAGGTCCTCGGGGCCGTGGGCAAGCTGCGCTACCGCCTCTCCAACAACCAGAACTCCCTCGACCACTCCATCGAGGTCGCCAACCTCTCCGCCCTCATCGCCTCCGAGCTGGGGCTCGACACCGAACTCGCCAAGCGGGCCGGCCTCTTCCACGACATCGGCAAAGTGCTCAACGAGGAATACACCGGCAGCCACGCCGTCGCCGGGGCCAACTTTCTCAAGCGCTTTGGCTCGGAAGATCCGCGCGTCCTCAACGCCATCGCCGCGCACCATGAGGAAGTTCAGCCGGAGAGTCCCTACGCCCCGCTCCTCATCGTCGCCGACAGCCTCTCCGCCCTCCGCCCGGGGGCACGTGCGGAGAGCATCGACAGTTACATCCAGCGCGTGCGCAACCTCGAGGACATCGCCCGCTCCTTCGCCGGAGTGAACGATGCCTACGCCATCCAGGCGGGCCGCGAAATACGCGTCATTGTCTCCCCCGCCGAAGTCAACGACACAGAGGCCCGCCAGCTCGCCCGCGACATCCGCCGCCGCATCGAAGAAGAACTCCAATACCCCGGCACTATCCGCGTCACCGTCATCCGCGAGTCACGCGTCCAGGAAACCGCGCGCTGAGCGGAGCGCCGTGCGCGTCCGCGTTTCCGATCGAGTTTCTCACGACCCCGGTTTGACGGCCGGGATATTGCGGAGTGCGGGGGGAAGTCTCGCGGGGTCGTAGGTGGGGAAGTTCATTTCGAGGAGGGAGACGAGGGGGGCTTCGAAGCGGGCTTCGCCGGCGCTGCGGTCGACGAGGACGGCGACGGCGGCGACGATGCCCCCGCGGCTGTCGACGAGGTCGACGGTCTCGCGCACGCGCCCGCCGCGGGTGATAACGTCTTCGACGATGAGGACGCGCTCGCCGTTGGCGATGCGGAAGTTTCGGCGGAGGGCGAGGCAGTCGTTGTCTTTTTCGGCGAAGATGTAGCGTTTGCCCAACTGGCGGGCGACTTCCTGGCCGATGACGAGCCCGCCCATGGCAGGGGCGATAACGGTGTCGCAATCAATATCGGCGGGGAGTTTGGCGATGAGCATTTCGGCGAGACGCTTGACATGGCCGAGGTGCTCGCACACTCGCGCGCATTGAAAGAAGTGGCCGGAGCGCAGGCCGGAGCGCAGGATGAAGTGTCCCTCAAGGAGGGCGCCGGTTTCGCGGAAAATGTCGAGGACCTCAGCGTCGGTTTGTGCCATGCCCCCAAGACCCAACGGATTTTCCTGCTTAGGCAACGGGAAAACGCGAGTTCGCGTTCGGTGCCTTTGTCTCCGAGGTCCATGGGACTGGGGCGGGGCGCTCAGTGGCGCATGACGGGAATTTCGGCGGAGTGGTCTTCGCCCGAGGCGGCGACTTCGGTGAGGTCGGCGAGGAAGGCATCGATGTCCTCGGCGCGCGTATCCCAGCTGCACATGAGGCGGCAGCCGCCGGCGGCGATGAAGTCGTAGAAGGCCCAGCCGCGGGCGTAGAGGCCGGTGATGATCGCATCGTCCCAGCGCACGAAGACGCTGTTGGCCTCGCGCGGGAAGAGGACGGTGCCGATGCCGAGGTGCCGGATGCCGTCTTCGAGGCGGGCGGCGGCGGCGTTGGCGGCGGCGGCGTGGCGCAGCCAAGCACCGTCTTTGAGGACGCCGAGCCACGGCGCGCTGAGGTAGCGCATCTTGGAGGCGAGCTGGCCGGCCTGCTTGCAGCGGTATTCAAACTCAGCGGCGAGGCGCTTGTCGAAAAAGACGATGGCTTCGCCGAGCATCATGCCGTTCTTGGTGCCGCCGAAGCAGAGGACGTCGACGCCCGCCCGCCACGTGATGTCCTTGGGCGCGCAGCCGAGGGAGACGACGGCGTTGGCAAAGCGCGCGCCGTCCATGTGCATTTTCAGGCCGAGACCGTGGGTGATGGCGCCGAGTTCGCGGAGAGCGTCGGGCCGGTAGACGGTGCCGACCTCGGTGGCCTGCGTGAGACTGAGGACGCGCGGCTTGGGAAAGTGCAGGTCGGAGCGGCGGTGGACGATGGACTCGACGGCGTCGGGCGGGACGCGCCCGTGGTCGCCGGGAGCGAGGAGGATTTTGGAGCCGCCGCTGTAGAACTCGGGTGCGCCGCATTCGTCGGTCTCGATGTGTGCGAGTTCGTGGCAGATGACGCTGTGGTAGCTGCGGCAGAGGCTGGCGAGGGCGAGGGAGTTGGCGGCGGTGCCGTTGAAGGCGAAGAAGACCTCGCAGTCAGTCTCGAAGATTTCGCGGAAGCGCTCACAGGCGCGGGCGGTGTGGCCGTCGTTGCCGTAGGCGGCGGAGTGGTCGTGGCGCGCCGCTTCGAGGGCCTCCCATGCTTCCGGGCAGATACCGGCGTTGTTGTCGCTGGCGAAGTTGCGCGCGCGCTCGTTCATGGGCAGAACTGTGGGGCACCGTTCGCGGCGGTCAACTCCGCGGGTAAACCGGGGGCCCTTCGATTTAGCCGTTCTGTTTGTAAGGACGTGTTAAAACCGTTTTCCAGCAGAGGTTTTTTTCACCGACGTATTGCAGTTTTTCCGTGCGACAGGGTTAATCATAGCGTGAATGTGAAATACCGAGCCTTCGTTTTACCAGTTCGACGACCGCCGGGGACCGCGCGTTACCCGGCCAATACGGGATTGCGTGCGCGCGTGTAGACTGCGTGGATGGAGCGGACAATGCCTAAGGTATTAGTAGTCGACGACGCGAAGGGCGTCCACGAGATGATGGCCACGCTCTTTACGACCATGGATGTGGAGGCGATTCACGCAACGTCGGCCACAGAGGCGCTGGAGGTTTTCAAACGTGAGAAAGTCGATGTGGTGCTCACCGATGTGCGCATGGAGCGTATCGACGGCATCACCTTTCTGCGCAAGCTGAAGAAGGTCGACGACGCCGCCGTTGTGATCGTGATGACGGCCTTCGACCGCAAGGAGGATATCCTTGCCGCGCTTAAACTCGGGGCCTTCGATTTTTTTATCAAACCGTTCTCTGTCAATGACTTCAAAGACAGTCTCGCCCGTGCCTTCGAGGAGCGGGAGCGGCGCGACGCCGCCCTCGGCGGAGAGAATGCGGAGGCCCTCGCTTTACTGCGCGGGCAGCTGGAGGAAAAGGAAGCCGCGCTGAAGGCACGTGAAGAGGCGCTCGCTGCCGCCGAGAAGGCGGGCGGAAGCGGCGGCGGAAAAGGAAAGGAGGGAGACAGCGGCTCACTCAAACGGGTGCTCGCGGCGCGCGAAAAAGCGGTGGAAGAGGCCGAGGCCGCCGTGGCAAAGGCCCAGGCAGAAATCGAGCGGAAGCTCCTCGCGATTGACGACTTTTCTTCCTTCGACGGCAGCGCGCCCGCCCCGAAGGCGGCTCCGCCGCCGGAACCGGTGTCAAAACCGTCCGCGCATGGCGACGAAAGCGCAAGGCTTCAGGCCCTCGCCGAGCGCGAGGTATTGCTCGCCGAACGGGAGGCCTATCTGGAGCAGAGCGAAAACGCGCTCTTCGAGAAAGGCCAGTCGCTCCAGGAACTGGAGACCGAACTGGAGCACATGCGGGATCATCTGGAGTCGCAGGGTGCGAAAAGCGGCCCCGCGCCGGTTTCCAAGGAAGCCGCGGCGGAGATCGAGGCGGAGAAAGCCGAACTCGCCGCAAAAGCCCGCGACCTCGAAAAGCGCGAGCGTGAGTTGAAGGACGGGCTTGCCACCCTCGCGAAACGGGAGAAGCAGCTCGCCCGCAGCGAGGCACTCGTTCGCGCCCGCGAGAAGTACCTCGAAGCGAGCGAGAGCATCCTGTTTGAAAAAGAGGATTGAAACGGAGCCCGCTCCGGCATCTCTAGTTTCCGCGCATGACCGGTCACGTGACCATTGGTTGGAAGGAAAGCATCGCATTGCCCGGCTGGGGAATCGATGCCATGACGGCGAAGCTCGACACGGGCGCGCGGGGCTCGGCAATCGACGTTGCCCGGATCGAGATGCTCGACGGCAACCGCGTGCGGTTCGACGTCATCCTCGACCGCGGAGCGGCCACCCGTTTCCGCACGGTGGAGGCGGAGATCGCGGGCGAGGTGCGGGTCCGCTCAAGCAACGGCATCATGCAGCGGCGCGTGCGCGTGCGCACTGGTGTCTTGCTCGGCGGTGTGCTGAAGGAGACGGAGTTTTCCCTCGTCTCGCGCAAGCGCATGATCCACCGTGTCCTCCTCGGGCGCCGGTTCATGGGCGGGACGTTTTTCGTCGACAGCTCCCGGCGCTACGTCCTCGGCAAGCCGACGGCGGCGAAGAACAAAGCGAAGACTCGAAAACATCCATGAGCCCGACCCAGAAAACAGCGGCCCGCGAGCCGATGAAGCTCGCCGTCCTTTCGCGTAACGCGCGCCTGTACAGCACGCGGCGGCTCGTGGAGGCGGCCCGCGTGCGCGGCCACAGTTGCCGCGTCTTCGACACCCTGCGCTTCGGCATGTTTGTCGAGCACGCGAACCCGCAGTTGACCTACCGGGGCAAGGGGTTTGGCGGAGTGGACGCGATTATTCCGCGCATCGGTGCGTCGATCAGCTTTTTTGGCGCGGCCATTGTGCGGCAGTTCGAGCAAATGGGGGTGTTTACGCCCAATTCGGCGACGAGCATCAGCACCTCACGCGACAAGCTTCGGTCGCTCCAGGTGCTCAGCCGTCACGATATCGGCATAGCCGCGAGCGCGTTTGTGCGCGACAAACGCGACGTGCTCCCGGCCATCACGCGGGTGGGCGGAGCGCCTGTGATTATCAAACTCCTCGAGGGCACGCAAGGTGTCGGCGTGATCCTCGCCGACACGGAAAAAATCGCCGAGACGATCATCGAAACGCTCCAGTCGACGCAGCAGAACGTGCTCATCCAAAAGTTCGTGAAGGAGTCCAAGGGGCGCGACATCCGTGCGCTCGTCGTCGGAGACCGGGTGGTGGCGGCCATGCGCCGCCGTGCCATGGGGAGCGAGTTCCGCAGCAATGTCCACCGCGGGGGTACGACCGAGGCGGTGGAGCTGCCCGACAGCTACGTGCGCACCGCCGTGCGCGCCGCGCAGATCATCGGCCTGCGCGTGGCCGGTGTCGACATGCTCGAAGGCAGCGAGGGACCGGTCATCATGGAGGTCAATTCTTCACCGGGTATCGAAGGTATCGAGAAAAGCACCGGCATCGATGTGGCGGGCGAGATCGTCGACTACATCGCGGAACATGCCCGCTTCAGTGACATCGATCTGCGTGAGCGGCTCAGTTTCGCGCGGGGCTTCCTCGTCGCCGAGTTCAGCCTCGCCGCCGATTCACCGCTCAATGGCCTGAGCCTTGCCGATTCCGGCCTGCGCGAGCGCGGCATCGTTGTCATGAGCATCAACCGGCAGGGTCAGCATTATCCCGTGCCGCAGGGAAGTGACCGCCTGCAGGCGGGGGACGTCCTCCTCTGCTACGGCCCCAAGCTTTCGCTGCGCGAGTTCCTCCCCACGCTGCACTCCAAACGTGTCGGGCGCCGCCGCAAAACCCCGAAACCGAAAGCCCCTTGAAAGACCGCGCCCAACTGCGCTTCGGCGGCGTGCGCGTGCCCCGCGGGCAGACCGCCGACATCCGCCTCAAGATTTCCGAGACCTACACCGGCGAGGATGTCATTCTCCCCATCCGCGTGGTCCGCGCAAAGAAGAGCGGCAAGGTCGGCTTCGTCTCCGCCGCCGTGCATGGCGACGAACTCAACGGCACCGGCATTATCCATGACTTTCTCTCCGACGGTCCGGGCGAATTGCTCTGCGGCACCCTCGTCCTCGTACCCGTTGTCAATGTCTTCGGCTTCGAGGGCAATGCCCGCTACATGCCCGACGGGCGCGACCTCAACCGCTCCTTCCCCGGCATCGCGGCGGGCAGCCTCGCTGCCCGCGTGGCGCACACCCTTATGCGCGAGATCGTGCTCAAGTGCGACTTCGGCATCGACCTGCACACCGCCGCCTTTCAGCGCACCAATTTTCCCAACGTCCGCGCCGACCTGCGCGACCCCGCCGTGCGCGAGCTGGCCCACGCCTTCGGCTGCGCGCTCGTCGTCGACGGGAAGGGCCCCGAAGGCTCGCTGCGCCGCGCGGCCTGCGCCGCCGCCGTGCCGACGATTATCCTCGAAGCCGGCGAACCCTACAAAATCGAGCCCTCTGTCCTCAAAATCGGCGCGGGCGGCCTGCGCAATGTTCTCCGTCACTTCGGCATGCTGCCGGGGCCGGTCGGCAAGCCGCCCTTCCTCGCCGACATCCGCAAGACCCTCTGGGTGCGCGCGGCGCAGGGCGGCATCCTCCGCTTCCATGTCGCTCCGGGCGATTTCGTCGGTGCCGAACAGCCGCTCGCGTCCATCCACAGCCTTCTCGGCGAACGCCGCGAGGCTATTCTCTCTCCGCGTGACGGCATTATCCTCGGAATGACAACCATGCCCGGGGTGAAACCCGGCGAGCCGGTCTGCCACGTCGCCATTCCCTCCCGCAGTGTGGCCGCCCTCCGCCGCCAGATGGACCGTGCCAAAGAGGGCCTCCATCACCGCGCGCAGTCCGACCTCGCCACCAGCTTCTCTGTCAGCGACCACGCCGCCGAGACCTGAGCCCGTTGGTGCCCGGAAGGACTTCCGGCAATCCCCGCCTCAAGGCCGCGGCCGCCACGTCAACTAATTTTTCTTCGAGAAATTACTTTGTCAATGAATTTTATTCCGAGATAAATAATTCACGTCAAATTAATTATCTCGTCGACAGAAATACGGATGCCTTTCCGCTGCTACGAACGACGTGTGGCTTTCGCATTCGAAGCGCGGGATGGTCCGCGGGGGAGGGGGCGCTTCCGGGCGCGGCTACGCGGCTACGTGGCGTCGACGACGGATCCGTTGCCGATGCGGTCGAGGCTTTCGCGGATGCGGTCCATGTAGGGATTGGGACCGTCGGGCCAAGGCCGGGCGAGGTAGCGGTAGACGCCGCCGCAGGCGTCATCAAGTTTGTGGCGCACATGGTGCGTCCAGAAGGCGGGCGTTTTGGTGATGAGGTCGTTGACGCTGCGGAAAAGCCTGTGCTCCGGGGGAATGCCGCGGAACTCGTCGGACTCCTCGATTTCCAGGAAAAGTTCGGGCAGCTTTTCGATGTAGGCCGGGTCGCTCATCTGGCCGAGGTAGTCGGCGGTGCAGACCATCTGTCCGATGAGTCTCTCGGCGCGGTCGGCGAATGGGATGGCGCCGAGGTCGGCGTCGACGCCGGTGCAGCAGATGATACAGCGCACGGCACGGATGTCTTCGCGCGTCCAGCCCGCGCGGGCGAGCCACCGCTCTGCCATTTCGCAGCTGCGCCGCTCGTGGATATCGGCGTACTTCGCGCCCGTTCCGACGACGTCCATCTCGCGCTTGAGGAAGCCGGTATCGTGCATCAGGATGGCGACGAGGCCCTTGCGGAAGTGGCTGAACCCGAGGGCGGGGTCGTCGCGCGCGCCTGTGTATCCCTCGAAGAGGCGTGCCCAACAGACGGTGGCGCGCATCGTGTGCTCGAGGTTGTGGTAGCTGGTGTCCGCTGCTTGAAAGCCGGCTTTCCGGCCCTGGAAGAGGTCTTCGGTGTGCCGAAAGACCTGGCGGATCGATTGTTCGTTCACGCGTGCGAATAGGCGTGATGTCAGTTCCACGACAAGGTCGGCGACATCATCGGGGTCGAAGATGTCGAGGTCGTACGGCGGTTCGTCGCGGGCACTCATTCTCGGATTGGGTTGGATGTATGGACGAAAGCTGGTTTTCGATACTTGCAGACCAATCCACGGGCCTCCTGTCCGCAATTCGTTTGTTTCTGAACATGAGTGCTTTACCGGAACTTTACGCGATTCGGAGAGTCTTCAAACTTCCTTTACCGGGAGGGCCGTGGTTTCCTTTTGGGACCCGTTCTACGGGGGGACCGTCGGGGTCGTTCTCTTTGGCCGCAAAATTGGCTCGCGGTCGGCGCGCCGCCGTTCCGTTCTGTAAAGGGAGATGAGCAAAGCGGAACAAAGCACGAAGCGCCTGCGCATTGGCCTCACGGGCGGCATCGGCTGCGGCAAGAGCACCGCCTTGGAATACTTCCGCGGGTTCGGAGCACGGACCTTCGACGCCGATGTCGCCGTGCGCGGGTTGCTCGAAAACGATACGGAGACACAGTCCTCCGTGCGGTCCGCCTTCGGGGAAAGAGCCTTCAATGCGGAAGGAAGGGTTGACAGAGCCGCGTTGGGCAAGATTGTCTTCGGTTGTTCTCAGGCTCTCGCAACTCTTGAGTCGATCCTTCACCCGAGGGTCCGCAAGGCATGGCAGGCCCTCCTTCGCTCGGAACACGCGCTTGTGGTTGTGGAGATCCCCCTTTTATTTGAAAACAATTTGCAATCAGAGTTTGATTTTACAATTTGCCTGTCGGTGTGCCGCGAGATCCAGACCCATCGTTTACGCGGGCGCGGACTCAGCCTCTCTCAGATAGACCTTCGCCGTGCGCGTCAGTGGTCTCTCGGGGACAAAGTACGGCACGCCGATGTGGTCTTCGTGAACGAGGGCAACCGCGACCATCTGGGCGACCAGGTGCGCGAACTCCTCCGCCGCCGCAAGATCCTTTAACCTGCCAATCCTTATCCGTTGATGATAACCCGTCTCCGCCCGCTCTTCCGGTGGTCCGGCACGGGTCTCCGCCCAACCCTTTCCCAAGATGGAATCCAACCAGACAGACTTCCCCTTTGACCCGCAGGAGGACGAAAAGACCTCCCGTGTGGCGCGCAAACGGGCCGCCTCCAAGACCGCCGCCCGCAAGTCGGCGGCGAAAAAAACGGCTCGCAAAGCTGCCGCGAAGAAGACGGCCCGCCGCCGCGGCAAACCGGCTGCCGGAGAAACCGCGCCCGCCGCCGGGGAGGCACCCGCTTCCGCCCCGGAGAAGTCGGAAAACGAGCCGTCCATTCGGGAGGAAACCGGGCGCACGGGAGGCCGTCGGCCTGTGAAGGCGCCCGCCGTGAAGGCGCCTTCTTTGCGGCGCGGCGACGATGCGGAAGTCCCCGCGCGGTTTTCCACCGACGACGACTCTCCGGAGACCATGCTCCGCTACGACGAGAAGCGCGGTGCCTCCGAACACACCGAAAACGCGCCGGATCTCTCGGATGAAGTCAGCGGCTCTGCCTCTTCCGGCGATGAGGAGTCCGCCGGTTCCGGACGGCGAGGGGACGGCGACCGCTCCGGCGGCGGCAAAGGCGAGGGGGACGGCCCCCGCCGCCGCGAAGACGGCGGCGGACAGGATTCGCGCGGTGGCGGCAAGGGCGGCCCGCAGGGGACTTTCGGTCCGCGGGACCGGGGTGACCGGCGCGACCGGGACGACCGCTTCAACCGCAAGTTCCAGGGCGGCGGCGGCAAATTCGGCAAGGGCGGCGGCCCCGGCGACAACAAACCGCCCTTCCAGAAAAAGGGCAAAAAGGGCGGCTTCCAGCAAAGCGGCGGATTTCAGCAGGGCGGTGGCCCCCGCGGCGGCCCGCCCCCGCGCAAAGTCCAGAAGCAGAAAGGGCAGGGCAAGGCCCGCGGCGGATTCTTCGGTGCCGAAGACACGTTTGTGAACGAGGTCGGGGGACTGCCCGCGCTCAAGGTCTTCCGCGAAGCGGACAAGATGGAGACGTTCGCCGGAGAGTGTGTCGGCGGAGAGGGCGGTCCGGTTGACCTCAACGCGCTCCTCACCATGCCGATTCCCGAGCTGGTTGACCTCGCCCGCGACGAGTTCGACATAAGCCTCGACCAAGCCCCTGTGCGGGAAATCCTCATTGAGCGTGTGCTCGACGCCGCCTACGCGGCCCGCCGCGAAGTACGCGCCAGCGGCATCGTGGAGACGACCGAGCCGGGCTACGGGCTCATCGTTTACACTGCCGACAGCTACCGTGTGAAGCCGCTCAATGCCTTCATCCCGAAGCAGCTCATGAAGCGCTTCAGTATCAAGCGCGGCACCTTGATCGAGGCGCGCATCCACCCGCGCCGCAAGCCCCTCCCCGACGACGCTCTCGAACAGCTCAAGGGTGCGCCCGGCGGCGGAACGGAGAGTGCTGACATCGACGGTATCCCCGAACAGGTCGAGAATGAAATCGCCGCCGAGGCCCTCGCCGCGCTCTTCCCCGAGACCGAGTACGTCCAGGACATTGACGCCGAGGAAGAGACCGCTCCGTACGTGGTGAAAATTCACACGCTCATGGACAAGGATCCTGGGAGGAACCTCGAAGTGACCAACTTTGTGGATCTCGTGCCTTACTATCCCACCGAGCGCATCATCATGGAGTCGGATCCCAAGGCGAAGTGGGACAATATCTCCATGCGTATTGTCGATTTGCTCACGCCCGTCGGCCTCGGCCAGCGCGGACTCATTGTCGCCCCGCCGCGCACGGGCAAGACCGTCCTCCAGCAGGCCATCGCCAATGCCGTCGCGGCCAATTCGCCCAAAGCGCACCTCATCATCCTCCTCATCGACGAGCGTCCCGAGGAGGTGACGGACTTCCGCCGCCAGATCCAGACGGGCGAGGTCATCGCCTCCACCTTTGACGAGTCGCCGGAAAACCACGTGCATTGCGCCGAGATGGTTATCGAAAAGGCGCGCCGCATGGTTGAGGACGGGCGCGATGTAATCATCCTGCTCGACTCCATCACGCGTCTCGCGCGCGCCTACAACGCTCTTGCCTCCAGCAGCGGCAAGATTCTCTCCGGCGGCGTCGAGGCCACCGCCCTGCAAAAGCCCAAACGCTTCTTCGGCAGTGCGCGCAACATCGAGGACGGCGGCGGTTCGCTCACCATCCTCGGCACCGCCCTCGTCGAAACCGGCAGTCGCATGGACGAGGTCATCTTCGAGGAGTTCAAAGGCACCGGCAACATGGAACTGCACCTCGACCGTGCCCTCTCTGACAAGCGCGTCTTCCCTGCCATCGACATGAACAAGAGCGGCACGCGCAAAGAGGAACTCCTCTACCACCCGGACGAGATGCAAAAGGTCTACGGCCTGCGCCGCGCCATGAAGGGCGTGCCGCCGACCGATGCCATGGAGATGCTCATCACCCGTGTGAAAAAGACCCAGACGAACATCCAGTTCCTCATGGGAATCAACGCTTGATGGCGCGCCAACCCTCGTCCTTCGTTGCGTCCTTCCCGGATTGCCGTATGGTGGCGGTTCGTGTGATGCCAATGAAACTGTTGCCCCCGACACCGTCCCAACCGAAGTCCTTGCCATGACCGTTGCCATGCAGACCTGGTCGGCGGAGAAATCCGCCGAAATCTACGCCCTCGACCTCTGGGGCCGCGACTTTTTCGACATCAACCAAGAGGGCGAGGTCCGCGCCCTCCTGCGCGACGGCGACGAAAGGTGTGCCGTAAGCATGATGGAGATCATTCGCGGACTGCGCGAGCGCGGCTTCGAGTTGCCTGTGCTCCTGCGCTTTCCCGACTTCCTCGAAGCCCGCATCGCGCAGATCAACGAGACCTTCCTCTCCGCCATCCGCGAGGTCGGCTACAAGGGCGGTTACCGCGGCGTCTATCCTATCAAGGTCAACCAGCAGGACCAGGTGATCGAGGCTGTCACGCGGTTCGGGCGAAAATACCACTACGGTCTCGAAGCCGGGAGCAAGGCTGAGTTGGTCGCCGCCCTCGGCTACATGCACGACCCCGAGGCCCACATAATCTGCAACGGCTACAAAGACGAGGAATTCATCGACCTCGCCCTCTACGCCAACAAACTCGGCATCCAAGCCGTTCTCGTCGTCGAAATGCCGGAGGAGTTGCCTCTTATCCTCGAGCGTTCAGAGGCTCTCGGCATTGAGCCGATTATCGGCGTGCGAATCAAACTCTCCGCCGAAAGCTCCGGCCACTGGAATGATTCCGGCGGCGAGCGAAGCGTCTTCGGCCTCTCGATGTCCCAACTCGTCGCCGTCGTCGACCGCCTCAAGGAAGCCGGCCGCCTCGACACACTCAAACTCCTCCACTACCACCAAGGCTCGCAGATCCCCAACATCCGCAGCATCCGCGAGGCCGCCGCCGAGGCCTCGCGCGTCTACGTCAACCTCGTCAAAGAGGGCGCGCCCATGGGTATCCTCGACATCGGGGGCGGGCTCGGCGTCGACTACGACGGTTCCAAGACCAACTTCCAGGCGTCCTGCAACTACAGCATCAGCGAATATTGCGTGGACGTTATCGAAACGATCAAAGGTGTCCTCGACCAGGCCGAGATCGAGCATCCGACCATCGTCAACGAGTCCGGCCGCGCCATCGTCGCACACTGCTCCGTGCTTCTTTTCAACGTCTTTGAGGTCACCAAGTTCATTCCGCAGGACGCTCCCGAGCCGCTCGAAGCGGAGGCGCCGGAGATGCTCCGCTACCTCTACCACGTCTACAAGACCCTCTCGCCGAAGAACATCCAGGAGGCCTACAATGACGCCGTTTATTACAGACAGGAATTGAGAAATCAATTCCAGCATGGCGCGGTCACCCTTCGTGAGCGCGCCCGCGGCGACCACATCTTCTGGAATATCGTCGCGCGTATTGCCGTCGAGGCACGCAAGATGGGCCGCTTCTGCCCGCCTGACCTCGCCGACATCGAGGCCTCCCTTGTCGATATCTACCACGTTAATTTCAGCGTCTTCCAGTCCCTTCCCGACGCGTGGGCCATCGATCAGCTCTTTCCCATCATGCCCATCCACCGCCTCGCCGAAGAGCCCCGCCAGAGCGGGATCATGGCAGATATCACCTGCGACTGCGACGGCAAGATGGACCGCTTCATCGATTTCCACGGCGTCAAGCGCGCCCTGCCCCTGCACGACTTGCGTGAGAACGAGGACTACGTGCTCGGTGCTTTCCTTGTCGGTGCCTACCAGGAGACCCTCGGCGATCTCCACAACCTCCTCGGCGACACCAATGTCGCCAGCATCCGCGTCGAAGACGGTGAACTCTTCTTCGAACGCGAGATCCACGGCGATTCCATCGAAGACGTCCTTTCCATCGTCGAATACGATCCCAAGCAACTCGCCGAAAGCTTCCGCAACCTCGCCGAGCGCGCCGTGCGCCAGAAACGCATTTCTCCCAACGAACGCCGCCAGATCATGCGCGCCTACCACGACGGCCTCCGGTCCTACACCTACTTCCGCACGTAGCTACCGCCACAGCGGCCGGTCGGCGTCGGGACGGAGGGAGTCGAGCATGAGCAGCTCGCCGACGGTCTCGGGCGTAATAATGCCGGCGAACGACCCGTCGCCGCCGAGCACCGCAACGACCTTCCCTTCGGCCTCCTGCATTTTGCCACCGCGATGACTAGCTCCGCCGAAGGGCGCCCGGGCATACGCTGCAGGCGCGCAAGCCCCCCGATGGGCAGCAGTGTGATGTCCGGCGTTCGGATGTCGTAGCGCCGCGCCGCGAGCGCATGCCCCAGTTCGTGGAGGAGGACGCACCCGAAGAGCGCGAGGATGAAGGCCACCGCATTGACCGCCGCCACCGGCCCGCCGACGGCGTGGAAGGTAATGCCGAGAAACGCAAGGTGGATGTAGAACGTGTAGTGAACCCGCAGTTCAATGCCCGCGATCCGCCAGATGGCATGGGACCATTCCATGCGTCGCACTCTATGAGCTCCGCCCCATTTGCCAAGCCTCCAACCCCGGCAAACCCCATCCAAATATCCAACCCACAGTTAAAATCACTCGACAAAATTTATCGCAGAGATATTAGCATTTTCTGTCCCGTAGTTAAATCGTTGGCAACTATCTCGAAGAAAAATTACTTGACGACCGGATGTCATTCGCTGCGGGCGACATGCTTGGCCGTGCGCTCTTTGGGCGCGGAGTGACTACCGTGCGTCCGGGTCTCCGCCGCCGGGTTCGCTGTCTCCGTTGGCGAATACGGATTCGTCGAAGTCGCCTTCGCTTTTGCCGACGATGCAGCTGACGGTGGCGTCGCCGGTGATGTTTACGGCGGTGCGGACCATGTCGAGGAGGCGGTCGACTCCGAGGATGAGGGCGATGCCCTCGACGGGCAGGCCGACTTGGTTGAGGACCATGGCGAGCATGATGAGCCCCACGCCGGGCACACCCGCCGTGCCGATGGAGGCGAGGGTGGCGGTGAGGATGACCATGAGGTACTGGTGGGGCGCGAGGGCGATCTGGTAGACTTGCGCGATGAAGACGGTGGCGACTCCCTGCATGATTGCGGTGCCGTCCATATTGATGGTGGCGCCGAGGGGCACGGTGAAGGAGGCGACGGAGCGCTTCACGCCCAGCTTTTTCTCCGCTGTGCGAAGGGTCACAGGGATTGTGGCGTTGCTGCTTGCGGTGGAGAAGGCGAAGATCTGCGCCTCGCGCATCTTGCGCAGGAAGATGACGGGGCTGAGTCCGGAAAGGAGCTTAAGCAGTGTCGGGTAGGTGACGAGGGCGTGGAAGATGAGGACGGCGAGGACGAGAATGAAGTATTTGAAGAGCGGCAGGATGGCATCGAAGCCCTGCGAGGCGAAGGTCCGGGCGATAAGGGCGAAGACGCCGTAGGGGGCGATTTCCATGACGATCCACACGAGCCGCATGATGGCGACGTTGAGGTCCTCGAAAACGCCGAGGAGCCGCTTGCCCGCGCTGCCCGCGAGCGAGAGCGCGATGCCGAAGAGAATCGCGAAGACAATGACCTGGAGCATGTTGCCCTCGGCCATGGCCTCGATGGGGTTGCGCGGAAAGATGTCGATGATGACTTGCGTAAGGGACGGGGCCTCAGGCGGGGCGAAGGCCCCGGCGTCCGGTTGCTCAAAGCCCGTCCCCGGCCGCACAAGGAGAGCGGCGGAAAGGGCGAGTGTAATCGCCACCGCGGTGGTGAAGAGGTAGAAGCCGACTGTCTTCACGCCGACCCTTCCGAGGCGGCGGATGTCGTCGAGTGCCGCCGTGCCGCAGACCAGCGACACAAAAACGAGCGGCACGACAATGACCATGAGCCCGGCGAGAAAGATTTGCCCGACCACTTCGAAGAGGCCGTCCGTAAAGACGGTGTGGATCCACTCGAAGCGTCGTTCCGGCGTCCGGTCGACAACGCGTGTGCGCCGGACCGTCGCGCCCTCGATTTCCAGCTCGGCGGACTGGCCGTTTTCGAGGTCGGCGTCTGTGTAGAGTAGATCGCCGCCGTTCAGGCGGATCGTCGCCGTGCCCTCGTCGACGATCACTTCCTCAATGCGTTCCTCCACCGTGTCAACAGGCGGTGAAAGGACGTTGATGAGGATGCCGACAAGCGCGCCGAGCGCGAGGCCGATGAGAATGCGGCGGGTGAGACCGTGACGGTTTTTGTCAGGATTCATGTTCGGTTCTGCGGGAGTGCTGAGGACGCGCCGTCGTTGGCGCGTTTCCGGATTTGGTCCGGACGTGCGGAGTGCAGCGGAAAGCGTACCGCCGACGATCCCCGCGCCCTCCCGCGGAGGCAAGCGCGAACTGGCGCAACACTGTCCGCGGTCATGCGGCATCCCCCCGCATGGTTTTTGTGCTGGACAATTACTGTGCCGCACGGCATGGTTGAAGCTATGAAAAACATCACTATCAAACTGGACTCGGAGCAGCTCCGACGGGTGCGGCACATTGCGGTGGATGAGGACAGTTCCGTATCGGGCTGGGTTAGCCGTTTGATTGAGACGGAGCTGCGCAACCGCGACGCGTATGAATCGGCGAGAGAGAAAGCCTTGGCGGACTTGGAAGCACCTTTGTCACTTGGCGGGAAACCTCTTTCGCGCGAAGAGCTTCACCGGCGATGAGATCGGACGTGTTCATCGATTCCAATATTCTCGTCTACGCCCACGACGAGGATGCGGGTCCGAAGCGTGCGGCGGCGAAGGAACTCATCGGTGGTTTCTGGCGGCGGCGGGAGACGCCCTCCGTGAGCGTGCAGGTCCTCCAGGAGGTGCATGTGAACCTTGTGCGAAAGGGCGTGTCGCAGGATGAGTCGGCGGCGCGTGTGTCCCGGTACCTTCAATGGAGGTTGATCGAAAACACGCGGGCGCTTTTTCTGCGGTCACTGGAAATCCAACAGCGTTGGCAGCTCTCGTATTGGGACGCGCTGATTGTTGCCGCCGCGGCCGCGTCGCAGGCGGCGGAGCTGTGGACGGAAGACATGAACGACGGGCAGTTGATTGAAGGCGTTGTTGTCCGAAATCCATTGCTTTGAGCAGGGCGCTGCGGCCCCTCAAATTTTCCTTGGCCATACAGCGGGCGGACCGTAGGCTCCGCCGCTTTTCAACTATTGCCCTCCACATCGCTCATGGTCATCAAACCTAAAGTCCGCGGATTTGTCTGCATCACTGCCCATCCGGAAGGCTGCGCCGCGCACGTGCGCGAGCAGATCGATCATGTGCGCGCCGGCGGCCCGGTTGAGAAAGGGCCCAAGCGCGTCCTGATTCTCGGTGCTTCCACCGGATACGGCCTTGCCTCGCGCATCACGGCGGCCTTCGGCAGCGGAGCGGCCACGCTGGGCGTGTTCTATGAGCGACCGTCGACAAACGGCAAACCGGCCTCGGCAGGGTGGTACAACACCGCCGCCTTCGAGAAAGCCGCCGCGGCGGAGGGCCTTTGGGCCAAGTCGCTCAACGGCGATGCTTTCGGCGATGAAATGAAGGAGCGCGCCGTGCAAATCCTCAAGGAAGAGGTGGGGCCGGTCGACCTCGTCGTCTACAGCCTCGCCTCGCCCCGCCGCACCGATCCGAAGACCGGCGAGACCTACCGCAGCGTCCTCAAACCTATTGGAGCGCCCTACACCTCCAAGACGCTCGACACTGATCGCAAGCGCGTCGAGCCGATCACCATCGAACCCGCCGCGCAGGAGGAGATCGACGCCACCGTCAAGGTCATGGGCGGGGAGGACTGGGAGCGCTGGATGCTTGCCCTCGACGAAGCGGGCCTGCTCGCCGACGGCTGCACCGCCGTGGCCTACGACTACATCGGCCCCGAGGTCACGTGGCCCGTCTACACCAACGGCACCATCGGCGCGGCCAAACGCCACCTCCGCGAGACCGCCGCGCGCATCGACGCCCTCCTCAAGGTCAACCGCGGGCGCGCCTTCGTCTCCGTCAACAAGGCGGTCGTCACACAGGCGAGCAGCGCCATCCCCGTCGTGCCCCTCTACATTTCCATCCTCTTCAAGATCATGAAGGCAGAAGGCCTGCACGAGGATTGCATCCAGCAGATGGACCGGCTCTTCCGCGACAAGCTCTTCAGCGGCAAGGGGCTCGACTTCGACGAAGCCGGGCGCGTGCGCGTCGACGACTGGGAGATGCGGGAGGACGTGCAGGCGGCGGTCGCGGAGCTTTGGCCCAAGGTCGAAACGGAGACGATCGACGAACTGACGGACTTCACGGGTTATCAGGAAAACTTTCTCAAGCTCTTCGGCTTCGGGCTTCCCGGTGTCGACTACGAGGCCGACGTCGAACCGGACCGTCCGGTCCCGAGCCTCGCCTGACCTGCTGCGGCCCATGCGCGCGGTGGTCCAGCGGGTGGAGCGGGCGGGGGTCTCCGTGGATGGGGCCGTCGTCGGGTCCGTGGAGCGCGGACTGCTCGTCTTTCTCGGTGTTTCCGGAGAGGATGCCGAAGCCGACGCGGACTGGCTCGCGCGCAAACTCCCGGACATCCGCATCTTCGAGGACGACGACGGGCGCATGAACCGCTCCCTTGGCGACGTCGGCGGCGCAATCCTCGTCATCAGCCAGTTCACACTCTACGGCAACCTGCGCAAGGGAACGCGCCCGTCCTTCAACCGCGCCGCCCCGCCGGACCACGGCAACCGTCTCTACGAACATTTCCTCAAAAGCCTCCGTGCGGCGCACGAAGGAACCGTCGCCTCCGGGCGTTTCGGTGCCTTCATGACGATTGACGCCGTGCATGACGGCCCCGTTACCCTCATCCTCGACACCCGCGACAAGGGGTGGTGACGCTGTGCCGCGCCGCGTCCTCGAGCCCGCCTTTTTCGAGCGCCCGGCCACGGAAGTCGCCCCGGCCCTCCTCGGCGCCGTCCTTTGCCGCACCCGCGGCGGCACCGTCGAGCGCCTGCCCCTCACCGAAGTCGAGGCCTACGAGGGCTTCGACGACCGCGCCAGCCACGCCCACCGGGGGCGAACGCCGCGCAACGAAGTCATGTTCGGCCCGCCGGGACACTGGTACATCTACCTCTGCTACGGCGTGCACTGGCTCGCCAACATCGTCACCGGCCCGGTCGACCATCCGGGGGCTGTCCTTTTGCGCGGCGCGGGCGATATCTCCGGCCCCGGCCGCCTCACCCGCGCCCTCGGTGTCGGCAAAGTGGAAAACGGACGCCCCGCCGCCCCCGCGGGCGGATTCTGGATCGAGGCGGGCAAACCTCCGCCACCCGGCGAAATCACCGCCGTACCGCGCGTCGGCGTCCAATACGCCGGACCCGAGTGGTCCGCCAAACCATGGCGCTGGATCTGGGCACGCCCGGCAACCGGCAGCGCTCATTTGCCCCGCCCGCGACATTAGAATTTCCAGCTGCGAAGGTTTTTGTCGCGGACGAAAATCTTCGCAGCTGAAAAATAGATTGTCGCCGCTTGCGTGGGCGGAGGGCTCGTGCGTTATGTCCTTGCGCGTGTGCTGCCGGGTGTGGTTTGAATAGGCGTTTCCCCTGAATTCAGTTTCCCCGTATGTTTCCCTGTAGATTTGTATACCGCCGCTCGGCGTTGTTTGCCGCCGGAGGGTGGCTGATGTTCGCTTCGGCCGCGCCGGCCGCGCTTGTTTGGGAGCCGCCCGCGGGTGCGCCGCAGGTGTGGGACGCGGCGGCGGAGAACTGGCTGGACGGCGGCGTGCAAGCGGCGTGGTCGCCGGGCGCGGACGCCTTGTTCGGCGGGGCCGGGTCGACGGTGGAGATCGCCGGCGCGGTGCGGGCCGGGACGGTGACGGTGGAGGGAACCGGATATATCTTTGCGTTGGAAAACGATGCCGGCGACCAGTTGCGGGCGCGCGCCGTGGAGGGGACGCCGACCTTCCGCTTTTTCGGCAACATCGGCGCAGGTGCGAACAACTACCCGGCGCTCTCGGCGGTGCGCGGGCGCGGGCTTGTGCTGGAGCCGGAGGGAGAGACCACTCTAGATGCGCGCCTCGAGCCCGCGCTCGGGGGCTCGCCCGTCGTCGGGGTGCGGGGCGGCGACGCGGTGGTGACCTTCAACGGTCAGTGGATCGCCGACACGGGAACGATCTACTCGTGGTTGACGCCGCTGGAGGGCGGGACGTTCCGCATCGGGCCGGACGCTGACATGCGCTTCATCCGCGACGCTTTCTTCACGCTCCAACTGTGGGTGGCGGGCGACGGCACGGGCACGCTGGAGATTGACGAAAACTTCCAGGCGGACCGCTCGCAGCGCGGGGTCACGCCGCGCGGCATCGGATCGATTCGGCTGAGCGACACCACTTTTGTCACGCACCACTCGCGCAACCTTCCCATGACCTACCGCCCGGTCTTGAGCGAGGGGACGCAGGCGAACGGCCACCTTGTTTTCGAAAACACGGGGTCGAGCCGGTGGATCGTGCGCACGAACGACCAAAGCTACTCCGGCGCGGTGTGGATCTACCGCAACCTTGAGATCACGGCGGAGCGCAACCTCACGCACCTCGGTGAAACGGAGTCGGCGTCGGACTACACGGCGTACAACGGCTTCAGTGTGATGAACGGCGCGTCGGTGACGAAGAACGGTCCCGGCCGTCTCGTCCTCGCGGGCGAACAGGCCTACGATACGAATTCGCTCTTTCTCATCGAAGAGGGTGCGGTCGACTTTGTGACCGACCCTTCCGGCGGCACGCGCTTCGGCGGCGGCAGCCGCGTGGGCACGCTGCTGATTTCCGTCGGGTCGGAGGGCGAGGCGCGGTTCAACGAGCGTGCGCGCATCGCGGCGATGGAGGTGAACGGCCGGCTCGCGGTTGAAGACGGGCTGGAGGTGGGGGACGCCCTCGGCCTCGCCTTCGGCGGATCGAGCGAAACCGAACTGGTGCTGCGCGCGGACCGCTCGGGTCCCGTCATCGACGTGGACGCAGCGGCGGTGCCCGGCGGCACCCTGCGGGTCTGGCGCGACCCGGATTTCCGGCCCGCGCCGGGCGAGGTTTTCACGGTTCTGCGGGCGTCGGAGATCGAAGGCGACTGGACGCTCGACGACCTCACGGGCCTCGGCCTCGAAATCGAGCGCATCGGCACCGAATGGCGCCTGCGCACGACGAAGAGCCCGCCGATGGCACCCGGCGAGGTCGTGCTCGACGACGCATTCGCCGATCTCGCCGCATGGGACGACTTGTCGACCGTGCCGCTCTGGGGCAACCCCGCGCGCAACCGCTCCGCCTTTTCGACGGATGCCGGGCGCGCGCACCTCATCCGCTCCGGCGAGGACGACACCCGCAATTTCACCGGCTACCAGAACGCGAACGGCCTCAAGACCTTCACCGCCCTCGACCACCGCTTCGCCGAACCGGTGGACCGCCGCGCCGCCGCAATCATTGTCGACGCCCGCATGCGTTGGGAGACCGTCACCAACACCGCCGGGGAGTCGGGGCGCTTCATCATCGCCCTCAACCATGATTACCCGGAGGGCGGGCTCGACCTCACGCGGGAAGGCACGGCGGGCTCGAAGTACAACGATTTTTCCGCCGCGTGGTGGGCGCGTCCTGCCTATCATCTGCGTATCCGCAACAGCAATACCGGCGCGGGATCGGCCTTTTTGCAGTATGGCGGCGGTGACACCGACCTCGGCGAATACGAGGCGACCTCCGGCTGGTGGCTGCCGGGCTTTATCTCCGGCGCGGGCAACGTCGCTCCCGGCGGGGGCGACGACTTTCCCGCCAACAGTTGGGTGAGCACACCGACGGGCCTCGCCCGCGATAGCTACGCGCTCTACCGCTACGTCGTCTATCCCGACCGGCAGGAAGTGTGGCTCGACGAGAGCGGCACCGGCGTCTTCCGCCCGGAGGATTTGCGGGCCGTCATGCCCCTGCCGGAGGCGAGCGAGGCGCCGCTCTACCGCTACTTTGAGACGATCGAGGGTCTGCGCCTCTTTTGGAACGGCGGGAGCAACGGCCAGGTTTTCGTCGACCGCCTCACCGTCACGGTCAATACCGACGAGCCCCCGCACGCGGAGTCCGCCGTGGCTCCGCTTGTCTTGATTTCGGCCGAAGAAGGCCCCGTGGCCCTTGACGCTTCGCCGAGCTTCGACCCGCGCGGCGGCCCGCTCCTCTACCAGTGGTTTGTCAACGGAGAGCCCGCGGCCGCGACGACCAGTCCGGTGTCCGCGGCACGCCTTTCTGTCGGTGAGCACACGCTGCGGCTGCGCGTCGTCGACGCGGCGGGCAATACGGCAGAAACCTCGCAGGATATTATCGTCACTCCCGGCAACCTGCGGCCGGTCGCACGCGCGGGCGGTGACCAAACCCTTGTCGCCAACGACCGCTTGCTCGCCGCCGTCACGCTCGACGGCTCGTCCTCCTCCGATCCCGACGGTGAGATCGTGCGCTATGAATGGCGGCGCGGCGGTGAGTTGCTCCACTCCGGGACCGACCCCGTCCTGACGCAGGTCGTACCGGTGGGGCTGCACACCTTCGAATTGACCGTCGTGGACGATGTCGGGGCGACGGGTACCGACACCGTGCGCGTGCGCGTGAACGGACCCGACGGCGGCGACGTCGAGATCATCTACCGCGAGAATTTTTCGCGCCCCTCGGACGGCACGGAGCGCGGCCCGTGGGAGGTGGGATGGGACTTGATGCGCGCCGACGGCGAACCGGTTCCATCGGTGCAGTGGGACGGCAACGCCCACCGCTCGCTCTCGACGAACAGCCAGGCGCCCTACCGCACCAAGATCAACGCCGATCCTACGGGCACGGAGTACGACTCGCCCGGTGCGCGCGGCCACATGTGGATGAACCAGATGCCCTTCCTCAACGCCACGCCGGCGGAGTGGATGTTGTGGACGGAAGAATACACGGTGGACACGGACCGCTACGAAATCACCGCCGTGGAATTCCACGCCACGGACAGCAGCCCGGAGCGGGTGAAGAACTCGCTCGCGGTGCGCATCGAGGGCGAGTGGTACCTCTTTTGGGATGGACGGGTGGAAACCCAGTGGAACACATGGCGTCTCTACCGTATCGATTTTGCCACGACGGGATGGTACCGCTTCGACCCGTCGCCCGTCTTTTCCATCCGCACCGCCGAGCCCGCGCCGCTGCCCGCCGGAGACATCGAGGCCTTCGGGTTGTATTTTTTCAAGGACTACGGATGGTATGTGAACCAAGTGACCAACTTTACCATCTACGCGCGGGAGCGCATCGAGCCGCCCGCCTACCTCACGTGGCAGTTGGCGCACTTCCCCGCGGAGGATCTGCTCGATGATTCTCTTGACGAAACCGTGTGGGGAAAGTCAGCCGATCCGGGCCGCACGGGTATGCCCAACCTCGCCCGCTATGCCCTCGGGGTGAGTCCTTTTGCCCGCGAAGAGGCGATTTCACCCGAACTGCTTGGCGACGGGCGGCTGCGGCTGCACTTCACATGGAATCCGGAGGCGACGGATATGGCGGTGGATATCGAGCGCTCCGGGGACCTCCGGTCATGGACCGCCGACAGCGCCGCGGAGTGGACGATGAACGGGGTTGAGGACGGTCTCGAAGTGTGGACGGTTACGGTCCCGGTGCCGGACGACAGTGACGTCTTCCACCGCCTTGTCTTTTCCAGCACCGACGAGTAGGTGACGGCAGGCCTGCGGATACCGGAATCACAGGTTTCTTGGGTGTTCCACCTAAAATTCGGGGTTGCCCCGCGCGCCCCCGCGTATAACCCAAGGGGTATGAAATTGTCTTTGAAGGTGGAATACGCCTGCCAGGTGCTCGCGCAGCTGGGGCACACCCACGGGCGCAAGGAGCTGCCGCATATCGACGACCTCTCGCGCGCCGAGGAGGTTCCGTCCAACTACCTCGTGCAGATCCTCAACGAGCTGCGCAACGCCGGCCTCATCACCAGCCGCCGCGGAAAGCAGGGCGGCTACGCGCTCGCCCGCGTTCCGCGCGAGATCACGCTCTGCGATGTCGTGCGCGCGCTCGACGGCGGTGTGCTCGAGTTCAGCGCGGAGAGCCGCGGCGCCTCGGCGGAGCGGACCAAAGCCATCTGGCGCGAAGTCGGAGCCTTCCTCGAAGAAAAGCTGCGCAGCTACACCGTGGAGGACTTCATGGGCGCGGGGACCACGGAGATGTACTACATATAAAACCCTGTTGGTTCGGCGGCGGGAACCTCGGGCACAATGGTCTCCGACGACGGTGCCCGCCCGGAGAAGCCCAATGTCGCACGGTTATGCGGCTGCTGGCTAGTAGGAGCGCGTGTCTTCAGGCCGCAAAGAACCCGCAGAAGGGTCCTCGTCTCCGCACTAAGGGTTCGTCAAAAAATAAGTGTAGCAAAGTGGAGGTTTTTTCGGGATTCT
>JAFIGH010000136.1 GCA_020831525.1 Opitutales bacterium
ATTGTCGATTGCTGAATGTTGATTTTTGATTGTTGATGGCGTTCAGTGTTTGGGGTGGGGGTTCGGGGTTCGGGGAAGACGAAGATCAAGATGAAGACGAAGAGGGAGAGGCGTTGTGGCGTTGGCGGCCTTTTGCGGTGAGGCGGTATTTTTGGAGGCGGCTGGGCTGGGCAGGGACGGGTGAATGCCGTGAATGGGGATTGGCTGGACGGGGGCCGGTTGGATTCTATACGGTGATGTTATGAAACTGATTGAATTGAGACCTATGGAGAACTACCGGCTGTTCGTGCGCTACGACGACGGGGCCAGCGGCGTCGTCAATTTGTCGGATTTCGCGGGACGCGGTGTGTTCGCCGCGTGGAAAAAACCGGGCGTTTTCGGGCAGGTTCGCCTTGCCGAGGGGGGCCACCCCGAGTGGCCGGGAGGGCTTGATCTCTGTCCTGACGCTCTCTACATGCGTTTGACCGGAAAACGACCGGATGAAGTGTTCCCCGCACTCAAGCTCCTTTCCGCCCATGCCTGAGCTTTCGCGCTTCTACGGCATCGTGATCCAGATGTATTTCGGGGATCATCCGCCCCCGCACTTCCATGCGATTTACGGCGGTTCCAAGGCGGTGATCGATATAGAAACGCTGGCTTTCATCGAGGGCAAACTGCCGCCGCGGGCGCGGGGACTTATCATTGAATGGGCCACTCTCCATCAGGATGAGTTGCGCGAGGCCTTTCGAAGGGCGGAAGCTTTGGAGGCACCGGAGCGGATTGCACCTTTGGAGTGAGGCGGTATTTTTGGAGGCGGCTGGTGGGTTTGTCGGGAAGGGTGCGTTCGATGAGGCCGGCGGTCAAGAGATGCTCGATGGCCGCTTTGTAGTTGGCTGTCGCCTGCCGAGAGCCGAGAGGATGTCTTTGCGGCCCAGTTGAATCATGAATTTGCAGATGGAGGGATTCTTTGAATTCGGAGTGCAAGTCTTCGCGCATGGTCGTTAAAAAAGTGAAGGGATTGCCCAGCCGAAGCAAGGGAAGAGCTTCCAGGGGCCGGTTGACCTCAATGGCGCTCGGATAAGACCGGAATCGAAGAGCGGACCAACGGTATTTATGCGGTCTAAAGAACCGCACTCCTGCGGGCCAGCAGCTTATCCGAGCGCCATTGACCCTTGACCTCAAGCACGAGCACATGGCCGCCGGGACCGAGAATGAGAAAGTCGCCCTCCCGCCGCACCCCGGCGTTGTCCTCGTAGTGCCACCCCCAGCGGACCGTCCAGCCGTCGCCGAGGCCGTTGAGCGCGTCGGCGACGAGCCGCTCGTCCGGATCGGCCTGCTCGGGCGGGCGTTGGTAATACCATTGGGGCACGGTTTTGTGAAATTCGACGGGCGGCGCTTTGGCAAGCCCAACGGGTCGCGGGAGCGTCGGCGAACCCTACTTGAAAATCCGCCGGAAGACCTGCTTGCCCGCAACGCGCCCCGCAACGCGCCGTCCGACGCGCCGGGCGATGCGTCCGCGCCGGACGGCGTTCACGTCGCCGAGGTGCTTGGCGAGGGTGTAGAGAATGGAGCGGAATCCCATGGCGCGGGTGTGGTTCGTGCAAAGCTCCATCCCTTCGTCGCGGCAGTGCCGCAGGAGCGTTGCGAGCTGGCGTTGTTCGCGGAGGCGGGGCGAGATGCCCCACCCGCCCTCGGCGTGAACCTGACGGGCATCGCGGCGGAAACACATGATGCCGAAGGCAAAGTGCGGCTCCTCGAATTCGAGACGGCCCACGCCGATAAGATCATGCACTTCGTCCTCGAATGGAGCCCGCGCATCGAGTTGCTCGAACCCGAGTACCTCCGCCCGCGAATCGCAAACCTCGCCGGAAGATACCCGCCGGCTCCACGGAACGGACGGGTGAAGCGGCTGCAAAGCCTCACGGCTTCGGCGACTTTTCGCGCCCCGGACGGGCCGCCAGAATGGCAGCGTTTGGACCTCGTTTGGGGGCCGGGGCGTTGAGGGGTGTGGCGTTCTGCGTTCAGCGGGTTCGGCGTTCAGGGGTTCAGAGGCAGCCGGGCTGCGATGGCTGATTTCTGATGTGATGGCTGATTCGGGGGATTGTCGATTGCTGAATGTTGATTTTTGATTGTTGATGGCGTTCAGTGTTTGGGGGCGGGGTTCGGCGTTCGGGGAAGACGAAGATCAAGATGAAGACGAAGAGGGAGAGGCGTTGAGGCGTTGGCGGCCTTTTGCGGTGAGGCGGTACTTTTGGAGGCGGCTGGCGGGTTTGCCGGGGAAGGTGCGCTCGATGATTCATTCATTAGGGAATACCTTGGGTTTGAAGGCACAGCATGATAAAGCCTAATGCGGCAAGCCGCGTGATATAATGATAATTATCTCGCATAAAACTCCGGGGAAACAATCCGCGCACCTCGGCGTCGTGAGGCCCGTGACAGTCGCGGCTGAAGAAGCGCCCTTCGGCCGAATCTCTTGGTCCGGAACGGGGCCATGGACAACGGGTTCCCGGTTGTGGGGCAATGTCACTCGATTGAGCCTGTAAATTTTTGGCGTTTAGGGCGTTGGGGTGGGATCGGGTAGGGTTGATTATCCATGATCGTCAAAAGGCATTGACGGAGGTCCAACCGTCCCCGATAAATGAATGTCCATTATTTCCCGAACCCCTGACACCCAGTCGATGTCCCAATGACAGCAGAACTCGATAAACCCCTGCTCCGTCCGAAGTTCAGTGCCGTTCGTCGTGTCCGGCGCGATCCCGCTGTCCATGCCCTTGAGGGCAAGGAGGACATCGACAGCTTTGTCCGCACCTGCGCCAGCCGAATCATCCTGAAGCTGCGTCAATCCGCCCTGCCGGACGGCAACGCTCCGCAAGCGTGCGACCGGTTCCAGACCGGTGCCCGCTGAACGGCGGAAACATCGTCCGACCGTGAGGCGCGTGCGGCGGTGTCGCCTCAGTAGTATTTGATGTAGGCGTCGCGGCGGAGGCGTTCGAGCCACTGTTCCTGGGACTGGCGCTCGAGCTGGTTGGCGAGGATTTCCTCGATGCGCTCGCGCACTTCGCCGAGGGGCTGGATGCCTTCGTCGCGGATGTCTTCGACGTAGAGGATGAAGGTCTGGTTGCCGATGCGGACGGGGTCGCTGTGCTGACCGATGTCGAGATTGAAGGCGGCTTCGACGAGTTCTTCGCGCAGGTCTCGGCGCTGGATCCAGCCCCAGTCGCCCCCGCGTTCTCGGCGGTTGTCCTGCGAGTATTCGCGGGCGACCTCGGCGAAGTCGCGTCCGGAGGCGAGTTCATTCATGACGCGCTCGATCTGCTGGCGCATGAGGTCCGGGCTTTCGTCGGCGAGGGGGCGCAGCATGATGACGCGCATGTGGATAGCCTCTTCCTCGTAAAAGTGGAGCTTGTTCTCGCTGTAGAAGCGTTCGATGCGCTCGGGGCTGATCTCGGACTGGGAGCGCCTCCGCTCCCCGCGCATGGCGCCGACGATGATCTGCTCGCGCAGGTCGCGGCGGTATTCGCGCACGTTTTTGCCGATCATCTGGAGGTATTCGTGGAATTTGGCGCGGTCGTTGTCGAAGTCTTCGATGAGGATCTGGTCCATGTGGGACTCGATGACGGACTGCGGGATGTTGAACTCGCGCTTGCGGAACTCGTTGACGATGATGACACGGTCGATGAGATTCTGGAGGATCTCGAAGTAGAGTTCCTCCATGCGGCGGTTGAATTCCGACTGCGAGCGCGAATTCTCCCGGATGCGGGGGATGAGCGGCATCATCTCGCGCCGCATCTCCTCGAAAGTGATGATGCGGTCCTCCACTTCCGCCGCAATGCCTTGCCGGAAGGGCGGGTCCCAGATGTTGTGCGCTGTTTGCGCGATGCCCGCCGCAGTGGCGAGGGTCGCGAGGAGGAGGATAATGAAGCCTTTTTTAGCCGTCATGGTGTCGGGTGTTTGGGACGTTGCCGGTCAACAAATTGTTCAATCTCGCGCAGGCGCCGGAGGGCACCGCGCTGCGTCAGGCGGGGAAACCGCCCGCCGATTTTCACATAATCGTCGCGTTTGCCGCTTGCGCGCAAGACTTTCAGGCGGTTGCCCTCGGTTTCGACCGCGATCAGCCCCGCCTCCTCGGCCCGCGCGCGGATGCGCGTGACGCGCAGGAGGATCTCGGCGGGGCGGGGCGGCTTGCCGAAGCGGTCGGCGAGCGCCGCGCCGGTTTCATCGACTTCGGCGACGGTCGCGGCCATGGCGAGGCGGCGGTAGAAGTCGATGCGCAGGCGCGTCTCCGCGATGTAGGCGACGGGCAGGTGCGCCTCGACGACGGGGATGCGCCCGGCCTCCAGTTCGACATCCTTGAGCGCGGAAAAGCCGTCCGAGCGAGCCTCGCGTGCCATCGTGCCTTCGCCCACGGAGACGAAGTCGAGATTGACGGTGGCGCGCACGTGGGTGGCGACCTTTTCGCCTTTCAGGCGGGCGACGCTTTGGCGGAGGAGCTGGCAATAGAGTTCGAAGCCCACGCTGGCGATGTGGCCGCTTTGCTGCGGACCTAGGAGGTTGCCGGAGCCGCGCAGTTCGAGGTCGCGCATGGCGATGCGGAAACCCGCGCCGAGCTGGTTGTGCTGGCGCATGGCGGAGAGGCGCTTGCGCGCGAGGTCGAGGAGGCGGGTGTGGCGGTGCAGGAGCAGGTAGGCGTAGGCCTGGCGGTTGAACCGGCCCACGCGCCCGCGCAGCTGGTAGAGCTGGGAGAGGCCGAAGCGGTCCGCCCCCTCGATGATGATCGTGTTGCAGTTGGGAATATCGAGCCCGTTTTCGATGATCGTGGTGCACACGAGCACATCGAACTCGCCCGCGACGAAGCGCGTCATCACCTTTTCGAGGGCGGCCTCGGTCATCTGCCCGTGGCCCACGGCGACGCGCGCGCGCGGCACCAGTTCCTCCACGCGGGCGGCAACGGTCTCGATGCTTTGCACGCGGTTGTGCAGGTAGAAGACCTGCCCGCCGCGCGCCAGCTCTTCTTCGATGGCCCGCCGCGCGGTCTCCGGGTCGTAGGCGCGCACGATGGTCTCGATAGGGAGGCGGTCCGCGGGGGGCGTCTCGATGACGCTCATGTCTCTCGCTCCCATGAGGGCAAGGTAGAGCGTGCGCGGGATAGGCGTGGCGCTCATGGAGAGGACGTCGACGTTGTGCTTCACCTCCTTGAGCTTTTCCTTGTGGCGCACCCCGAATCGGTGCTCTTCGTCGATGACGAGCAAGCCGAGGTCCTTGAACAGGACGTCGTGTCCGAGGATGCGGTGCGTGCCCACGACGATGTCGATCCGGCCTTCCGCAAGCTGCTTTGTGATGGCGTTCTGCTCGCGCTTGGAACGGAAGCGGCTCAACATTTCGACTGTCACGGGAAAGTCCGCCAACCGCTCGCGGAAGGTGGTGAAGTGCTGCTGGGCAAGCACCGTGGTGGGGACGAGCACGGCCACCTGCTTGCCCTCCATGACGGCCTTGAAAGCTGCGCGCAGGGCGACTTCCGTTTTGCCGAAGCCGACGTCTCCGCAGACAAGACGGTCCATCGGGGCGGATTTCTCCATGTCGCTCTTGGCGTCGAGAATCGCCTGCCGCTGGTCGCGCGTTTCCTCGAAAAGAAAGGTATCCTCAAAGGCGTGCTGCCAGTCGGTGTCGGGGCGGAAGGAATGGCCGCCGCCGTGTAGGCGCGAGGCCTGGGCCTGGAGGAGCTTGGCGGCAAAGTCCAGCGTAGCCTCCTCGGCCGAGCGGCGGGACTTTTCCCATGCGTTGGAGCCCAGCCGCCCAAGGCGCGGCGACACCTTGGACAGACCGACGTAGCGGGTGAGGAGGTGCGACTCGTAGAGGGGGACGTGCAGGGTGATGCTGTCGGCGAACTCGAGGGAGATGACTTCCTCTTTTTTGCCGCGGATTTCCATCGTTGAGAGACCCCGGTAGATGCAGACGCCGTGGGAGAGGTGGACGAGGTAGTCGCCGTCCGCCAGTTCGGAAAAGTCGAGGAGGTGGTCGACCTGCGACCGCACGGGCACGCGCCGCCTGCGGAATGCGGCCGGCCGCGACCGGTAGCGTCCGAAAATCTCGGCATCCGAGACGAGGGTGAGCGCCCGCGCGCCGTCCGCCGCGGGCCATGAAAGGGGCAGGGGAGCGTCGTCGCCGGGTGCGGCGCGGAAGCCCGCCCGCAGTGGAGCGATGATGACCTTGGGAGCAAACGTCTTGAGCTTCGGTTCCTCGCCGATGATTTCGCGGAAACGGTCGGCTTCGCCGGTGTTGTGCGCGACGACAAAGACCGTTTCGCCCGCCTCTTCCCATGCCGCCAGTTGCTGCAGAAAGGCAAGCCGCGCGGCGCGTTCGTCTTCAATGCGCTCGTAGCCGATCCGCTCTTCGAGGGGGCGGGCGCGGTACACCTCCAGGCCCTCGGTGCGGAGGTTGTGCACGACGGGCGAGGGCGGGGCGAGGTCGCCGGGCACTTCGAGTTCACAGAATAGGTGGTAGGCATCCGGCGCGGAGGCGCGGGATGTAAAGAGGGCCTGGAGGCCGGTGCCGCGGTCCTTGAGGCGCTCGAAATGCTGCGCGTGCCCCGGAAAGGCTTCCGCGAGGGACTCGGGTTCGTCGAAGATCCAGTCCGTCCCGCCGCTGAAGTAGTCGAAGATGTGCTCGGGTCGGTTGGCCGCGAAGTCGGCGCGGCGCGGGGCCACGGTAACGGCGTCGACGGCACCCTCCGAGCGCTGCGTGGTCGGGTCGATGACGCGGATGGCTTCAATTTCGTCGCCGAAGAAGTCGACGCGCACCGGTGCCTCGGCGTTGACCGGGTAGATGTCGACGAGCCCGCCGCGGACGGCAAACTGGCCCGGGTATTCGCACACGGCTTCTTCGTCGTAGTCGAGGGCGGCGAGGGCTTCGCGGAGCTTGGTGAAGTCCGCCTCCGCCCCCCGCGCGAGCTTCAGGCCGCGCCCGCGCAGGCGCGTGCGCTCCGGCACAGGCGCGAAAAACGCGCGGGGATTCGTGAGGATGACGAGACGTTGGCCCGGGGGTTTCCTTTCCGCGTAGTCGGCGAGGCGGGTGAGCGCGGCCATGCGGTCGTAGGCGCGTTCTGTC
This sequence comes from Opitutales bacterium, assembly GCA_020831525.1. Lineage (GTDB taxonomy): Bacteria > Verrucomicrobiota > Verrucomicrobiia > Opitutales > Oceanipulchritudinaceae > SLLG01. The sequence continues at coordinate 7,084 of JAFIGH010000136.1, forward strand.
GCCCGCGGGCTGTCGTCGTCCGCCTCGGGCGGCTCGGGAAGAATCAGGACCTCGGGCTCGGGACCGGTTCCCCGCAGGTGGGCGGCGAAGGCATTCACGGCGGCGGCGTCGCTTTCCGCATGGGCAAGGTCGCGAAGGAAGACGACAGTCACCGCGTTTGAAGACCGCGCCGAAAGTTCTTCGACAAGGGCTGGCGCAAAGGCCCGCACGACCCCCGTCCACACATGGCAGTCCGCCCCGTCCGGTATCCGCGCCGTCTTCATGCCCGCACGACCGCGGCGCGGCCCGGACCATGCAGGAGCCCCGGCCGCAGTGGCGCGGCCTCGGCCCTATGCTGGTTGGTGTCCCTGCCCTCCATGGAGAAAAGCGCCACCATCCGCAAAGAGCACTCGACCGTCAACCTCGGTGCAGGTGCGGCCCCGGGTTTCCCGCAACCGCCATACCGCGGCTCTGCTTTTCGACCAGTCGTCATGCGCAATTATATAAATCTATGGGACAGAAATTTCCCCGGTATATACTCATCTCACGGAAATAATCGTTGACAGAAATTCTTAGCTCACGGATTTATATGTTGACGGGTTGGTTGGATGTGCGGCGTTGTTGCGGGATGGACGGGCGCCGACTCCGTAGGCATGGGCGAGCCCGCGCGCCGGGTGAACAAACTTCGTGCTCACACCCGTTCGGCGGGTTGCTTGCGGGTGGGGTGGAGAGACCTCTCTCGCCGGTCGTCCGGCGCACTGTCGGCAGTCGCACCGGGGTTGGAATTGCCCGGCGGCCGGGCGTCTTCCGGTTCCCGGAGGGTGGAAAATCGAAGGGGAAGACGGAGCCGCGCTACGGCGTTTCCGTGCGCGGGTCGGCGCGGAGGCGGAAAAACCCGGCGGCGGTCTCGTGCGCTTGGGCTTCCATGGCACGGCGGCCCGCGGCGTCGGGAAGGGTGTCGGGCATGGGCCGGGTGGGGAGAGGATGCCACCACTGAAGGTCGGCGGAGTATTCGGCGGAGAGGGCGTAGTCCCCGCGCTTGCGGGCGTGGAAGCGCAGGCCGACGGAATCCGCGCCGGGATGAAGGGTGACGGCAAGCGGATTGCCGTCGGCGGATGCGGCGGCGAGGGACGCTGTGCCGGCGAGGTAGTGGAGGACGTTGGCGGCTCCGTCGGTGTTGGCATCGTCGCCCGCGCCGCGTTTGGCGGGATCGGGGACGGCGAGTTCGGCCCAGTCGGCGAACGTCTCGGCCGGGGTTTCGGCGTCGAGCGCCGCATCCGCGAAGAAGACGGACTGTCCTTCCGCTGCGACACCGGTGAAGCCGTGCTCCGGGGCGGCGGTGAGATTTGCGGAAGCGGCCTGTTCGCCGTCGATGGACACGGTGTATTGGGTGCCTGTGCGGGCAAGCGAGACGCTGCGCCAGCCGTGGCCGTGCAGGAGGGCGTCGGCGACGGTGGTGATCTGGGCGTCGGTACCTGCGGTCCGCCGGTAGAGACCGCTTTCGCCGGGGGTGGCGCTGAGCTTGAAGTAGTCGTAGTTGGCGTCGTCGGTCCAGTTGAAGAGGATGCGTGCGGCGGTTTCGGGGCGGAGTTCGAGGTTTTCCGCCGCGGCTACGTCGACAGAAAAAACAAGGTCACCTGAGACGGGGGTGTCAAAGAGGGCGACGGCGAGGGGTTCGCCGCCGAGGCCCGCGGTAAAGCGTCCGTGGGCTGTGCCGAGGGCAGTGCGGCCGGCGTGGGAACGTACAGTCCAGACATGCGAGGGCACACGCGCCCAGCGTTCTGTCGCCCCGGCCACGGTGTCCGCCGACCAGCGCGCGGGCGGAGCGACGATCTCACGGTAGCGCTGCAACGCCTGAACGTAGTAGAAGTCGCCCCAGCTCAGGCCTTTTTCGTATCCGGGGAAGGTGTAGGTGCCTCGCGTGAGGAGGCTCTCGAAGTCCGTCCCCTGGGAGAGGTAGCCGCCGTCGCCGTCGGGCGTCGACAGGCTCACGAGGATGCGCTCCGCGTAGTCGAAGTAGCGTTGGCGCTCCGCCGGGTCGTCGAGCATGCGGGATAGTTCGAGGAGGCCCGCCGCCGGGTAGAGGGCGGCCGAGGGGTGGCGGGGGGAGTAGTGCCGGGCCGCCCAGGCCCGTGCGGTGGACAAAGGCGGGGGAATGTGCGGGG
>JAFIGH010000137.1 GCA_020831525.1 Opitutales bacterium
GCCGCCCCCGGTAAACACGGGGCCTACAGCCTCAATGTCGGGGAAGTCAGGCTAGGATGGCAGTCGACTCCTTGGGCCGAACCCGTTCGGTGCGCATCGCGCGTGTTGGCGGTGAGCCTGTAAGCGACCGGATGGTTCAAAGAACTTGGGCGAATGCGAATTACGTGAAGTGATAGAGGGCAGGCGCGCTTCCTTACTCCGGGCCGGATTCGCTATGCGGTGGTCGTTGCAGCGCCGTTTCAGCAGCGCAGGCATTCGAGCAGCTCATGCATCTCGTATTTGCGGAGCTTGCGGCGCATGAAGTCGAGGGCGGCGTTGACGCCGCGTTCGCGCACGGCGTCGCGGGTTCCGGTGTGATGGATCTTGCTTGCCCAGACACCGATCGGACTGTGGTAGCCGATGTAGACGGTGCCGGGCGGCTCGTTTCCGCCCTCGGGGCCGGCGAATCCGGTGATGCTGAGGGCGTAGTCGGCTTCGAGGACCTCGGCCGCGCCTGTCGCCATGGCCACGGCGCACTCGGGGCTTACGGCGCCGTGCTGTTCGAGGAGGCAGCCGGGCACGCCGAGAAGGTTGGTCTTGGCGTCGTTGCGGTAGCAGACGACACCGCCGTTGAAAGCCTTTGACGAGCCGGGGACTTCCGTGAACCGGGCCGCGAGCAGACCGCCGGTGCATGACTCGGCGACGGCGAGCGTCTTGCCGTGGCGGCGCAGTTGAGTGAGAATGATCCCGGCGACGGACCTGTCGCCGAAGGCGGCAAAGGCGGATCCGAGCGTGCTGCGGCAGCGCTCGCCGATGCGGGGGAGTTCGCCAGCGGGCAGCGCGTCCTCGCCGGTGGCGGCCAGCCGTATGTCGACGACGCCTTCGTGGGCGCAATAGGCCACGCGCAGGCGGTCGGCGAACGGTTCGAAAATCGGGTCAAGGGTGGCGGCAACCTGGCTTTCGCCGAGACCGGTTGTGCGGATCTGGAGGAACGGAATGCGCTCGCTTGCCCATCCCATGCGGATAAGGCGGGGCAGGACCCCGTCGGCGAACATCGGGCACATTTCGCCGGTGGGGCCGGGCAGGACGGCGATGATCTTGCCGTCTGCCTCGATCCATTGGCCGGGTGCGGTGCCGTTGGGATTGAGGAGGACCTCGGCACCCTCAATGATGCGGCACTGGCGTAGGTTGTTCTCGGTCGGGGTGAGTCCGCGCCGCGCGAAACGGCTGCGGATGGTCTCCTCCACGGAGGCGTCGTGGCGCATCCGGCGCCCCAGAGCACGGGCGAGGGCGTCGACGGTGACGTCGTCGGAGGTGGGGCCGAGACCACCGGTGGTGATGATAAGATCAGCGCGGGTCAGCGCCTCGGCGGCAGCGGCGCGGATGGTCTCGACATCGTCCGGCAGTTCCTGGTCGCGTCCCAGTTCGAGACCATGGCGTACGAGTTCGCCGCCGAGGTAGGTGAGGTGGCTGTTTAGGCGGATGCCGACGAGCAGTTCGTCCCCGAGCGAGAGGATTTCGACTTTTTTCGGTGTCAACACGGCTCGCGTCAAAAGTGTGTGACGCGGGTAGACCGCGCAGCGTTGGCAATGTGTTTTGAAGTAGTAAGTAGCATGACTGAAGGTTAGCACAGACGCGGTCCTTTCGCGACTCGCCGGAGCGTGCAACGGGATACCCGTTGAGGCAAGGCCGGGGCGGGATTTTTTCATTCGCCGAACAGTCGGTTCATCCTCCCCTTCTTCGTCGTTCACGCTCCGGGCTTGCGCGCCTGCCTACCGCCGCCTCAGGCCGACTCTTTAATATGCAGCAGCTCTTTCATGACGCCCGCGAGGTCCGGCGAAGCGGCGCCGCCGAAGGCGTCGTGCACCTTGTGGTAGAGGGCAAAGAGCTTGTCGTAGACGGCTTTGGCTTCCGGGTCCGGAGTGTAGACGGTGTCCTTCACGCCGGTCATGGCGGCTTGGGCGGCGGCGAAGTCGGGGTGTCCGCCTTTTTCGGGTCCGGCGAGGACGGCAGCGGCGACGGCGGCTCCGAGGGCGCAGGCCTGGCCGGAGCGGGCGACGCGCATTTCGCGCCCGGTGATGTCGGCGTAGACCTGCATGAGGAAGGGGTTTTTCTCGGCGATGCCGCCGGCGCAGACGATGGCCTCGACGGGGACGCCGTATTCTTCGATGCGCTCGAGGATCATCCGCGCACCGAAGGCGGTGGCCTCGATGAGGGCTCGGTAGATTTCGGCGGCGGAGGTGTGTAGCGTCTGGCCGAGGAGCAGACCGGTGAGGCGCTGGTCGACGAGGACGGTGCGGTTGCCGTTGTTCCAGTCGAGGGCGAGGAGGCCGCTCTGGCCCGGTTGGAGGCGGGCGGCCTCGGCGGTGAAGGCGTCGTGGGTGGCGGCGTCGCCCTTGCACACGACTTCGACCCACCACTTGAAGATGTCGCCGACGGCGGACTGCCCGGCTTCGATACCGTAGAAGCCGGGAAGGATGGCCCCCTTGACGATCCCGCAAATGCCGGGAATGTCGGCGATCTCTTTGTCCGCGGAGACGACGCCGCAGTCGCAGGTGGACGTGCCGATGACCTTGACGAGGACGCCTTCGCGCACGCCGGAGCCGATGGCACCGTAGTGGACGTCGAACTCTCCCATGGCGATCGGAATCCCGGCAGGCAGCCCGAGTTTACCGGCCCACTCTGCGCAGAGCGCGCCGGCGGGTTGGGAAGCGTCCTCGGCGCGTTCGTAGAGGCGGTCGCGCAGGTCGGCGAGGGCGGGGTCGAGCATGGCGAGGAACTCCTTGTCGGGCAGCCCGCCCCAGTCGTCGGCGTAGAGCGCTTTGTGGCCGGCGGCGCAGACGCCGCGGCGGACCTTGAGGGGATCGTCGATCCCGGCGAGGACGGACGGGACCCAGTCGCACAGCTCGACCCATGAGTGGGCGGCGTTGAAGACCTCGGGGCTGGTGTTGAGGCAGTGCCAGATCTTGCTCCAGAACCACTCGGAAGAGTAGGTATTGCCGCACTTGGCCACGTACTGTGGGCGGTGCTCGCGGGCCAGTTCGGTGATGCGGGCGGCCTCGCGGTGGCTGGTGTGGTCCTTCCACAGCCAGCACTGCGCGGCGGGGTTGTCTCGGAAGGCCGCTTCCATGGCCAGCGGGCGGTTGCGCGCGTCGACAGGAATGGGGCTCGACCCGGTGGTGTCGACCCCGATGCCGATAACCGCTTCCGGGCTGAAGCCGGAGTCAGTCTCCCGCGCCTGTGCGAGCGCACCCGCGCACGATTTTTCCAGCCCGCGGAGGTAGTCGGCAGGGTGCTGCCGGGCGAGGTTGGCGTCGGCGGGGTCGAGCAGAATGCCGTCGCGCCCGCTCGGGTAGTTCACGACGCACGCGCCAATCTCCGCGCCGTCGCCGCAGCGCGCAATGATGGCGCGCACGGAGTTTGTGCCGTAGTCCAGTCCGATGGTGTATGCCTGTGCCATTTGTTCAACCGTGACACGCCTGTCCGGGAATGAAAAGTCCTCTTTCGTGCAGAGGGGAGGACCGGGCGCACTTCCGCTGCATTACCGTAAAGCGGCGCTTTACGGAGTGCGCCGTGGCTACGCTGCCGCCAATGGGTTACCAGTCGGCGCGGGCACCGGATTCAAGGCCTTTGGCGAAGGCGACGATGAGGCGGACGGTATTTTCGATGTCCTCGAGGTCGACGATCTCGCTCGGAGTGTGCATGTAGCGCAGGGGAATGGAGAGCACACCGGTGGCGACACCGCCGTTGCCCATTTGGAGTTCGCGGCCGTCGGTGGCGGTGGGACGCGCATTGGCTTCGATCTGAAAAGGGATGTCCGCGTCCTCGGCGGCGGCGACAAGGCGGTCGAAGACAAGCGGGTTCACATTGGCGCCGCGGGTGATGATGGGGCCAGCGCCGAGCTTAAATTCGCCGAAGCGGCGGTTGTCGCACTCGGGGTGGTCGGTGGCGTGGCCGACGTCGACGGCGAGGGCGAAGTGGGCGGGAACGAGGTTCGCAACCGTGCGCGCCCCGCGGCAGCCGACTTCTTCCTGCGCGGTGGCGACGCCAACGACTTTGGCAGCGAGAGTGTCCCTCATGGCGGCAAGGCGGCGCGTGGCCTCCATGACGACAAAGCAGCCCGACTTGTTGTCGAAGGCGCGTGCTACGCCAAGCGAGCCGTGGAAGAGTTCAAAGGTGTGGTCGTAGACGGCCACATCGCCGATACGGACGCGCTGGCGGGCTTCGTCTTTCGACTTTGCTCCGATGTCGATCCAGAGGTTTTCGCGCTTGGGCACTTGCTTTCGCTCCTCTTCGTTGAGGAGGTGGATGGCGCGGCGTCCGGTGACACCACGCACGACACCATCGTGGGTGAGGATGGAGACGCGCCGCCCTGAGACCGTCTGCAAATCAATGCCCCCGACGGTCTCGAAGTAGAGGAAACCTTTGTCGTCGATGTAGCTGATGAGCAGCCCCAGTTCGTCCATGTGGCCGGTGAGAAGAAGGGTGGGGTCGCCGGACGGATTCACGGTGGCGATACGGTTGCCCATCGTGTCCTTGCGGTATTCGTCGACGGCAGGCTGGACGACGCGGTCGACAACAGCCTGCGCCTCGGCCTCGTAACCGGAAGGCGAGCGGGCGTTGAGCAGATCGACGAGAAAGGGCGGCGGTGTGTATTCGTTGCTTTGCATGGTCTTGTGACTGGTAGGGACGTGGCGGGGAGTGTCGAACCGTTTTCCGCGGAAAATGCCCGTCGGGGCGGAAACCGGCAATCGCGGGACGGTCGATTTTACGCATCCCGTGGGCATCCTGATGTTGACGGCGGTGGATAGACCGGTTTTTCTGGCAGTCATTCTCGCGCGGGCGTGGCTCCGTGCGGGCGTGAAAGAATGTTTACCTGCTACATTGTTATATCACTCCATTCCTATGACCATGAACTACCGCAAGCTCGCCTACCTCCTGTCCGCATCCACCGTCTGCCTCGCTGTTTCGGCGGCGGAGGAGCAAATTGTCTTCTACGAATCGTTCGGTGTGCCGGATGGCACAACTGTCATTGCGGACCATGCTTTTGACAATGCCGACTTGAGCTTTTCCGGGACCGGCGACATTCGCTCATCCTTGGCGAGCAGCGGATATGACGAGGCTTCGGGAGACGGAAACGCCTTTCTTACCGGAGGCGATAATCGCTTTATCGCGATTTCCGGAATCGACACCTCCGGTTTTGCGGCGGAGGATTTGAGGCTCAGTTTCGGTGCCTACAAGAGCACAACCGCTTCTGACATGACGGAACTGGTTGTTTCGTTTAGTTCAGACGGAGAGGCTTTCACTGACTTAACCTTTGATGCCCAGCCTACGGGGTCCGGAACGGCGAACTGGCGTTTCGTTTCCATCAGTGAAAGCGCGGTCATTCCTGCGGTTCCCTCCCTTACGCTCAGATGGTTGAACTCGGCCGAGAGTTCGAGTCCACAATTTCGAATCGACGACGTGACGCTCACCGCGGTCCCCGAGCCGTCGGTTTATGCTGCGTTGTTCGGGGTGCTGGCGCTCATGCTGGTGTTGCGGATGCGCCGGCGGGCAGCCTGAGGGGCCGGCCCCCCGGAAGAAAAGCGCTTTGGGATGACAGCCGCCCGGCATTTTTCCGGTGGCTGAATTCTGTTTGACCGTGCTTGCCGCAGGGTGTTGGCTGCTCGTTTTTCTTTTTGCCAAGCGAATACCGCCAACCGAAATCCGCAGTGAACGTAACCGCCAACGATATCAGCGAAACCCGCAAGAACCTGCTCGTCACCGTCAGTGGCGACGAAATCGCGTCCGAGGAGAAGACTGTCCTCAAGACGATCGCGAAACAGGCCCGTGTGCCCGGCTTCCGGCCCGGCAAGGCGCCGGAAAATGTCATCCGGCAGCGCTACCGCAAGGAACTCGGCGAGGAACTCAACCGCGCTGTCTCGCGCAAGGTCTACCAGAAGGCTCTCGAGGATTCCGAGCTGGACGTCTATTCCGTGGTGAAATTCGGCAACGGCGAGACCTTCAAAGCGGGCGAAGAGGCAACGGTCGAGATCACGGTGGACGTGACGCCGCCCTTCGAACTGCCGCCTTATAAGGGCATCCAGACCAAGCCGCCTTCCACCGAGGTGAGCGACAAGGATGTGGACGAAGCTATCGAACGTCTCCGCCGCGAGCGCGCCGATTTCACAGTGGTGGAACGCGCCGCCGCACAGGGGGATTACGTGCGCCTCGGCTATGAGGGCACGGTCGACGGCGAACCCGTCGAGCCGAAGCTCGGCGAAGAGCCGCGCCTCCGGGTGTGGGGCAAGGCGGAGAGCACGTGGGAAGAGGCGGGCACGGACGAAGCCAAGCAATACGGTGTTCCCGCTATTGTCGACGGGATCGTCGGCATGGCGGCGGGCGATGAAAAGACCATCGAGCACACCTTTCCGGAGGACTTTCCGGTCGAAGACCTGCGCGGCAAGGCGGTGCAGTATGCAGTGAAGGTCGAGGAAGTGCGTGAGCGCCGTCTCCCCGAGCTGGACGAGGCCTTCCTCAAGTCGGTGCAGGTGGAATCTGTCGAAGAACTGAAAGACCGTGTCCTCACCGACCTTGAAAGCGCGAAGAAGCGTGAGGCGGAGAACGCGAAACGACAGCAGATTGTCGATTTCCTGAGCCAGCGGGTGGAGTTCGCTCTGCCGGAGTCCGCCGTGGAATCCGAGACGCAGAACGTCATGGGCCGGATCATGGTCGAGAACATGCAGCGCGGCATCAAGGAAGAGGAGTTTGAGAAGAACAAGGAGGCGCTGCACGGGCAGTCCGAGCAGATCGCGCGGCGCGACCTCAAAGTGCAGCTTATCCTCACCCGCATCGCCAAAGAAGAAGAGATCAAGCTGGAGGAAGAGGACTTGCAGCAGGCCATCATGGCCATGGCCTCCCGCCAGCGTACCCCCGTCGAGGAGTTTGTGCGCGAGCTGCAGAAAGACCGCTCGAAGCTGCTGCGCATCCAGCGTCAGGTGCTCTTCGGGAAGACACTTGATTTCCTTGTCAAGGAGGCTAAGGTGTCCGAAGCGAGTGATGTTGCTTCGTGATTCTGCGAAGCGCCTTCACAGCCATGAATTTGCAATGAGTTACTACCTTCCGCTTCCGCACGTCGTTGAGAGCGACGGACGCACCGAAAAGAGCTGGGACATCTACAGTCGCCTGCTCAAAGACCGCATCATTTTCATCGGTACGCCGATCGACGATTATGTGGCCAACGGCGTCATCGCCCAAATGCTTCTGCTGCAGATGGAGGATCCGAAAAAGGATATCCAGCTCTACATCAACAGTCCCGGCGGGAGCGTGACCGACGGCATGGCGATTTACGACACGATGCGCTTCCTCAGTTGCGACATCAAGACCTACTGCATGGGGCAGGCCGCCAGCATGGCGACTGTCCTCGTCGCGGCGGGCACCCCCGGCAAGCGCTATGCGCTGCCGCACAGCCGCCTCATGATCCACCAGCCCTCCGGCGGCGCAACGGGACAGACGGCCGATATCTCCATCGCGGCGCGGGAGATTGTGCGCTGGAAGCAGACGCTCAATGAAATCCTCTCCGAGCACTCCGGCCAGCCCGTCGAGCGTATCGAAAAGGATTCCGACCGCGACTACTACATGACCGCCCACGAGGCGCGCGACTACGGCATTGTGGACACTGTAATTGAGGTAAAGCCGCGCGCCGCGGCCAAGGCAGAGGAAGCCAAGTAAGGATAAGGAGAATTTGTGGCCAAGCCATCGAAAATGACGTTTTGCAGCTTCTGCGGGAAATCGCAGGGCGAAGTCCGCAAAATGATCGCGGGTCCGGCGGGTGTGCACATCTGCGATTCGTGCGTGAACGTCTGCAAGACCATCATTGACCGCGAGTTGCGCGAGCCCGAGGCAAAGACAGGCGGGGAGGCCTTCAAGCTGCTCAAGCCGCACGAGATCAGGGCGGAACTCGACCAGCACATAATCGGCCAGGAAAACGCCAAGAAGGTGCTCTCCGTGGCGGTCTACAACCACTACAAGCGGCTCTCCGCCGCCGCCGGCACGGGTGTCGACACGCCGGCGGCCCTGCGCGACGTAACCATCGAGAAGAGCAACATCCTTCTTCTGGGCCCCACGGGCAGCGGTAAGACCCTGCTCGCCCGCACCCTCGCGGGAATTCTCGACGTTCCCTTTGCCATCGCCGACGCCACAACGCTTACCGAGGCGGGTTACGTGGGCGAGGATGTGGAAAACATCGTCCTCCGCCTCCTCCAGAACGCCAACTTCGACGTCAAGCGCGCCCAGTGCGGCATCATTTACGTCGACGAAATCGACAAAATCGGGCGCAAAACCGAGAACGTCTCCATCACCCGCGACGTCTCCGGCGAGGGCGTGCAGCAGGCCCTGCTCAAGATTCTCGAGGGCACGATGTGCAATGTGCCGCCGCAGGGCGGGCGCAAGCATCCGAACCAAGAGTACATCCAGATCGACACCACTAACGTGCTTTTCGTCTGCGGGGGCGCGTTTGTCGGCATGGAAGGCATCATCCGCCGCCGCCTCGGCAAGGGCACGATCGGATGGGAGTCCGCCAAGGCGGAGCAGGTGGAGGATCGCGAAGTTCTTTCCAAGATTGCGCCGGAGGACCTCGTGCGCTTCGGTCTCATCCCGGAATTTATCGGGCGGCTCCCTGTTGTGTCCGTCCTTGAAGAACTGACCGTCGATCAGCTGGAGCACATCCTCATCGACACCAAAAACGCGCTTTCCAAGCAGTACGAAAAGCTTTTTGCGCTCGACCGCGTGAAGCTCTCCTTCACGCGCGACGCCATCACCGCCATCGCGCAGCGAGCCATCGAGCTGAAAACCGGTGCCCGCGCCCTCCGCTCCATCATGGAGGGCATCATGCTCGACATCATGTACGAACTGCCGTCCATGGACGACGTTGACGAGGTCGTCATCAACCGCGCTGTCGTCGACGGCGTCGCCGGGCCGAAACTCAAGCGCAAATCCAAGAAAGACGCCGCCTGAGCTTGTCGAAGCCGGGTCGGGCGGTGCCGTAGGCTGAAGCTTTGGCAAGGCGCGGAGCCGGATGGGCGTGGGGACGAAGCGGGAGAGGGCCACCGCCTATGAAAAGAGAGATTCAAGAGTGCAGGGGTGAGAGAGTTAGCACAA
>JAFIGH010000032.1 GCA_020831525.1 Opitutales bacterium
TGCGCGGGGACGAAGGCCTGCGCTACCGGCGCAAGCGCGCGCCGAAGCCGGTGCCGTCGCCCGCAGGGGAAGAGACGCTTGCCTGCGCGCGGCAGTGGCTGCGGGCGAAACAACCTTCTGAGCCAAGCGAAAACCGGTAAACCCGAAAGCCGAGATTGCCTTGCATCCGGCGTTGCGGGGGCGAAACCTATGCGTTTTTTTCACGCACATGGATGCTCTTTCCCGACTGAAACAAAACGCCGCCGAAATCTACAGCGAAGACGAACTGCGCGACCGGCTCGCGACCGGTCGACCGCTGCGCGTGAAGCTGGGGGTCGACCCGACCCGGCCCGACCTTACCTTCGGGCATATGGTGGTCTTCAACAAGCTCCGCCAGTTTCAGGATCTCGGCCACACCGCCGTGCTTATCATAGGCGACTTCACCACCCTCATCGGGGATCCGAGCGGGCGGTCCGCGACGCGCCCGGTTCTTACCCGTGAGGAGATCGAGGCGAATGCCCAGACCTATGTTGAGCAGGCGTATCTTGTTCTCGACCGCGACAAGACCGAGGTCCGCTTCAACTCGGAGTGGTTCCGGGGCATGGGCTTTGAAGACTGCCTTCAGCTCGCCCGCCAGATGACCGTCGCGCGCATGCTGGAACGCGACGACTTTGCCAAGCGATACGCCGCGCACACCCCGATTTCCATCGTCGAGTTCCTCTACCCCCTCGTGCAGGGCTACGATTCACTCATGATCGACGCGGACGTCGAACTGGGCGGAACCGACCAAACCTTCAACTGCCTCGTCGGCCGCCAGATCCAGAAGACGGCGGGCAAGCCCGAACAGGTGGTCCTCACCCTGCCGCTCCTCGTCGGCACTGACGGCGCGAAGAAGATGTCGAAGTCGCAGGACAATTACATCGCCTTCAACGACCCGCCGGGAGAACTCTTCGGCAAGACCATGTCTATTGGCGACGACGTCATGTGGGATTACTACCGCCTGCTCCTCCTCGCCGGCGAGGAGGCGATAGCGAAGCTCAAGAACGGCCACCCGATGGACGCCAAGAAAGCCCTTGCCCGCCGCCTCACCGACCGCATCCACGGCGAAGGCACGGGACAGCGTGAGCTGGAGCAGTTCGAGAAAGTCTTCTCGAAAAATGAACTCCCCGACGAAATGCCCGCATTCGCGTGGGATCACCTCGCCGACGGAGATAGCCAAACGCTGGTAAACATTCTTGCCGCCACCGGAATGTTTCCGAGCAAAAAAGAAGCTCGCCGCCTCATCGAGCAGGGCTCGGTGCGCTTCGGCGGAGAGCGGATGGCCAATCCGATGGAGCCGCTCCGACGACCGACCGAACCTGTCGTCATCCAAGCCGGCAAGCGGATATTCTTCCGGGTCACCTGATTCCGCGGGCATCCGGGAAGAGACTGTATGCAGCGCCGCGACGACACGGCGCCGCTGGTCTTCCGTCTCCGGAACGCGGCAAAGCAGGGACGCGGTCGCCGGAATCAAGTGAACCTTTGACAGTCGGACGGGCGGGCTTTGTATTGGGAGACTTTGGCGGGTTTTGTTTCCGGTCGCGGTTATCCGCGCCGGGTGCGGCGGCCCGTAATCCAAACCGATCCTCAAAGAAAGTTATCGAATGTGCGGAATATGCGGTGAAATCCGTTTTGGAGAAAAGGAAGCGCGCCCCGCGGTGCTGGCGGCCATGTGCGACGCCATGGTACCGCGCGGACCCGACGCGCACGGTATGGTCGTGCGCGGCCGCGTCGGCTTCGGCCACCGGCGGCTCAAGATCATTGATTTGAGCGAGGCCGCCCAGCAGCCGATGATCGATTCGGCTCTCGGGCTCACCATCGTCTACAACGGCGCCATCTACAATTATCCTGAGCTGCGCAAGGAGCTGGAGGGCAAGGGCCACTCCTTTTTCAGCAACGGCGACACGGAGGTCATCCTCAAGGCCTACCATGAGTGGGGCGACCGGTGTGTGGAGCGGTTCAACGGTATGTTTGCCTTCGCCATCAGCGAGCGCGACACCGGCCGGGTCGTCATGGCGCGCGACCGTCTGGGGATCAAGCCCCTCTACTATGCCAAGGATGCCGACGGTGTGCGCTTTGCCTCGCGCCTGCCCGCGCTTTTGAAGAGCGGCACGGTGGACACCGACCTCGATCCGGTGGCCCTGCACTACTACATGACGTTTCACGCAGTTGTGCCCGCCCCGCATACGATCATCAAGGGCGTGCGCAAGCTGCCCGCCGGCACAATCGCGACGATCGAACCGGACGGACACTGGCACGAGCGGGCCTTCTGGGATCTTTCCTACGAACCGAAAGAGGAATACAGCAACTTCACGCTCGACGATTGGAAGGCGGCGACACTCGAGGTCATGCGCAGGTCGGTCAAGCGCCGGCTCATCGCCGACGTGCCGGTGGGCGTACTCCTCTCGGGCGGCATCGACTCGAGCCTCATTGTCGGGCTTCTTGCCGAAAACGGGGCCGCCGACGTGGAGACGTTTTCCATCGGCTTCGAGACGGTGGGCGAAGAGAAAGGCGACGAGTTTCAGTATTCGGACATCGTGGCACAGCGCTTCGCGACCAAGCACCACAAGCTCTTCATCGACAGCTCGCGCGCCCTCCCGGCCCTGCAAAGCTGCATCGAAAACATGTCCGAGCCCATGGTCAGCCATGACAATGTAGGTTTCTACCTGCTCTCGCAGGAGGTCGCCAAGTTTGTCAAGGTGGTGCAAAGCGGACAGGGCGCCGACGAAATCTTCGGCGGCTACCATTGGTACCCGCCCATGCTGGAGAGCCAGCACCCTGTCGATGATTACGCGAAAGCCTTCTTTGACCGCGACTTCGGTGAATACAAAGAGTTGATCGACCCGCGTTTCGTGGAGGAGGATTACGCCCGGCAATTCGTCGAGGGGCATTTCGCCGCACCGGGTGCCCCGCGGCCTATCGATAAGGCCCTGCGTATCGACACGCGGGTCATGCTCGTCGACGACCCGGTGAAGCGCGTCGACAACAACACAATGGCTTGGAGCCTCGAAGCGCGGGTCCCCTTTCTAGACCACGAAGTTGTGGAGTTCGCGGCTTCCGTGCCCGCCGAATTGAAGATCAAGGATGGCGGCAAATACCTCCTCAAAGAGGCAGCGCGCTCCGTCATCCCCAAGGAGGTCATCGACCGGCCCAAGGGCTATTTTCCGGTTCCCGCTCTGAAATACCTGCGCGGCGAGTTTCTCGATATGGCGCGCGACGCCGTGACCAATCAGAAGGCGCGCGAGCGCGGACTCTTCCAGAAGGCTTATACGGAAAAGCTTCTCGCCGATCCGGAGAAGCACATTACGCCGCTGCGCGGTTCAAAAGTGTGGCAGCTCACGCTCCTCGAGCTGTGGCTACAAAAACAAGGGATCTGATTTTCCCGGAGACCATGCCTGAAGAACAACACCCCGGACGGGAGAACTCCCCAGGAGTGATCCTCGATTGCGGTTGGGGGCGCCTGCTCTTTGCCTTCACTTTTCCTTCGCCGGAGGCTGTCGCACGGGAGATTCTCCGTGAAGAGCCCGGCAAGCGGGACATCGCCTTCTATCTCACTGATCCGCACATCGTCCTCAGTTCTTCTCCACAGCAGCTCTTCCTCGATCCGTCGCACACGTTCCGTATCCGGTTTGCGGACTACAAGCCGAAAGCGGCGGGGACCAACGGATTCACCATCGGGCCTGTCACGCGGCGCGAGGAGATCGCCGAGATCAACCGAATCTACGGTTTGCACCACATGGTTTGCGTCAACGAAGAGGTTGTCTGGAAGAGCCGCCGCGACGAGCGTCTCGATTACGTTGTCGCCCGCAGCGATGAAAATGGCGCCGTCCTCGGCGTGGCGCTTGGGGTGGACCACCAAGCCTGCTTCAACGACCTTGAAAACGGCAGCAGCCTGTGGGCGCTCGCCGTCGACCCGCAGGCGCCGATGCCCGGCGTGGGGGCTGCACTCGTGCGCTTTCTCATCGAGTTCTACAAGGCACGCGGCCGGGAGCAGCTCGACCTCTCGGTCATGCACACCAACACCAGCGCCATTGCGCTCTACGAGAAGCTCGGCTTCAAGCGAGTCGCGGTCTTTGCCGTGAAGACGCGCAATCCTCACAACGAGCCGCTCTACGTAGGCGAATTTCCGGATTCCGGATACAACCCGTACGCGCGTATCATCATCGACGAAGCTTTGCGCCGGGGCATCGCCGTCGAACCTCTCGACCCTGCGCGCGGATACTTCCGGCTCTGCCTCGGCGGGCGGCGGATCATCTGCCGTGAATCGCTCAGCGAACTCACGACGGCTGTGGCCATGAGCCGGTGCGACGACAAAGCCCTCACGCGGTCGATCGTCGAAAAGGCGGGCATCCGCGTACCCGCCCAGGAAATCATCACCGACGAGCACGATGCGCAGGCCTTTCTCGCGAAGCACAAACGTGTGGTCGTCAAGCCTGCCCGCGGCGAACAAGGGCACGGTATCTCCGTCGACGTGCGCACCGGGGAAGAACTAACCGCCGCCCTTGAATCGGCGCGCGCCGTGTGCGACACGGTGCTGCTCGAAGAGTTTGTCGAAGGAAAAGATTTGCGCATTATCGTTATCAACAATGAAGTTGTCGCCGCGGCTGTACGGCGACCGCCGCGTGTCTCCGGCACGGGCCGCCACACCATCCGCCAACTCATCGAATCGCTCAGCCGCCGCCGCGAGGCCGCCACCGGCGGGGAGAGTCACATCCCCGTCGACGCCGAGACCGAGCGCTGCGTGCGCAACGAGGGTTTTTCCATGGATGATGTGCTGGACGAAGGGGTCAGCCTCTCCGTGCGCAAGACCGCCAACCTCCACACCGGCGGCACGATTCATGATGTTACGAAAGACCTTCACCCGGACCTCTGCAAGGCGGCCTGCCGTGCGGCGGAGGCGCTCGAAATACCTGTCGTCGGGCTCGACTTCCTCGTCCCGTCGGTGAAAGCATCCGGCTACGCCATGATCGAGGCCAATGAACGACCCGGCCTTGCCAATCACGAACCCGCGCCCACGGCGGAGAAGTTCATCGACTTTCTCTTTCCGCACACCGCCGGTGGTGCCCATCCCGCTCTCGGCGGAAAGTAAGATGAATCTCGACCTTGAGTACCTGCAGAAAAAGCTGCTCCACCTCCTCGGTATCCACAGCCCCACCGGCTACACGGACCCCATCGTCCGCGACGTCTGCGGCGAACTCGACCGCCTCGGCGTTCACTACGAGTTGACCCGCCGCGGCGCCATCCGCGCCACTCTAGAGGGAAAGAGTCTTTCCCCTGCGCGGGCGGTCGTCGTTCACGTTGACACCATCGGGGCAATGACCGCGCAACTGAAAGACAACGGACGCCTCGGGATCGTGCCGGTCGGAACGTGGTCGGCCCGCTTCGCCGAAGGCGCACGCGTATCGGTCTTCAGCAAGGGTGTCATTTACCGGGGAACGATCCTGCCGCTCAAAGCCTCCGGGCATGTCTACAACGAAAAAGTGGATACGCAGCCAGTGGCGTGGAACAACCTCGAAGTGCGTATCGACGAGCGCGTGGAAACACGGCGTGATCTTGAAGCGCTCGGCGTGCGGGTGGGCGACTTCATCGGTGTCGACGCCCAAGCGGAGTTTCTGCCCAACGGATTTCTTGTCTCCCGCCACCTCGACAACAAAGCGGGCGTTTCCATGCTTCTCACCGTTGCGAAGGCGCTTACGGAGCAGAAGGTGCAGTTGCCGGTGACAACCCATTTTCTCTTCACAATTTCAGAGGAGGTGGGCATCGGTGCCTCCGCTGTGCTCCACGGCGACGTTGCCGAAATGGTCTCCATCGACAACGGCACCTGCGCGCCGGGCCAGGAGTCCACCGAATTCGGAGTCACCGTCGCGATGGCTGATTCCTCCGGACCGTTTGATTTCCACCTCACAAACCGGCTTCTCAAACTTTGCGAAGACAACAACATCGCCCACACGCGCGACATCTTCCGCTACTACCGCTGCGACAGTGCCTCTGCCGTCGAGGCCGGCAATGACATCCGCACCGCCCTTGCCGCCTTCGGCGTCGACGCGTCGCACGGCTATGAGCGGACTCATATCGACTCGCTGCACGCCATCGCACGGATGGTCATGGCCTATGTTCAGTCGATCCCGCTCTTCCATGACCGGGGCGAACTGGAGGCCAATCTCGATCACTTCCCCTCCACCCGCACCGTGCCCGTCGGCCCCCTCCGCCACGAAGAGGTCTCCCGCATCGCCCAGGAAGCCGAGGCCGACAAACACGGAGACGACGGGGAGCGCCGGAAACCTGTCCGCGACAAGAAAGGCAAATGAGCGGAAGGTATGGTCGTCCGTTTCATCAGACAACTGACACGGAGCCTGGTCCGGACCAACGCGGCACGGACAGGGTCTTCGATATGTCGTCGCTTCGCCTCTTTCGCTTGTCCGGCACTGATTTTGATACTCGCGGCCTGCGGTGAGCGCGCGGGCACCCCCGCCGACGCGATTGTTGTCGGCCAAGTGGCCGAGCCGCGCTCGCTCGATCCACATGTCGCCACGGCGACGAATGATTTCCGCATCCTCGCCCATGTCTACGAGGGTCTCGTGCGCTTCGAACCGGGCACACTCGACCTCGGCCCGTCTCTCGCCCGCGAGTGGTCCGTGGACGAGAGCGGTCGGCGCTACACCTTCGAGCTGCGCGACGACGTTGTTTTTCACGACGGTTCAGCCTTCGACGCGGAGGCTGTGCGCTTTAATTTCGAGCGGATGCTCGACGGGGACCATCCCTTCGGCGACACCGGTCCGTTTCCCATGGCGTTCCTCTTCTCGATGGTGGAGGGCATTGAAACTCCGGACACCCACACCGTTGTCTTCGAACTCGACGAGCCCTACGCGCCGTTTCTCTCCAATCTGGCGTACCCGACCGGCTACATCGTCTCGCCGACGCAGGTCCGGGCGGAGGGCTCCCGCTTCGGCCGCAAACCTTCGGGCACGGGGCCATGGCGTTTCCGCGAGTGGGCGCGGCAGCGCTGGGTTTTGCTTGAGCGCTTCGACGCGCACCGCGAGGCCGTGGCGGAAACTTCCGTCAAACGCCTGCTCTTCCGTCCGCTGCCCGACGAGAATTCCCGCCTCACCGAACTGCTGGCCGGCAACATCGATCTGCTGGTCGAAGCTCCGCCCGACTTGGTCGGCTACCTGCGCGCGCACGAGGCGTTCGCCGTCGCAGAGACGGAGGGCTCGCACCTATGGTTCCTCATCCTGAACACACGCGAGCCGCCCTTCGATGATGTGCGCATGCGGCGGGCGGTGAACTACGCCGTCGACAAGGAAGCCATCACCCGCGACCTCCTGCAGGAGACGGCATCGGTCGCGCACGGTGTCATTTCGCGCGCCTTCGAATGGGCGAGCCATCCGGACGTGCATCCGTACCCGCATGATCCGGAGAAGGCGCGGCAGTTGATCGAAGAGGCGGGCCACAGCGGTGCGACGCTGCGGCTCTACGCGACCGAGAGCGGATCGGGCATGCTGGAGCCCCTGCCCATGGCGGGGGCCATTCAGGCCGACCTCGCCCGCGTCGGTCTCGATGTGAGGATTGAGGTCTTCGAGTGGAACACATTTCTCGCGCGTGTGAACGCCGGCCTCGAAGGACGTGCCGAGATGGCGCAGATGGCGTGGATTACGCACGACCCCGACACGCTGCCTTCGCTCGCCCTGAGTTCGGCCGCGCTGCCGGAGGCAGGCGGCTTCAACTCCGGCTATTTCGAGAACGAACGCCTCGACGAGTTGCTGGCCGCGGCGCGGCGGACGACGGACTTCGACGAGCGCGGCCGCCTCTACCGCGAGATCGACCGGCTTGTGCACGAGGAGGCACCCTTCCTCTTCGTCGCGGCGTGGCGGCAGAACGCCGTGTACAGCCGCGACCTCCGCGACATGCGGCTCGAGCCGTCGTTTCTCCTCAACCTCACCGGCGTGGAGAAAGAGCGGTGACGGCATACATCATCAAACGTCTGCTCTTCGGCGTGCCCGTGGTTTTCGGGGTTTCGGTCCTTGTTTTTTTGCTCATGGCGCTCGTGCCGGGCGATCCTGCGCTTGCCGTTCTCGGTCCCTATGCCACGGATGAGAATGTCCGGGAACTGCGCGAGCGTATGGCGCTCGATGCTCCGCTCTGGGAGCGCTACGGCACATGGATCGCAAACTTGGCGCGGGGTGATTTTGGATATGCTTACAGTCTGGAGCGTCCGGTGGCCGAAGAACTGGGCGAGCGGGCCGGCGCGACGCTCCTTCTCGCCGGGGCAGCCTTTTTTATATGTGTCCTCCTCGGCACCGCCGTCGGCGTCGCGTCGGCCGCCCGCCAATACAGCTGGACCGACCGGTTCCTTTCCCTCGGAGTCATGGTCGGTATCTCCACGCCCGCCTTCTGGCTCGGGCTGCTCTTGATCGTCGTCTTCGCCGTACAGTTGCGGTGGCTGCCCTCCGGAGGTATGGTCTCCATCGACGGCGGCGGTTCTGTGTGGGATATTGCGCGCCACCTCATTCTGCCCGCCTTCACCCTTGGTTTTGTCGCCGCCGCTGTCGTCGCCCGCTTCGTCCGCACCCAAATGCTGGAGGTTCTGCGCCAGGACTACATCCGCACGGCCCGCGCAAAGGGCATCTGCGAGCGGCGGGTGATCCTCCGCCATGCCCTGCGCAGCGGGATCGTCGCGACAATGCCCGTGCTCGGGCTTCAGGCGGGCTTTGTCATCGGCGGGGCGGTTTACGTTGAGACGATTTTTCAGTGGCCCGGACTCGGGCGGATGCTGGTCAACGCCATCAGCCAGCGCGACTTGCTGCTCGTGCAGGGCGGCGTCCTCGTCGTGGCGGTGGCCTATGTGTTTGTAAACTTGCTTGCGGACGTCGTCCAGCACGCCCTTGACCCGAGGTTGAAGCGATGAAGAAGTTCCTGCGCAATCCCCTCACCGTAGTCGGGTGCGTTCTCTTCGGAGGGATCGTCCTGCTTGCCCTGCTTGCCCCCATTCTTCCCCTCGCCGATCCCAATGAAACGAACCTGCGCGACCGTCTCCTTGCCCCCGGCAGCGACGGGTTTCTGCTCGGCACCGACACGCTCGGGCGCGACATCCTGTCGCGTCTCGTCTGGGGAACGCGAGTATCGCTCGCCGTCGCCGCCGCGGCCACGCTCATCGCGGCCTTCGTCGGCTCGCTTATCGGATTGTGCGCCGGGTTCTTCCGGGGGTGGGTCGATACCGTCCTCATGCGCGGGATCGACATGGTCCTCGCCTTTCCCTACCTCATTCTTGCCCTCGCCATTGTCGCCGTGCTCGGCCCGGGTCTGCTCAACGCGCTCATCGCCATCGCGGTCGTCAATATTCCGTTCTTTGCCCGCTCCGTGCGCGGAACGGCCCTGACCGTCTCCGCCATGCCCTTTGTCGAGGCCGCGCGCATCGGCGGACAACCGCGCCTGCGCACCCTCTTTGCCGGGGTCTTCCCCAATGTGCTTCCCGTAATTGTTATCGCGATGTCGACGACGCTGGGTTGGATGATTCTCGAGACGGCAGGGCTGAGTTTTCTTGGTTTGGGCGCGCAGCCGCCGCAGGCCGACCTCGGTTCTATGCTGGCAGACGGGCGCAAGGTGATGCTTGTGCATCCGCATGTGGGGTTGCTCCCAGGGGTGTGCATTCTCATTCTCGTCATCGGCATCAACCTCATCGGCGACGGACTGCGGGACTGGCTCGATCCGCGCCTCGAGGGCGGGGCGCACAGCGCGCCGGGGGCCGCCACAAGCGCAACCCGCGCGGCGGACATCGAGCCGGACGAAACAACGGGCGATGCACTCGTGCGGGTGCGGGACCTGGAGATCGTTTTCGGTGAAGGGGAGGCGTCGGAGCCCGCGGTGCACGATGTCTCGTTCTCACTCAAGGCGGGCGAATGTCTCGGCATCGTCGGAGAGTCGGGCTCCGGGAAGTCCGTCACGGCAATGGCGCTGGCGCGTCTCGTCGCTTCGCCCCCGGGACGGATCACCGCAGGCTCCATACACATCGACGGAATTGATGTACTCTCCGCTTCCGAAGAAACCTTGCGGGGCCTGCGCGGCGCGCGGGTCGGCTACGTCTTTCAGAATCCTTTTGACAGCCTGCATCCCGTGATACCCGTCGGAAAGCAGCTTGCCGAAGCCGTGCGGGCGCACGGCGGCGCGGACCGAAAAGCTGCGGAGGTGCGGAAACGTGTGACCGGACTGCTCGACCAAGTCGGCATTCCGGACCCGGAGAAAGCCTGCCGGGCGTATCCCCATCAATTCTCCGGCGGCCAGTGTCAGCGGATTGCCATCGCCATGGCGCTGGCCAACGAGCCCAAAGTCCTTGTCGCCGACGAACCGACGACGGCCCTCGATGTCACGGTGCAGAAACGCGTGCTGGAACTGCTCGCCCGCATCCGCCGCGAGCACGGCCTCGCCATGGTATTCATCAGCCACGACCTCGGTGTCGTCCGCGAGGTGGCAGACAAGGTGATCGTGATGCGCCGGGGCAAGGTCGTCGAATCCGGGAACGTCGTGGAGGTCCTGCGCAATCCGCAGCATGAGTATACGCGGCGGCTGATAGCCAGCATTCCGAGGCTCGGTGCCGGGCCAGAGCAAAGTTTGGGCTTGGACGACAGCGGCAAAACGGAGGGCGGCACATGAGCGGACCAGTGTATTCGGTGCAGCGCTTGCGCAAGGTTTTCGGCGGGCGCGGATGGTTCGGCGGCGGGCGGGTGGTCACCGCGCTGGACGGAATCGACCTCGACATCCGGTCCGGTGTCTCGCTCGGTATTGTCGGCGAGTCCGGCAGCGGAAAATCCACGCTCGCGCGCATTCTCGTCGCCCTTGAAGACGCGACGGACGGGGAGGTCCGCTTCCGCGGGCAACCGGTGACCCCGTACACCATCCGGCCCCGTGAATTCTACCGCTCGGTGCAATTTGTCTTCCAGAACTCCTACGCGGCATTCAATCCGCGCCGACGTCTGGGCGCTCAACTCGACGAGCACCTGCGCTACCTTACGGATCTTGACGTTTCCGCCCGGCGCGACCGCATTGCCCGCTGCCTGGAATACGCGCAATTGGAGAGCGGTTTGCTCACCCGCTTCCCGCACAGCCTTTCCGGCGGACAAATCCAGCGCATGGCCATTGCCCGCGGGCTACTCAGCGCGCCCGAGGCCATCGTCATGGACGAGTCGGTCTCGGCCCTCGACGTCTCCGTGCAGGCCCGAGTACTGCGCCTTCTTCGGCAGCTCCAAAGGGACCTCGGCTTCACACTCATATTCATCGCCCACGACCTCGCGGTCATTGACTACCTGTGCGCGGAGGTCGTCGTCATGCGCGTCGGGCGCATCGTCGAGCGAGGCAAAACGACGGAGGTTCTGGGCAATCCGAAATCCGACTACACCCGCGAACTCATCAGCTCCTGCCTGACGGTATAGCCTGAAAAACCAAGCGACAGCTTGGGCGACAGCGGCATATGAGCCCTTCCGCCGCAGCACCCTGGAGCGCACAGGGCCATACCCGCCGCCCGCTCTCGTTCGGCGGTGAAAGCCAACAAAATGGAGCCAGCTGTCGGACTCGAACCGACGACCTGCTGATTACAAATCAGCTGCTCTACCAACTGAGCTAAGCTGGCGGGAATAATGGTACCGGACCGGGGACTCGAACCCCGAACCAATTGATTAAGAGTCAACTGCTCTACCGATTGAGCTAGTCCGGCATACACAAATTCGGAAAGTTTGGGAGAGAGCAGGCAACGGAGGGGACTGGCAAGCGAAAAGCAGCGGATTTTCCGGCAGCACCCCATTCCTCTGCGAAGAAACGTTCCGGAAGCGCACCCTTGACCTCCGCCGAAACTTTTGAAATCGCGCGATTTTCAGTCGCGCACCCTTGACCTCCGCCGAAACTTTTGAAACACCCTACCGCTTAGGCCTATGGAGAGGTGACAGAGTGGCCGATTGTGCGCGACTGGAAATCGCGTGTTCCCCACAAGGGAACCGGGGGTTCGAATCCCCCCCTCTCCGCCATTTTTCTCAAACGTTCGCCGCGCGGTCCATCCGAATTCATCGGTCCATCCGCGGTTGCCTTCACGTCTTCCGTCCTCAGCCGATAATACACAATCGCCAGCCATTCCCGTAAATACTGCGCGCTGGCGTGGAGGTAGCTTTCGCGCGGGGTTACATTACGCAGGTTAATTCCCCTCACGACGGGGGAATAGGTGGCACGGAACTGGACGTTGTCGAAGGCACCGCGGAACTCGCGCGCGGTGCGCCGCATATGCCAGTCGGAGGTGACGACGCCGACGGGCGTGGCGGGGGTGACGCCGTCGAATTCGAGAAAGTGTTTTACGTGCCCGCGGGTGTTGCGGGAGCGGGATTCGAGGAGGATCTGCTCGGCGGGAATGCCGTAGGCCGTGGCAAAACGTTGCATGAGGCGGCCTTGGTGGTCCTCGCCAAGTCTTGGCTGACCGCTCGCCCCCTGCATGACGAGGAAGGCTTGAGGGTGAATCTCCCACCAGCGGGCGGCTTCGGCGATGCGGGCGGCCGTGCCCTCACGGAGAACATCGGCCCCGTGGTCGCCGCTGGCCACATAGCCCATTGCCGCAACGAGAATGAAGTCGGGCGAGAAGTC
Source organism: Opitutales bacterium (assembly GCA_020831525.1). Lineage (GTDB taxonomy): Bacteria > Verrucomicrobiota > Verrucomicrobiia > Opitutales > Oceanipulchritudinaceae > SLLG01. Next base: position 12,634 of record JAFIGH010000032.1, read on the forward strand.
GGCCGGAACAGGCCAGAACTGCGTGAGTGAGCGCCGCAGGGCATCGCTCCCGAGGGGTGTGGAGAAGGTGTAAACGACGAGCCAGAGGGCGAGAAAAGCGAGGAGAAAAAGCTGACAAAGTGCGGTGCGCGGTAGCCGGGAACCGGTGACCGGTGACCGGTGAGGCCGTAGGTTTTTTGGGCAAGGCAATTGGTTGGGAGGGAGAGGGGCGAAGGAGGGATTGTGCGCCGGTCCAGATCCAGAGGAGCAGGCTCGCGGCGAGGAGCCATGCGAGGGGCGAATGGAGGAGGTGGCGCATGGGGAAAGGGTGTTTTGAAATGCTGGCTTTTCCGTTTGTAAGCCTTTGCGCTCTGAGGTGGAAAAAGCCGTTGGAAGGACGGAACTCCAATCTCAGAAGACAACACGAATGTCATAGTTGTTGAACTTCTTATCGCCGGTGACCACAGGGATGCGCTGGAGAACCGCCGTGGCAATGATAAACCTGTCGGCGGGATCCCGGTGATGCCATGGCAGGCGATTCGCGGACATGAGCACTTCGGGAGCCAAGGGAGCCAAGACAAGGTCGTGCGCCTGCAAAACCCCTTCGAACCAGGATTCCGGGGGCATGGGCAAGATCAATTCCGAGCGGGCTGCTTTCAGACTGATTTCCCAAGCGGAAATCGCTGAGACATAGACCATCGGCGCCTCATCGATTTGATCACGAACCTTCCGTTTCAATTTGCGGCTGCCCCCGACGAGCCAAATCAGCGCGCAGGTATCCAACAGCAAAGACTCAGGCATTGTCCCACTCCGCCTCGCTGGGTTGGGTCAAATCCCCGGTATACGATATTTTCGCGAGTTCGGGAGACCGCCGGGATCGCTTGCGCTTGCGGTAGGGGGTTATTTCCGCAACCGGCTTTCCGTAGCGACTGAGAACGACCCGTGTTCCCTTCTTTTCCACGGATTCTACCAACCCGGAGAGCTGGGCCTTGGCCTGATGTATGCTCACGCTCTGCATTATGTTGGTATGTTGGACCAAGACTTTGGCGTTGGCAAGGACAACAAGAGAGGTTTTCAGCACTTCCGTATACGTGTCCCAGCCACGCTGTCGCCTTTGGTCGAACACGCGCCGGGGGCGGGCGATACCTTGCTGACTGTGGCTGATAGCTGAGGGCGGATGGCTGATAGCTGAGGGCGCGGCAATACGTAGCGAATCTTTCCCAAAGATTCGATGAGACAACCCGCTCGCATCGGCGGTTTGCACGGACTTGCCGGGCCAACCCGCTTTGCCGCGGGTCGACGGAGGCGGGGCTCCGTCGCTACGTCGCGAGAAAACCGCCGTCGACGGTGAGCTGGGTGCCGGTGACGCGGGCGGCGGCGGGCGAGAGAAGGTAAGCGACGGCGGCAGCGACATCGTCGGCGGTGGGCATGCCGAGGGGGTGGCGGGCGGCCTGGGCGGCGCGCGCGCCGGGCGGCAGGGCGGCGAAGAGGCGGTCGATCATAGGGGTGTCGACGAGGCCGGGGACGACGGTGTTGACGCGGATGCCGCGCGGCGCGAGTTCACGTGCAAGTGGTTTGACAGTGGCCATGAGCCCGGCTTTGACGGCGGTGTAGGCCGTGTTGCCCGGCTCGCCGGCGCAGGCTGCGACAGAACCGATCCATACAACCGAGGCTCCTTTTCTCAATTTCTTCGCCTTGAGGAGGGCGGCGAGAAGAAGGAGCGGCGCGTGCAGGTGCACGGCGGTGAGGTCGGCGAGTCGCTCCTCGGAGAGGGCGGCGACGGGCGTCGGGGCGTTGCCTCCGGCGGAGACGACAAGGCCGTCGAGGGGCGGAACGGCCGCCACGATGCGCGCGCGGTCGGCGGCGCAAGTGATGTCGGCGGCGGTCCAGGCGCTGTCCGGAACATCCGGGAAGGCGGTGGCAAGCTTGGCGGCGCCGCGGCCGACGGGATGCACGGCGCTCCCCTCCCCCGCCAAGCGGCGCGCGCAGGCGAGACCGATTCCCGAAGAGGCTCCGATGATGAGGTGAGTGGGCATGGGATGAGGATGCGGAAGTTCGGAAGACGGGAGCAATCCGGAATACGCGCGGGGTCGACGGAGGCGCGGCTCCGTCGCTATACGTAGCGAATTTTCCTCGGAGATTCGATTTCCGGAAGGCGTGCGCTCGATTGAAGACTCGGCAGATGGCACTTCAAGAACACCTGTCCGTCCAAAAACCCTTCACGGGCCCGGCTTCTACGGCCTCGAATCGGCCACGTGGGTCAGGAATCGACGGTGGCGGTGAGTCCGCTCATTTCGAGGGAGCGGAGGACGGCGTGGAAGAAGGGCTCGTCCCAGAGAAAATCGAGCGGCTCACTGGAGGAGACTCGGATGAAGTACTGCTCGCGCTTGGTGTTGAACCCGCTCTCGAGGGGCTGGGTGACCATGCGTTTCACCCGGCCCGAGATCGACTCGCTGTAGAAGCGGAAGACTTCGCCATCGAGGAGGTGCCAGTAGTAGGTGTTGAGAACGTAGCCGTTGCGCTCGAACTCGCCCCACTGTGCGGGCTGCACCTCCATGCCCGGGGCGGTGACGTTGACGACGGGGTCGAGTTTGTTGCACTCCCAGCCCGCGAGGACCCAGCAGAGACTCGGGTTGTGCTGGTTGACGATGCGCGGCGGCATCGCGCCGGGCTTCCAGTAAGCAACGTAGACGGTGAAGGAGCGGCGGCCGCGGGTGTATTCACGGTGCACAAAGTCGTCGAACTGGAGGAGGCGCTCGGAGCGGTCGACGACCGATTCGGTCGGCCCGAGGGGGAGGTCGCGCTGTTCCCAACCGAAGTCGCCGGCGCGCGGCAACGCTTCCTTGAGGGGCTTTTCAAGCGAACCTTCGGGATACGGGCGGAACTCGCCGAAGGCCACAAGGCCGAGACTCACGACAATCGTCGCACTGATGAGGATGAAAAGAATACGGGCCATAATGGAACGAAGAAATGGAATTCTGCCGCGATGGCAACGGAAAGCGACGAAACGGTGCTCAGACGAGAAAGTTCCACGCACTCAGCGCGGAAACCCCGATCAACAGCAGGCCGATGACCCGGAGTACCCAGCGGAATCGCCGGATGTCCCGTTTGCTGAAGCGGTAGCCGGTCCAGTCCTGGGCCGCATCCGCGCTCATGAAAAAGATGCGCAAGCCGATAATCGCGGGGACGATCATGAGAAAGGCTTTGATGATATGGACGGCGATCGTAACCATGGGCACAGGCAGATAAGAGGAAGGGGCATGGCGCAAGGTCACGGACAACGCAAGGACGGAAAACGACCCAGGAATCGACGGAGGCGCGGCTCCGTCGCTACGTAGCGAATCTCCCCCGGAGATTCGACCGAAGGTCCTTCACCCCGGCGGCGAAGCGTTGTCCGACGCCGTCCCAACCGAATGCTTCTCTCACCCATGCGGCGCCGCGCGCGCCCATAGCAGCGCGTTCCGCGGCAGGAAGCGCGCAGGCGGTCTCGAGGGAACCGGCTAGCGCGTCTGTGCCAGTGGGTATGCACCACCCGCAGCCACGCCGGGGCAATTCCTCCCACGGCGTCGCCGTCGTCGTGATAACGGGCACCCCGGCGGCGAGGGCCTCACCCACGACGAGACCGAAGTTCTCGGAATAGGAAGGCAGCACAAAAAGGTCGGCGGAGCCATAGAGCGCCCACTTGTCCGTGTCGGCCACCGGCCCGTGGAAGCGGATGCGCGCGGCGGCACTAGGCTGGCGCGCGGCAAGGGCGCGGCACGCGCTCTCGTGCCCGCCGTCGTCATTGCCTGCGATGATCAGTTCCCAGTCGGGCGGAGCCGAGCGGGCGAAAGCGGTGATGAGGTCGGGCAACCCCTTCTTGGCATGGATGCGGGAAAGGAAAAGGATGCGTCGGGGCGCGCCAGGCGGTCGTTCTGGGCGAGGGGGCGGATTCCGCGGAAAGTCGATGCCGTTGGGCACGACCATCAGCGGCCCGCCGTAGCCCGCCGCACGCACATGCCGCGCCTCGAGGTCTGCCGTGGCATGGACCGCCGCCGCACCGAGGAAATCGCGTCGGGCATAGAGCCACCAAGCCGCCCGCTTTTTCCATCGGCGGTGCCGCAGCGCCCATGGATCCAGCATACTGCGCGACGAAGCGATCACCGGGATCCCCCGCGCCCGGCCAAGGCGAGCGACGTAGTGATTGAGCGGATCCCAAACGCCCGCATGGTAGAGAATCCGGTCGGGTCCCGCTTGGGCGGCCCAGTGCGCCAGCTCGGCCCGCAACTCCGCTCGGTTGCGGCACAACCGGCTCCCCTCGCCCGCAAACAACCCGGGTGCCACCGTCATGCGCGGGGCCTCGACGGCGAGGACACGCGTCGGAACACCCGCCCGCGCGACAGCGCTTGCCAGCGCGGGCACGCTCCGCGCGATCCCGCCAAGGGCGGTCTCTACCGTCGTGAGGACAAATGTGATTTCCATGGAGATTCGATAGGCAACCCGCTTAGGAGGGTGCAGACACTGACTTCCCGTGCCAACCGCTCCGTTGCTGCGTGGGCCGAACTCCCTTTAGCCGAAGGGCCCACTCTCCGGCGGCTCTGCAAGAAGGTTGCGCCCGGCCAACCCGAATGACGGGCAGGCAGCGAGGAGATGGCGGTCGTTCGTGAAGATTTCCATCAATCCGGCGGAGAGCGCGCACGTAAGGTGGATCGCGTCCGCCGCCCGCAAAAACACCGAAGTCGGCAGGTCGACAATGTGCCGGGCCGCCGCATCCAACAGAAACGGAGTCACCGGAAGCCACTTCCAAATGCCCGCTGCCTCATCTGCGTTAAACTGCTCAATGACAATTCCGAACGCCTTCCGGTCCAAACGTCCTTCGCGGAAGTGGCGTTGGAAGACGGCCATCAGTTCCACGCGCCCGATTTCACAGCAAGCGATGAGCCCCGCCGCGCGAGCGTGGGCGCGCACCGTCTCATGGCCCGTTTCCCGAAGGTAGCACTTGGCGAGAAAAGCGGTGTCGTAATAGGTCAACGACGGTCGTCCTCCAGAATCGCGCCCGAATCCGCGTCCAATGCCGGCAATTCATCAAAACCGGGAACCGCACGGCGGGCCGAAAATGATGTCTCCGCCGCGTTTTCCAGCGGCACCAACCGGGCAGCCGGACGGCCCCGGTCCATGACGATGACCGGTTCCCGCGAAACACCCGCCGCGCGCACCCACTTTCCCGTGTGCATGTGCAACTCCCGTATGGATATCGACTTCATGTGTGCACAATGTGACACAAGCTGTTCGGTGAGGTCAAGCGGTTCTTCCCTTCCGACAGGCGGGTTGCGCGGGCAACCCGCTATGGACGGGGGCTGGTCCGGAATCGGCAGGCCAACCCCCTCCCCCGCGGGATCGCCGGAGGCGTGGCTCCGTCGCTACGTGGACTCAATAAAAGCGGCGAGTTTCGGGTATTCGCGGGCGCGGTCGAAGCGGGCTTCGGCGAGGGCGCGGGCACCGCTGCTGTGGCGGCTGAGGAGTTCCGTGTCGGCGAGATATTTCCGGAGAGCGGCGAGCATGGACGGCGGGTCGCGGAATGCGTAGGGGGTGCCCGCTTCGAATTCGTCGAGCAGAGTACCGAGTTCATTGCCGAGGCAACTGAGCATAGGCAGACCCGCCGCCGCGTAGTCCGCCGCCTTGTAGGGAACGGCCACGCCGGAAGCCGGATCCATGGGAACGACGCCCGCGTGCGCCCGGGCGAGCAAAGCGTCGAGGGCTGGCCGGTCGAGCGGCCCATGGAAGCGCACCTGCCCCGCCTCAGTGATCCCCAGCGCTCCGCCGAGGTTCCGTAAGCCCGCCTCCATGGAGCCGCCGCCGGCGAGGTCCAAAGTGACCGCCATGCCCTCGCTCCGCGCGTCCGCCACGGCGAGCAGGAGCGTCTCCAAATCGTAGGCGCGTTCCATCGACCCGATGTAAACGAGCCGCAGGGGTTCGTCCGCTTGACGCGCGCGGGGCGGCGGCGGCGGACCGATATCCATGCAGTGGTAGCAGAGGTGCCGCGGCGCTGTCGCTCCGTAGCTCCGGGCGAGGTCAAGGTAGGCTTGGGCCGCCCCGGTGATCGCGTCCGCCCCGCGGTAAGCGCGCCGCGCCGCACGGCGGAACGGTGCCAGGAGAGCCACCCCCGCTGCCCGCCGCACCCGCTGCGGGCCGGGAAGGATCCGTTCGAAGGTCTCCGGCCATGCGTCCATCACATCCACCACGACGCGGCACCCAAACTCGCCGCGCAGGCGCCTTGCCACCCCCGCAGTATCCAGCGGCGGCAGGCTCACGAACACGCAGTCCGGCGGTGCGGTGCGCCCTGCCGCGATCTCCGCACGGGCGCTTTTCCACAGCCCCCGCGCGTAGTCGCGGTGGCTCAGGAACCGCGCCAGCCCCACGTTGCGCGGATAGGCGCGCACGTGGAGGAGCCGCAGCGCAAAAGGCAACCCCAACTTCGGGGGTGCCATCCGCCGCGCCTTTCGCCGGTGCGAAAAATCGGCGCTCCACCATGTGACATCATGCCCCGCTCCGGCCATGACCCGGCACAGGGTATGGTAGCGCAATGGCGGTCCCTCGCCCGGGATATCGTCAAACGGATTGCAGATCCAGACACGCATGGGCAGTTATTTCCGATCCCGGCCGTCGTCCGGGTGAATGCCGGTAAAAACAGCAATCGGGCTCGTTCCAAGACTCCGCGGACGGAAGCACCGCGCTCACTCAAAACACGTATTTGACGCCGAAATAGATCCCGGCGGCGATGAGGACGACACCGAGGAGCTGCGCGACGCGGCGCAGACGACGGCACAACGGCAGGGAGAACCGAAAGCCCGACCACTCCTGAATGTGATCGGGGTCCACGAACAACAGCCGTACCCCGAGAAACACGGGCACGACCATCAACAAGGCAAACAGGATGTAAACAAGGACGATCTGCATCTAGGGAACGGCGTCTGAAAGAAAGGGACAATGCTAGGGGGCTCCCTCGAAGATCAACCAGAAATTCACCCAGTTCTGATCCTTGAAAAAGCTACGGAGAATCCGGTGACCGTCAATTGTTCATCGACGCTGCCGCCGTTGGTCGGAATCGCACGGAAGGCGGCGAAAAACCAATCGGGAACATCGTAAATGAGTCGGTCTTCGGGTTCACCGCCGCGCGTCGTGCCACGCCGATCAGGCACCGGATTCGTCACCGCCTCCGGGGTCGATTTTCGCGCGGCGCAACGGGCGTCCAAGAAATCCCAGAACAAAGGGCAGAAGCCGCTTCGCCTTTCCCTGCCATGTGTTGAGGGCGCGCAGGCGCGCGGCAAGGATCTTGCGCTCGTCCGGCGGAAATTCATTGAGCAGCGGAGCGAGGGACTCCAGTTGCGCCGCGCCACGCCGCAAGTGGGGCGTTACCGTTTCCTGGAGCAGCCCTGTGAGGAGGCGGCGGATGGACATCTCCGGCACGTAGCGGGTGCGCCGGTCGCCCGGCTCGTAGGTCGGCTGCACCGCGCCCACCCGCTGCAAAAGTTTCAGCCCGGAACTTGCCGAACCCTTCGAAATGGAAAGCCGCTCCACGATGTCATCGAGCGCGAGCGCGCGCGGTGAAGCGAAAAGAATCCCGAAGATGGCCCCGACCGACTTCGGCAACGAAAAGGCCTGCGCCAAGTGGATGTAGAAGTCGACCACCTCACGCTCCCATGCGCCGCCCCCGCCCGCCGCGGCGGACTCCGGCACCGGCGCGTGACTTTCAGCGGCTCCGCTCATCGATCCTGAAGGGACAAGATGGTTCAGAATTTTCTGAACATTCCGTTGCGTCAATTCCTTTTCGTGAAAGAATCGAGGACGGCTTCTCCGTACTGCGGAACCGCACCGGAAAAGTGGTGGCGAGACCCGGAATCGAACCGGGGACACAAGGATTTTCAGTCCTCTGCTCTACCAACTGAGCTATCTCGCCAGACGGGAAAAACGAAGAAGGAGACAGTTTGCATGAAAGGGGTCAACAGCTTTTCTAGAAAAAGAAATGCGGCCTGATGCCGCCGAATCCGGCACGGCTCTCTTCGCGGGCCAACCCGCCCCGTTCCGGGGTCGACGGCGGCGTGGCCGCGCCGCTACACAGCAAGTCGCTCCCGGAATTTCGAGCGGAGCAACCCGCCGGGCGCGGCACCGGGTTTCACCAACCGTTTGCGCGCAGGGCGGCGAGGTCGTCGCAAGCCTGCGCGAAGAGCGATTCGGGGGACTCTCCGGGGCGGCCGAGGCCGTAAACGAATTCGAGGGCGGCGGTGCCGCTGAAGCTTTGGCGGCGCAGTTCCGCGAGAGCCGCGCGCAGGGCCGGTTCCAGCGCGGCGAGCGGAGACCATTGGCGCTGGTCGTCCCTCGCCTGGATGTGGAGGTGTTCAATACGGTCGCCAAGCGCCGCGAACCACTCGCCGAGGCGTGCCGGCGGTTGCCCGAAGGTATGCACGATAGCTCCGAAGCGCTCGCGCGGCCATGCGGCGAAGGCGCGGGCGGCAGCGGCGGGCTCTTCGATGACCGTGCCCGGATGGCATTCGCAGAGGAGCCGCACGTGCTCCGGGAGTCTCTCCGCCCAGCGCAACGCGGCCTCGATCTGCGCCCCGGGATCGGCGTCTTCGTCTTTGGCCGGGCCGAGATTGAACTTCACACCGCGCAGCGCGGGAGCGAGCGCCGCGATAGCATTGTTGACGGCGTCCAGGCGCTCCGGTGCCGATTGGCCGGGGATAGCATAGGTGTTGAAGACACGGACGGGCAGCGCGGTATCGACCAGCGCATCCAGCTCTCCGGGACCGTTGAGAAAGAGGTGGTCCTCCCAGAGTTCCCACCCGGCAAACCCCGCCTCCGCGGCTTCGGCGGCGTAGTCGCCGAGCCGCAGACTGGGCCTGCGCTTGTCGCCGCTTTTCCAGCGGTTGGGCTCGAGGGCGACGCTCGCAAGGAAGATGTCGGGCAGCAACGGAGCGGCGGTGTCAGGTTGATCGGTCATAGCGGTCGAGGTCAAAGGCATGTTCAACGGGTTCACCCGCGCGGAAGCGGTCGATGTTGTCGAGGCAGATGCGGTGAAAGTCACGTAACTCGCCCGCCGCGCCGCGCAAGGCGGCGTTCCACCCATTGGCGGCGACGGCATGGGCGGTGAGAAGAAGGTTCGGCAACTGGCGGGCGGGGTCGTCCGGCTCGAACCAGTCCTTTCCGCCGGTGTCGAGGACGTCGAGAGCGGCGCGGAGACGGCCCTGCCGCACTTCGGCGAGGAGGGCGTCCTGGTCGATGATGCCGCCGCGCGCGACGTTCACGACGATGCCGCCTTCAGGAAGCATGGCGAGGCGGCGGGCATCCACACTGCGCCGTGTCTCGTCGTTTAGCCCGGCGGCGATGACAACGGCGTCGCAACCGGTGAAGAGTTCGTCGAGGGAACCGGCCCGCCGCATGCCCTCCGGCCAGTCGGCGAGGTAGGGATCGAAGCCCGTTAGCGCGGGGTTCAACGGACGCACAAACTCGAGAAAAGCTTTCCCGATGACCCCGAGGCCGAAAACGCTGAGACGCAGGCCGTCGACCGAGCCGGACCAGTCGGGCCGCGGCAACCGCCACTCGCCGGACCGCTTCGCGATGACGTGCTCGGAGAGCTGCTTGAGGCTCCCGAGAAGAAGCGCGAGCGCCCCCTCGGCCACCCGCCGGGCGGGCGCCGGTCCCCAGTTGGAAACCGCCATCCCCCGCTCGACCCATGCCCGCGGCACGTAGCTGCGGATCGCGCCGTTGACATGGCAGATGTAGCGCAGGCGGCCCGGATCGGCGGCGAGGGACTCGGGCAGCGCGGGGGCGTCCCATGCCGTCACGAGCACGTCCGCGCCGCGCACCGTCTCGGCGATGCGCTCCGCATCCCAGTCGCGGGTATTGTCGAACAGGCGGTAGTTGCCCCGGCGTTTCAGCTCCTCCTGAAACACAGGAGTCCACACACCTGCGTGGGGAACCGATTTGTGCAGGCTTAACAATTCAAGGGGAATCATGATCTTTTCCCGGATGCTGCACACCAGTTGCCGTAAGGCAAGGCCGCGTACCCGATGGCCTCCGCAAAGCGGCGGGCTTACGTCGCGACGTAGCGAATCTCGCCCGGAGATTCGACAGGGCAACCCGCTTGCATCGGCGGCAGGTCCTCAGTTCCCGGGCCAACCCGCTCCGGCACAGGGTCGACGGAGGCGAGGCTCCGTCGCTACGCTTGCGCACGACAACCGTCTTCGGCAACGTGCGCTCCTTTCGATGGTATTTCTCGTCCTTATTTTCGGCGTCTTCTCCTGCTCGACGTCGGTCATCTTCATTCGGTGGAGTGAAACGGATCCGGTCATGCTCACGGCCTACCGTCTCATTCTCGGCGGTCTTTTCCTCCTGCCGTTTTACCTGCGCGCACGGGAACAGCACCGCTTCCGCATGGACGCCGCCTTTGCGCGCAAGATCGTGCCCCCGGCCCTCTTTCTCGCCCTCCACTTTGTCAGCTGGATCATAGGCGCGCGTATGACCCCGGCCGCCAACGCCACCCTCATCGTCAACATGGTCCCGGTGGCGATGCCTTTCACGCTTTACTTCCTTCTGCGCGAGAGGCTCACGCGTCCGGAAGTGGCGGGCACCCTTTTCGCGCTCTCCGGCGTAGTTCTCCTCGGTGTGAGCGACTTCCGCCTCAGCGCGCAGTATGCCCTCGGCGACGCGGTCTGCTTTGTCTCCATGCTCGTCTACGCCTTATACCTCACGGCGGCCCGCCGCAACCGTGATATCCCCTCCGTCTACCTCTACGTCGTGCCGGTCTATCTCCTCGCCTCGGTCTTCGCGCTCGGCGGAGCGGCTCTGGCCTTGCCGTTCGGAGCCGTCGACAACGTCATCGGACCCGATATCCACCGCGAGCTGTTCTGCATCCTCGCACTGGGGGCGGTGCCGACCGTCCTCGGCCACAGTATTATCAACTGGGCGCTGCGCCACATGCGCGGGCAAACGGTTGCCATCGTCAACCTGCACCAGTTCCTCTTCGCGGGCATTCTCGCCTACATTGTCTTCGCCGAGGTGCCCGCGCCGTATTTCTGGGTCGCTTGCCTGCTCGTCATCATAGGTGCCGTTATCGTCATACAGCAAAAACCGCCCGGCGAACCATTGCCGCGCCCGCCTCATGAAAACAAAACCGCCGCCCGGCCATAGAGACCGGGAGGCGGTGGAAAAACGTAGATCGCGGACGCTCCGGACGAAACCGGACGGACGATAGTGTGACGGAATCAGCTACCCGCTTGGGCGAGTTCCGCGGCGACTTCACAGCAGGAGGATGCTTTGGCTTTCACCTGCGTACCTTCCGCTTTCTTTTTGCAGCAGTCGTCGCCGGCGCAGCAATCTTTGTCGCATTTGCATTCACCGCAGTCGTCACCGCTGGACACGGCGGCCAGAACGGCTTGCGCCCCGGACCCGGAGGCAGCCACCTCGTCGCCCGCACAGCAGGAAGCCGCGGCTTCCGCGCGGACTTTTTCGGCCTTGGCCGCGGTGGCGCAGCAGCCGTCGGCTTTCGCGGACGCCATTTCGACCTGGACCGAGCACGCCGTAGCACAGTCTTCCGCCTTGGCGGAGGCAGCTTGCGCTTTGTCACCGCAAGACGCACCGCAGGACGCACTCTTGGCCGAGGCGAGCACCGCCGAGGCGGAGCAGGCGGATGCCTCCGCTTTTCCGGCAGAAGCTTTCACGGGAACGGCATCACCCGCGCAGCAACCGCTTGACTTGGCGGAACCCGCTTTTTCAGCGGTCGCGGAGGCGAGAACGGCCGAGGCCGAGCAGGACCGGGCGTCGGCTTTGACATCGTGGGCCGATGCGGGACAGGCGGAGACAGCAACAGCCGTTTCCGCTTTACCTGTGGCCGGGAAAAGAGCGGCGGCGCTGGACGCGCAGCAACCGGACCCTGTGCCGGCAGTGGTGACAACGGCGTAGGCGAGTGCAGCGCCCCCGAAGAGAATAGCGAATGATTTCATGTGCGGTAGGTGGTGTTTGTGATGATTGTTGTTTGCGAACGGGAGGAGAAGGCGGAAACCACCTGCCCCGAAGGATCAGAAGGACAAGCCGACGTCTTATTCCATGAAGTAATCATCTTTATTAGATTCCCGCGTGTCAACCACGGATTCTCTTGCAAGCCCCGGTGATTCCCGCTGCAAAGAAACCATTGTGGCCAAAGACGCCTTGAGCAAATCCAACACCCGGAAAGCCCGCGCTTCCGCCGCGGAGCCGCTGCCCGCGGAAACCCGCGGCGACCTCCCGATCATGCCCATGGCCGGCGATCTCGCGCGCGTGCTCGTCTCCGAGGAGGAGATCCGGCGGCGGGTGCGCGCCCTCGGGGCACAAATCAGCCGGGACTACGCCGAGGGCGGCAGCCTCACGATTATCGCGGTGATCAACGGCGCCCTTCTCTTCGTGGCCGACCTGCTGCGCGAGATCACGGTGCCGGTACAGATCGACTGTATGCGCGTCTCCAGCTACCGCAATGACATCAACCCTGTGCAGGAACCTGAGATCATCGATATGCTGCGCCTCGATCTGCGCGGGCGCCACGTGCTGATCATCGACGACATCCTCGACACGGGGCACACATTCGAGCGCGTGACAGCGGAGATCCGCAAACTGGGACCGGCCACGCTGCGCTTCGGCGTCCTCCTCGAAAAGCTGGGGCGGCGCGAAGTCCCCGCCCGGCCGGACTACGTCGGATTTTCCATACCGGACGAATTTGTCGTCGGCTACGGACTCGATTTCGCCGAGCACTACCGCAACCTGCCGTGCATCGGCGTGCTCCGCGCGGACTGCCAGAACCCTCCCGAATGGGCGTGAGGCGCGCCGACACCGGGCCGCTTACACGCCGAACGGACCTTCCTTGAACAAATCCGTGCGCAGCGCCGGCCGCAAAGCGTCTCGCTGCTGGAGGTAGGTGAGCCGCTCTTTGCAGTTCACCCATGAGTTTCCGTCGTGGAAGGACGCTCCCTCGACTCCCTGTGTCTTGTAGGCGCTCTGCGCGCCGTAGCCGGTGCCGAGGTAGCCGTGGCGCAGGCCTGCCTCCCGCCCCCACTCCAGCGCCTTTCCCATGAGCCACTTGCCGAGGGAGAGCTTCGTGTGGCGCGCCGAATCGTAGAACGAATACCAAAAGTGAAAGCCGTCCTCCCACCGGCAAACGAGCGCGTAGGCCACCGGACGGCCGTCGAGAGAAGCGCACAGCACAGTGTTGAGAAAGTCCTTCCCGAGCACGTATTCGAGGCGAGCGTCGTTCAGGTAGGCCTGCTCGAAGCGCTGCTCGATCCACGCAATGGCATCGGCGCGGAACCGGCGGCCCGCGCGCTTCAGGAACACGTCCTTCGCCTCCGCCCGGAACTCCACTGCCTCCTTCTCCACCGCCCGCTGCTGGTAGCGCCGCTTTTTGTCGAAACGCATCCGCTCCAGATCGACGCGCAGGCTGCGGGCCCGGTAAAAGACGTCGGCCTTCACCCGTGTGTCCCCGCTGTAGGGCAGAAAACCCTCCGCGTAGCACGGCCCCACGGACTCCCCGTCCTCCGGCTCCGCGTACTCACAGTAGCCGAAGCTGTAGGTCGTGTAATCGTTGAGGAACTCGGACCGGAATACTCGCACCCTCCTATGCAAAACGCTTCCCGCCGCTCCGCGCAACCCGTCAACGGGGCAATTGTCGCGACCGCCCGCGCGACCGGCAGTTGCTCAAGGCAACTCAAAGGGCCCGACGGTCGCCTCGCCGCGCCGCGACCGCCCGAGAAAATCGGCGCCGGCCTCGTCGATACAGGGCACGCGGCGCGCAAGCGGACCGTCCGGATGGGGGCGGAAATCGCCGTTGTCCGGATCGATGAAGAGCGGGCCGCGGTGCATTTCCTTCGAGTAAATACTGTGCTCGTCGAGCCCGGTCATCTCCTGCCATTCGAGGAGACGGTGGCCCCCCGCCATGGGATGCAGCGAGCGACTGTTCCAGTGGAGGTTGTAATCGCTTGTGTTGTCTGCCGTGAGGGAGGAATGAAAATCGATGCAGAGACTGCCCCCGAGGCAGTCGACGAGCACATTGTTGCGCACGTCGTTCTCCTTCACCGGATAGTCCCCGTCCGGCGCCATCCAGTCCTCCTGCCGGAACCCGTGCTTGCGCACGAACGCCTCCGGATCGGCGGGATCGTAGGGATGGATGTCACGCTGCCGCACGTGCCAGCGGAGGTGAACACCGTACCCCGCCGCGCCGTAGACGAGATTGTGGTAGATGCGGGTGCGGCTTGAGAGTTGCACAAGAATGCCGCTGCCCGAGTAGTTGGATTGCAGGGTATCGACAATGATGTTGTTGCAGACGACATTGTCATAGGAAATCTCGACCATGATCGAGCTGTGCCCGTTGCGGGAAAAGTAGTTTGCCTCGATGCGGTTGCGGAAATTGTCGATGTCGAGCCACAGCCCGGGCCCGTGCCGGTTGCCGACGAAGCGGTTGTGCCGGAAGACGCAGTCCCGCGAATACGCCACTTTGCCGCCGCCGCTCTCCCAGACGTTCCACTCCGCCATGGGATGGTCGCAGAAATTGCGCAGGTCGTTGTCGTGGACGAAGTTCTCCTCGAAGGCGGAGCGCACCCCGAGGAAGGCGAAGCCCATCTGCCCATTGTGGTGAATCTCGTTGCGCCGGACGCTGAGGTGGCGTCCGCGGAACTTCACGCCCACCCCGCCCGCGGTCTCGGAGAAACGGCAGTCCTCCACCGTCACATGGTCGCCCCGGATCTCCGACGCCCCGACCTGCACGGAAGCCGCGCAGCGGGTCACGGTGATACCGGAGAGCACGACGTGGTCCGCTTCGAGGCGGAGCATGTTGCCGCGTCTGGCCACCTGAACATCACTGTGCACGGGATCCACGCCCGCCTCCAGTTGCATCCACAGGTCGGTGCCGTCGTAGGCGAATGTGTTCGCCGCGAGGCCGTCAGGCGACTCCACCAACTCTAGACGGCGGCCGTCCACCCAGACCTGTAGCGGCAGTGTGATGACACCAAAATGTTTCCGCAGACGCTCCTCCGCCTCTATGCGGAACGCCGTGCGGTAGCGGTCAGCGCCCGCGAGCGTCCATGCCGCGATCCGGTCGGATCCCGAAAACACAACCGCGCCGTCCCCGGCGGCCTCGATCCGCACGGGATTGCCGGGCTCGCCGCCGCGCTTGATGACAAGCGGCTCGCGGTAGACCCCCGCAGGAATGCGGACACACGTCCCGGGGCCCGCCGCGGCAAGTACTTCGGAGAAATCCGCCGCCCCGCTCTCCGCCGGCGCGGGCCGGACCAATTCTTCAACAACCGTATTCATATTCTGTTTAGGTAAATCAACCGGGCAACCAGCCGTAGTGCCGTGCGGCCCACGGTCATCCCTTCACGGCTCCGGCGGCGAGCCCCTTCACGAAGAGCCGCATGGTAAAGAGGAAGAGAACAATAAGGGGAATCGAGGCAATGGCGTAGCCCGCCATCATCTCACCCCATTGCTTCACGTATTCCCCTTCCAGATACAGAAGACCCACGGGCACTGTGAACTTCTCTTCATCGCGCATGATGACGAGCGGGAGAATGACGTTGTTCCACACGCCGAGAAACTTCATAATGGCGACGGTGGAAAGAATGCCGCCCGACATGGGAAGGACGATGTGACGGATCTGCGACAAGTGGCCCGCACCGTCGATCTGGGCGGACTCGAACAACTCTTTCGGGATATCCTCGATAAACTGCTTGAGAATGAAAATCCCCACGACCTGCCCGCCGGCGGCACCCACGATAATGAGCGCCCAAAGGCTGTTGATGAGGTTGAGGTTCTCGAGCAGGGCAAACAGGGTCACGAGCGTCGCCGCCGTGCTCGGCAGAAACATTGAGGCAATGACGGAATAGTACACCACGTTGCGGCCCGGAAAACGGTACCGCGCCAACACATAGCTCGTCAGAACCGTCATGATCAGCGAGAAAATGACCGCCGCGACACTTGTGACAATCGAGTTGGCGATGTAGGTACTCACGATGTTCCACGCCACCGCCCAGTTTTGCCACTGCCATGTGTCGATTGCGTCGAAAAACCATGGGTTGAGCTGGTATTGCTCGTTCGTCTTGAAGCTCACGACCACCATCACGAACAGCGGATAAAACGCTGTGCCGAGGATGAACCAGAGGTATCCGTGCTTGAGGAACTCCGCCGTCTTGGATCTGCGTTTGGTCGACATACTTACTTCTCCACGCGGACGTATTTGTTGTAGATGATCGTCAGACCAAGGACGATGAAGAACAGAACCATACCGAGGGCACAGGCATACCCGAAGTGCCCGTCCTCGAAGGCCCGCTTGTACATGTAGAGTCCGGGCACCATGCCCTTGTTGCCGGGACCGCCGTCGGGACCGAGAAGGAGCAGGAAAAACTCATACGTCGTGAGTGTCCCGATTGTCATGAAAATCAGGTTGATGCGCACCTGCGTCATCATGAGCGGCAACTCAATGCGGAAGAGCATTCCGATGGGGCCGACGCCGTCGAGTTCCGCCGCCTCATAGACGTCCTGGGAAATCTGCTGGAGTCCGGAGAGATAAATCAGAACCCCGATCGTCCCGACCCATGGAAATCCCCAGAATATGATGGCGGGTATGACCAGATCGGTGTTGCCCAGCCAAGCGGGTGAGCCCTCGATGAACTGACCGGTCGGGTGCGTCCAGATCATGCCGAAGACAACGAGGAAGGACGCGGCGGTAAGCAGCATCCACGCCGTCCACCGGGCGGACTCGCGCGCCGTGAAATATTCGAGGCGCCGGTAGAGAACTTCCACAACCGCGACCGCGACCAGCGGCAACGCCGTGATGTAGATCGGCTTGTGAAACGAAACCGCGCAAAGACCCGCGATCCAGATAAACCACAGGACCCAGAAGCCTCCCGTGATCACGGCGAGCTTGTAGAGGATGAAAATCGATACACCGAAGGTCACCAGAAATCCGCCGAAGGTGCTGCCCAGACCCGTGACAAAGGCGAATGTCCAAACCGCCGGCAGCGCCAGCATCCAGCCCACGGCCCCGCCCCGGCTCTCGTGCGGCGCACCCCGCGAGGCCAGCGTGGCGAGAATTGCCCCGAAGAAGAGGAAGCTCCAGATGCCTCCGAAGAGCGGGTTGATAACCATCCCGAAGACCGGCTGCAGCGCCTCGGAGATGCGCGGCATGACCCCCGGCGCGTCGTGGGTACCGTCCATCCAGGTGAGCAAGGTCATCATGCCCGTGGCATTGAGAAAGCGGTTGAGGATACCAAAATCGGGATCGTAGAAACTCTTCCAGATGAGCAGCCAGACAAGGCCGGGTACGACCATGGGCACGACGAAGAGAACCTGGTAGATGTAGCGGTGCGTCTGGTTGGCGACCCGGTGCAGGGCGACGGCGGCGAAGATGGCCGGCCACATCTTCAGCAAGTTCGTGACGAGGAGGATGAGAATGAGCTGGAAGGACTGCCAGAAGAGCGGATCCGCCGCCGCGTCCATGAAGTTCCCCAGCCCGATGTACTCCATGACGGTGGGCGGCTCCCACCGGAAGAACGACATCACGATGACGTCGATCTTCGGGTAGTAGTCAAAGACGATCATGCCCGCGATGGTCGGGAGCATGAGGAAATAAAGGACGACCCAGAGGCGGCCCTTCTGCGCGAGAATGCGGAGGTGTTTCGCGAGGTAGTCGACCATCTCTAGAATTCCGGTTCCGGTTCCCCGGGGAAGAAGCGGTGCCACATCATGCGGTTGTTGAGGCCGTTGGAGAGTGTGAGGGAGCGCTGGAGGATTTGGAAATACCGCTCCTCGGCGTCGGGATCGATCCCCGAGAGGTAGCGGATTGCCTGCGTGCTCAGGGTCATCTGCGTGTTACGGTCGACCTGCCGGTCGCGCTGGAATTGCTCCGCCCAGAGGCGGTTGACGCCCATGCGCCTGTCGCCCATCGCCGCTTCCACGTTGGCGACAAATTCTTCGTAGGTGATGTCGCCGCCGATATACAGATACAGCTGGCCGCGATAAACCGTCGCGACATTGCCGCCGAGGAAACGCAGGTGCAGCGATCCGATGATTCCCGCCGTTTCGGGCATGAACGGGCGCATCTCACGGGTCGGTTCGACGCCAATGGTGGCAGGCAGCCATCCCGAATGATCAACAAACATCTGGTTTCCCTTGTAGCTGGTGAGGTAGCGGAGAAAGTCGATGGCTTCGTCCTTCATGGAAGACAGCTTGTAGAGCGCCATGGGAACGCCGAGGGTCTGCCCCGCCTCGCTAGGCGGTTGGTTGGCAAAGCCGTGGAACCGTTCGCCCGGCCCCGGCACGGGCAAAAGGGCGACCCCCACTTCAAAGGGATCGGCCTGCTCGCGGGCCAGCTTGAAGATGCCCGAGGCGTCCCAGCCACCGGTAAGGAGCATGGCGGCGTTCTGCATGATGAAGCGCCGGTTGGCCTGCTCGCGGTCGAGCCCGAGAAATCCGCGCGGAAAGTGGGTCGCGATCTCGCGCAGGGTCTTGAAGTAGGCACGCACTTCCTCGTCCTCGAACCGCCACTTATCCGCCGACCACGCGCCGAAGGTCTCGAGAGCACTGATGTTCGAATCATGGTCGAGGTCGAACTCCGAGACGAGCCCGTGGTGGAAGGTCGGCGCGTAGCGGTCGGCGAACAGGTCGCGAGTGTAGCTGCTGCCGGAAATCGGAACGAGAAAGGGAAGGTTCTGGCGGCGCGCAAGCTCCCAGACCGCGTCAGACACAAGGAGCAGGCGCCCCAGCGTATCGACAGAACGGTCGCTCCTGAGCCATTCCCGCAGCTCCGGGGTGTCCGGCAGCCACCCGTCGTCCGTCGTGCCCCCCGGCGGGATAAGCCGCGCTTCCAGCCATGCGGGGCGGACCTCCGACTCAAGGGCTTCGAGAACAATGGCTTTCGCCTGTTTCATGTAGCCGCGGTTGTAATACAGCCGGATCGACCCCCAGTTGGAAACGGGTATGGCGTAGTAGTTTTTCAGTTGATCGTTGTAGCCGCTCTGCAGTCCGTCCGCAAATGTGTCGCGCCACGGCCCCTCGATCAATGCCCGCCGGATCTCCGCGAGGAGGTGATCCGGAACCGTCTCCTCCGTGTTGTAATGATTGGGCTCGTCAACGATGGCGGCAAGCGGCTCGTAAAACTGGTCCACCTGCGAGGCGAGACTCGCCTTGCCCATCGTGCTGAGGTCCGGGGCGGTGCCGCTGATGAGGTGCGTGTTGAGGAACTGGCTGTAAAACTTCTCCGAGATCGCAACCTGCTGGACACGGTATCCCGCCTCGCGCACATGCGGCAGGGCGTTATACTCGGCGATGACCTTATCCAGCGCCTCGCGGAAGCCGGGCTCCAATTGCCAGTGCAGAAAGCGCACCACGCGCTCCTCCCGTCCGGTGAAGCGGTCGAGTGTACCCGTCTGCACCATGACAATCCAAATACTGATAATAAAGCTGCCGAAGAGGATGACAGCTCCGAACAAATTCGCATTGAGCCACGCGGGCTTCATGGAGGGACTGGATTCGGATTCACTCATCGGCAATTTCATGCGGCAGGAGGGTGCGTTTGATTTCCGGGAGTTCGTCGGGGAACTGCTCGCGCAAACGCGCGTAGGCCGCGAGAGACTCGTGAACGCGCGGGCTGCGCGGCGTCTCCTCGACGATCTTCGCGTAGTAGACCGCCGCCCCGAGAGGGTCATCAAGGTAGCGCTCGGCCATCCATGCCATGCGCCAGTAGGTGTGCCATGCCCGCGCGCGTTCGACCAAACCCAGCGCGATGGCACGCTCAAAAGACGCAAACGCCTTCTCCGCGTCTTCGAGATAATGCCAATACTTGTCGCCCAGAAAATACCAGAGGATGTTGGCAATGGGCGAATCCGTGCGGCGCTCCAAATACCGCTCCAGCCGCTCCAAACCCTCCCGCACCGCCTCCGGATCGCGGTAATCATGGAGAGCGCTGGCGGCGAACCGTCCCGCCGCCTCGTCCGCGAAAATCGTGTTTTCCCACTCCTCCATCACCCGCGTGTAGTAGCCGCGCGCGGTGTTCACGTCCTCCGTATCGCCCGGAAAATTCACTTGTTCGTGCATGCGCCCGAGGCTGAGAAGCGCCCGGGGCAGGTAGGGCGAGTCGGTTGTCAATCGTTTGACAAGCTCTTCGAAGAGCGTCCGCGCCTCGACAATGGAAGCACGGTTGGGCGGCAGGCGGTGCCACCCGGAGGTCGCCGCCCCGAATGTTGCCTCCACCCATTGATCACTCCCTACCTCCGCTATTGCGCGGGACCCGCTGTAAAGCTCATACGCACGATTGTAATTGAATACCGACGCTTCCATGTGCGCCTCGCGCAGCAGCGCTTCCGAACGCTCCGTGTCCACGACGCGGTCCCGGGCGCAACCTGTGAGCACAACCCAACAGAGCGCCGCCGCGGCGAATAGACGGATGAAGTTGTCGGTCCTGGGAGTCATGGAAACAGATTGTGCCGTGGTTGAGGGATAATCCACTGCTAAACCTATGTCCTATCCCGCCCGCCTCAGGGGGTGCACCTCTTTGCCAGTTTATTGTAAAACCCCGGACTGACTGCCTCCCCGACGCAGGGGGCGCGCGAGCGCGCAGGCGGTCTACGCGAACGGATCCATGACCGATCCGAAGTCGGCGTCGTAGAGGCGCTTATACGCGCGTATCGCCTGGGCGTCAGTCATGTTGGCGAGAAAGTCGCAGAGGTAGCGCAGGCGCTGTGCGTCGGAATCGGCGGCGCCCACCCACGCGGCAAAGGGATCGGGCAGGATCCGCAGCCTGCGGTGCGGACCGGGCATGCCGTGCCGGAGGTAGGCCTCGTGCAAGCGTTCCAGCACGAAACCGCCCTTGAATTCGATCTGCTGGAGCGAGGCCGAACGGAAGATGAGGTCGTAAGCGATGCGCTTGTGCAGGTCGCAGACCTCGCGGACCTTGAGATCGACTTCGAGGCGGAAGCGGTGCCGGTTCGTCTTGTGCGCAAGGGGGGAATCGGAGGGAACAAGCGAGCAGGCTTTGATGAACTGGCCGATGCGGATGCCGACGCGCGGCTCGAATCCGCCGCGGCGGATCTCCTCGATCATCTCCTCGAGAATGTTTCCCTGATAGCTCGTCAGGTCGTCCTGCGCCTCCGCCCACACGCGCAGCGACTCCGGCGAAATAAAGCGCGCCTGCACGCCGTCGACGATGTCGTGCAGGGAATACGCCGTGTCGTCCGCCCAGTCCATGATCTGGCATTCGAGGCTCTTGAGCGCGTTGAGCGCGGCTGCGCCGGAGGCATCGACCGGCTCGTCGCCGAAAACAAACGTTCGGTAGGGTGCCTGCTCGTCATAAAGAAAGTGGTTGCCCGGCGTCGCACCGTCCGGCAGAGCGGCAAGGCACTCGCGCCGCAGCGCCTTGTATTTCATCGTGCCGTCCAGAAAGGCACGCGTGGGACGCATTCCAGAGGGACGCGAGGGGCGCGGGTAAATCAGCTCCGTGAGTATCCGGAGCGTCTGGGCATTGCCTTCGAAGCCGCCCGAGGTGGCCATCAGTTCATTGAGCTTGCGCTCGCCGATGTGCCCGAATGGCGGATGCCCGAGGTCGTGCGCAAGGCCGATCCCCTCCACAAGATCGGGGTCGATCTGAAAGTCCGGCCGCAGACGGTCGCTCGTGTGGTTGAGGTACTCCGCGATGGAGCGCCCGATGCGGGCAACTTCGATCGTGTGCGTGAGGCGGGTGCGGTAAAAATCATACTCCCCCGACTGGAAGACCTGGGTCTTCGACTGGAGTTGCCGGAAAGGTGCGGAAAACAACACCCGGTCGCGGTCCACCTGGAACGGATTGCGGTGGTCTTCCCCGGGACGCTTCCCCGGCAAATGCACATAGTCGAATTCCCCGTAAAAGCGGTTCATGGAGCGGGAGCCAAACGCCCCGCCCCACCGATGGCAAAGCCAATCGCGCCACCCAAAATTCCCCCGCGAACAACCATCTAGATTTCTGTCCTTTAGTTATATCTATTGACAATATTCTTATCTAATGATTAAAATAATTGACAATATATAGCATGGATTTATTGATTGACACATTTGTGCGGAGTGTCAGCTGTCCACCTACACCGCGGCGAGGAATCCGATGAGGAGACCGGCGGCTACGGTGGTGCGGACCAGAACCGCGGCGAGCGTTCCCGCGGTGGCGCCCGCTCCGGCACGAAGAGCCCGGCAAATGGAACGCTGCTCGATCCATTCGAAGAGAACGGCACCGAGGACGGGGCCGACAAACAAACCGATGGGGCCGAGAAGGAGAAATCCCGCGACAAGGCCGAAGACGGCTCCGATCATCCCCTGCCGCGTCCCGCCGAACAAGCGGGTTGCCGCACCGCACAGCAGAAGATCGACAAAAGCCGCCGCGGCCACGGCGGCGGCGGCAACGGCAAGAAAGGTCCATGAAACCGACCCCGGCCCGGCCAGGATTTTGTGCGCAACGAGCGCGGCAAGACCCAGCACCGGCCCCGGCAAGACCGGCACAACGGCGCCGACGACGCCGAGAACAAGAAGACCGAGAACGGCAAGATAAAGGAGTGCGTCCATGCCAGTTCAATAGGCAACATTCATTCCATGCACGCGGATCTCATGCGTATCGCACTTTCCTCCAATACCTTACGAATCTAGATTTATTTTTGCCGCCGCCTGTCCGGTCAACTCCGCCGAACTGAGGCAGATCTTGCCGAACGCCGACGGGCGACGGCGGGCCCGACGGCTGTGTCGCCCGCCCCACCGCACAACCACCGAATATCCAGCCCGGAGATAGATAAATCATGAGATAATATATTTGACTTATTAATGAAATATAAATGTTGGCAGAGACATTGCTGAGAAAAATCACTTGACACCCGCAGGCCCGTGGGCGCGGCGGTGGTGCGGGAAGGGGAAAATCGCCATTGCCATCGGGCGGCGGATCGGTGGGATGCCGGACATGAAGGTATTGCTCAACGGTGCCAAAGGGCGCATGGGACAGACGTTGCTCCGCCTCGCCCCGGAACACAGCGTCGACTTCTCGCCGTGTCTCGACGCGGGAGACGCGCTGCCGTCCGCGCTCGACGGGATTGTCGGCGTCATTGACTTCAGCCACCACACGGCGACCGCACCGCTCGCGGCGCTCTGCGGGGAGAGCGGTGTGCCGCTTCTCATCGGGACGACCGGCCACAACCCCGCTGAGCGCGCGCAGATCGAAAAGGCCGCGGAGCGGTGCGCCGTTCTCTGGTCGGGCAACTACTCGGTGGGCGTCAACCTCCTCTTCTGGCTGACCCGGCGGGCGGCGGAGATTCTCGACGCATCCTACGATGCCGAGGTGCTGGAGATGCACCACCGCCATAAGAAGGACGCCCCCAGCGGCACGGCGGAGAATCTTGTCGAAGCCATCCGCGAGGCGCGGTCGCTTGCCGCCGGAGTGGTCCGTCACGGCCGCGAGGGGATCACGGGCGAGCGTCCCCGCGACGAGATCGGCGTGCATGCCGTGCGCGGCGGCGAGATCGTCGGGGAGCACACCGTCTATTTCATCAGTCCACAGGACCGCATCGAACTCACGCACCGCGCCTCCGACCGCGCGATTTTTGCGGCGGGCGCTCTGCGCGGCATCCGCTGGCTGGCCGGCAAGGCACCGGGAGTCTACCGCATGGAAGACGTCCTCGGTCTGAGCGGCCGGGAGTGACCATAGCGGTGCCCCGTCCAGATATCCCGAACCACCCTACGGCATGATTGTCCACCTCAGCGGAACCCTCCTCGAAGCGACCCCACTCGAAGCCGTCGTCGACGTCGGCGGCGTGGGCTACGCCGTGGCTATTCCCGTGACCACGGCGGAGAAGCTCCCCTCCCCCGGCAAGAGCGTTAGCCTGCACACCCTCGCTGTATACCGGGAGGATGCACAGACGCTCTACGGATTTCACCGTCGCGAAGAGCGCGACTTTTTCCGCCTCCTCACGGAAAAGGTCAGCGGCATCGGCCCGAAGCTGGCCCTTGCCATCATGAGTGGCCTTTCCCTCGCCAGCCTGCGCCAGGCAATCGCCACGGGAGACGCCGCAACGCTTGCGAAGTGTCCGGGTATCGGACGCAAAACGGCAGAGCGCCTGTGTCTCGAACTCAAGGATAAGGTCGGTCTCCCCGCCGCCGCTTCGCCGGGCGTAACCACTTCCGGCGCAGGCGGGGGCGCGTCCGCGGCGGGCGGCGACACCCGCGTCAGCGATGCCGTCGCAGCTCTCGTCGCCCTCGGTTTCAAGCTGGAAGCGGCGGACCGGGCAGTGCGCCGCGTCCTTGACAAGGCGGATGGCGGCGTGACCACCGAGGAGCTGGTGCGTGCCGCTCTGCGCTGAGCGCGGCTGACGGAGGGGCAGACGCCGAGGGGACAAAACCGCTCCGGCCTTGGGCGCAAAGCAAATCACCTCTAAGGGATTGCAGGGACGTAAGAAATCCGTCATATATCCCATACATCTTGCATTTGTTCCGCTTTTTCGACTTGCTTAACACTTTCTCACGGCCCTTATCTAAACCTTCATTGATGACATGAAAAGTCGCGGGCGATTAGCTCAGTTGGTAGAGCAGGAGACTTTTAATCTCTTGGTCCAGGGTTCGAGTCCCTGATCGCCCACCATTTTCCAGCTGCAAATACACCAAAAATGAAGGCCACCAACCAACCACCCCAATGAAGCCGCTCTTACCGATCATACAGGGCGCAGGACGCCGAAGCCGTCGCACATTTGCTGAAAATCCAGAAACTCAGTCGCTCATGAAAAAAGTTGTCATCATCGAAGACCAAACCGCCGTGCGGGAAATGATCGCCCAGATCGTCCACGCCGAACCCGGATACGAAGTCGCGGCCGAGTGCGGCGACGGGCAAAGCGCCCTCGAAACCTGCCTGCGCCTCAAACCGGACTTCATCATCCTTGATGTGATGCTTCCGGGGCTCAATGGTGCCGAGGTGCTCCGCCGTTTTTCCAAGCAACTGCCCAACGCGCGCGTGCTCGTATTCTCCGGATACCAGGACTCCGCGCTCCTGCGCGAACTCCTCGAAGCCGGTGCCCACGGCTTTATCGGCAAATCCGCCCCGCTCACAGAACTGCAGAAAGGCATCCAGGTCGTCGCCGGCGGCGGCAGCTACTTCAGTCCCGAGGTCGCGCAGATTCTTCGCGAGGCCATGACCAACCCGGCGGGGGTGGCCAACCCGGCCGTGCACCGCCTCACCGCCCGTGAGCGCGAAATCCTGCAGCTCATCGCCGAGAGTTACAGCACCAAGGAAATCGCGAACAAGCTGCGCATCAGCGTGAAAACAGCGGAAAACCACCGCACCAACCTGATGAAGAAGCTCGACCTGCACGATATCGCGAGCCTCACCCGTTTCGCCATCGAATACGGCATCATCGAGCCGCCCACGCGCCCGTCGCTTTCCTGAGGGGGGGGGCCGGCACCTAAAGTAACCGCCGCCCGCAAGCCACCTGCCTTTTCGGGTGCCCCGTGTCGGCGCGACCCATCAGCGGCGCCGGATTTTCGTTCTTTGTGCGGTTCGTGCTTGCACTTCCGCAAGCTATGGGAAAGCCTCCGATTCTGTCCGCCGGAGCACCTGCATTCCAGCGGCTGCGGAGGCTTGCCTCCCGTCAATTCCTCGCGGGAAACAGAACTTTCCATAAGCAATCGATACAACTCTATGTTCAAGGCTTCCAGTTGGCACCGGCTCCTCTTCGCGACCGCGGCAATTCTCACCCTCGCCGCCTGCACCCAGCGTCAGGCACCTGACCCCTCCATGACAGCGGTCGCGGGCCAACGCACGGCAGGAGATTCGCTCGACTGGATCAGTCCCGAGGATGTCGCCCGCGCCGAGGCACTGGGGCTGTCCATGCGCGACGCCGCCTTCGACGCGAACGGCGACGGCGAGCGTATTGAAGGCCTCCTCCCGTCCGTCTACTTCGATTTCGACCAGTCCAACATCCGCGCGGACGACCGCCCGGCTCTGCAGGAAGCCTACGACTACCTGCAGAATAACCGCGAGGCCCGTCTCATCATCGAAGGCCACTGCGACTGGCGCGGCACCACGGAATACAACATGGCCCTCGGCGACCGCCGCGCGCGCAGCGCAAAGCAATACCTTACCCAGCTCGGAATCGCGGACGAACGGATCGAAACCGTATCCTACGGCGATCTCCAAGCCGAGACGGAGGCGGACGAAAGGCAGATGGCCCGCGACCGACGGGCCGACCTCATTATTGTACGCGCCCGGCGCTGAAACGTCCCCGGACTCCCTCGCCGAGGCCTGACTACGGCGGACAGGCGCAGAAATGCCCGCCTCTGCGTAAGCATAGCGTAGCATGTGGAACGGCAGTTGCACGGTCGCCGCACTTTACTCTTTTCCGCTTGAAAGAGCGCAATCGGCCTTCATTGATGGCTGCGCAATGAAGCCATATCCGGGTATTCTCGCCGCCGTCGCGGTCTCAATAACCTGTCTCTTGCCCTGCGGAACGACTGCCGATTCCGGCTTTATTCCCCTGGAAGACTTGTTCCGCGACGCCGATCACGCCCGCGTAATTCTCTCCCCTGACGGAAAGTATCTTGCGGGCAGCCGCTGGGAGGAGGTCCGCCGGGACGATTGGCAGGAAATCACATTTAGTATCAATCTCGACACACGCGATGCGACCGTCCTCAACGACGGGAGAGAACAGAACATCCGCACTGTCTCGTTTGTCTCCGACAGCCGCCTTATCCTAGGCTACCTGCGGGGAACCCTCTGGAGCGGAAGCCGCTGGCTCACGGGCGAGGGCGGGTGGCGCACGGTGGACGCCGGCGGCGACAACCTGCTCGAACTCATTCCCACGGAGTCGCGGGCGCAAACCTCGCGGGTTCCCAACCGCGACCTCGTCTTTGCCAGCCATCTATACAGCCTTCCGGATGATCCCGACCACGCGGTCATGGCAATGTTCAGCTATCGACCGTACAACTCAATGATCATGCGAAGCC
Source organism: Opitutales bacterium (assembly GCA_020831525.1). Taxonomy (GTDB): domain Bacteria; phylum Verrucomicrobiota; class Verrucomicrobiia; order Opitutales; family Oceanipulchritudinaceae; genus SLLG01. Next base: position 39,601 of record JAFIGH010000032.1, read on the forward strand.
GCGGACGCTATCCGTTTCCACCCGCCGAGGGCGGGCTCTTCCGTGTCAACGTCCGGAATGCGGAGACCCGCCGGATCGCCACCGACACAAAGACGACGATCAATTGGTGGTTGGACGCGGAGGGTGAGCCCGCTCTTGCCATGGCGGTGCCTACCGCCCGTGTCGACCGCTACGGCGCCATCGTCGACCGCGACTGGCGCCAGACACTGCCGCGCAGATTATTCCTCGTTGAAGGGGGAGAACCCGCCGCGCCGCTGCCCCTTGAACTTGGAACCGTGGCCGAAGACCTGCCTCTTGTCTTCGCCAGCCCTTTCTTCGCGCCCGAGCGCAAGCGGCTCTATTTCCGCTCCCAAATGCACACGGACACGGTCGCGGTCGTCGCGATGGACTTGGATTCGTTCGATGTGGAGGTTGTCCATGAGCATCCGGAGGCGGACATCGAAGCCGTCTACCTCGACCGCTTCACGCGTGAACTCATTGGCTACCGGATCGGCAAAGGCCGCGGCTCGTTCATTTACGTCGACGATGAGCTTGCCGCCCTCGCCCGCCGCATCGACGCCGCCCTGCCCGACTCCGTCAACCAAATTGTCAGCTACGACCGGGACCGCCGCCGTTTCCTCATTCGCTCCTTCACAACCGACTTTCCCGTGCTGAAGTACATTCTCGATCTCGACCGGGGATCCCTTGAGGAAGTCTACAATCCTGCCCCGTGGCTCAGCGAGTACACCTTCAGCCCCATGGAGCCCGTTGAATTCGACGCCCGCGACGGCGTGCGGATACACGGATACCTCACGAAACCACACCGCGCCGACCCCGGCGCGCGACATCCGCTCATTCTCCTCGTTCACGGCGGCCCGTGGCTTCGCGACAACTGGGCCTTCAGCACGCAAGTGCAGTTTCTCGCCGACCGGGGATACGCGGTGCTGCAAGTGAATTTCCGCGGATCGCTCGGCTACGGCTTTCGCTTCATGGAACTCTCGAAGCGACAATTCGGCAAGGCGATGCAGGACGACCTCACCGATGCCGTGCGCTGGGCCGTCGACGAAGGAATCGCCGACCCCGACCGCATCGGAATCATGGGCGCAAGCTACGGTGGTTACGCCGCCATGGCGGGTCTGGCGTTTACCCCCGAACTCTACCGCGTGGGGATTTCACTCGTAGGCGTCTTCGACCTCACCCGGCAAATCAGCGACTACCGCCACTACGGATTTGATTTCGCCCATGAATTCTGGGTCAATTGGGTGGGCGATGCCACGGACGACCGCGCCGCGCTCCGCGCCGTGTCGCCTATGTTCCACACCGATAGGATACGGGCTCCGGTATTCCTCTACCACGGCTACCGCGACGGTCAGGCGCGCATCAATCAGGCTTTCGAATTTTCCCGGGCTTTGGAAAGAAGCGGCGTCGATGTCACCCGCGACTTCCGCCGCAACGAGGGACACGGAATCTTTGAGGAGGACAACCGCATTGATGTGTACCGGAAACTGGAGGCATTTCTTCGCAAACAAATGCCCAGCGACTTGATGAAAACGGAATAGTTGAAACCGCTACCGGCTCCACCCGCCGAAATCAGCGCCCGAAGATTTCCTCGCAAAAGTCCCAGAAGATCGCCCATGAGCGGCGGGCGGCGGAGGCATCGTAGCGTGCGCCCGGAGAATCGGCCGCGGGATCGGTGAAGCTGTGCACGGCACCGCCGAATTTCACCATTTCCCAGTCGGCCCGCACCTTGCGCATCTCATCCTGGAAATCCTGCACCTCACCCTCGGGCACATACGGGTCGGAATCGCCGTGCAGCACCAGAACAACGGGCTTGACGGAGCCTTCCCGCGTGGCCGGGCGCGGCGACTCCAAATTTCCGTGAAACGAAACCACTCCCGCCAAATCGAGCCCGTCGCGCGCCATCTCGAGGACAGCGGTCCCGCCGAAGCAAAAGCCGATGGCGATCACCTTGGACGGATCCACCCCGTCCTGCGCCTGGAGAATCTCAAGATTTTTCCCCGCGCGCGCGCGCAACTCCGAACGGTCGCCGCCGCGCAGTTTGCCCGCCGCCTGGGCGGCCTCCTGGGCATTGCCGGGGCGCGTCTCCGTCCCGTAGACATCGGCAACGTAAGCATTGTACCCCCGCTCCGCAATCTTCCGCGCCATCTCCTCGAAGTAGCTGCGCGGCCCCATCCAGTCGTGGACGATGAGAATCGCGGGCCGCGCCTCCGCCGCCTCCGCGGGCACCGCGAGGTATCCGAGGAAATCCGCCCCCTTCCACTCGAAGGGCACCGGCGCGGACGTCACGGAGGCTCCGTGGGCGACGGCGGAAAGGAGGGAGATACAAAAGATCAGAGAAGGCGGAATCCGGCGCATAGGAAAAGCGTGGAGATTCGTCGGCGCGGAATCAAATCCAATCCGCCCGTCATTTTTTCTTGCAAGGATGCCCGCTGTTCCCGACGTTCTTCCGTTTCCCGCGTACCGAAAACCGGGAATCCTCACACCGTAAATTCAACAACAACCAACAAACGTCAAACCCTCAACCCGGCCGCGGCGATGCACACCGGCGGAACCGCGCACCGGCTCAGACGCATATCATTATGTCCTCCGTAATGGAAGAACTCCTGGCTGAAAGCAATCTCCAGACCCTGGAAGAAGGCCAGATCATCAAAGGCACTGTCACGGAAATCCGTGAGAACGAAGTCATCCTCGACCTTGGCGCAAAAGCCGAGGGCATCGTCCCGACAAGCGAGTTTCTCGACGTCGGCGAGCTGAACATCGGCGAAGAAATCGAAGTTTACCTCGAGAAGATCGAAGACCGCGACGGCAACCCCGTCATCTCTTATGACAAAGCCCAGCAGAAGAAAAACTGGGAGAACATCCTCTCCAAGTGCGAGGAAGGCTCTGTCATCAGCGGCCGCGTCCGCGGCAAGGTGAAGGGCGGCCTCATCGTCAACATCGGCGTCGACGCCTTCCTCCCCGCCTCGCAGATCGACATCCAGCCGCCCAAAAACCTCGATCAGTATGTAGGCCAAACCTACGACTTCAAGGTCCTCAAGATCAATCAGGAGCGGCGCAACATCGTCATCTCCCGCCGCGAACTCATCGAGGAACAGCGCCTCGAAAAGCGCCGCAAGCTCCTTTCCGAAATCAAGCCGGGCGACGTCCGCCGCGGCGCGGTGAAGAACATCACCGACTACGGTGCCTTCGTCGATCTCGACGGTCTCGACGGTCTCCTCCACATCACCGACATGTCGTGGGGACGCATCAGCCATCCCTCCGAAATGCTCAAGGTGGGCGAGGAGATCAGCATCATGATCATCGACGTCGACCGCGACCGCGAGCGCGTCTCCCTCGGCCTCAAGCAAACCACGGAAAACCCGTGGGACGGCATCGAGAACCGCTACCCGGTCAACGCCAAGGTGCGCGGCAAAGTCGTCAACCTCGTACCCTACGGTGCCTTCGTCGAACTGGAGGAAGGTGTCGAGGGTCTCGTGCATATCACCGAGCTTTCGTGGACCAAGCGCGTCGGCAAGCCGGGCGAGGTCCTCAAGGTGGGCGACGAAGTCGAAGCCGTCGTCCTCGGCATCCAGAAGGACGACCAGAAGATCAGCCTCTCCATCCGCCAGCTCGAAACCAACCCGTGGGACATGGCCCGCCACAACTACCCGGTGGGCGCCCGTGTGCGCGGCAAGGTGCGCAACCTCACGAGCTACGGCGCCTTCGTCGAACTCGAGGAGGGCATCGACGGCATGGTGCACGTCTCCGACATGTCGTGGACGCGTAAGATCAACCACCCGTCCGAAGCGGTCAAGAAGGGCGACGAAGTCGACGCCATCGTCCTCGACGTCGATCCGAGCCAGCAGCGCATCAGCCTCGGCATGAAGCAGTTGACCAACGACCCGTGGGACGAAATCGACACCCACTTCAAGATCGGCGACCTCGTCAAGGGCACCGTCAACAAGATCACCAACTACGGCGCCTTTGTGGAACTGAAGGAAGGGATCGACGGGCTTGTGCATATCAGCCAGATCGACGAAGAGCGCGTCGAGCGCGTGAAGGACCACCTCAAGGTCGACGACGAGATCACCGCGCGCGTCATCAAGATCGACCGCGACGAGCGCCGCATCGGCCTGAGTATCAAGGCCGCCAACTACAGCGAATCCGAACTGGCGGCCGAATCCGCCGCCTTCGATTCACTCGGCGGCGACGAACTCACGAGCCTCGGCGACATCCTCGACGAAGCCACCCGCTAAGGACGGCAACCCGTTCCCGCGTAAGCTTTCAAGCCCTCCGGTATCCGCCGGAGGGCTTTCTTTTGTACGGTCCGGAACGCCCCGCGACCCCTGGGGGAAGGCCGCTGCCGCCGGTGTCGGTGTCTATGGCTCCTCAACGTAGCGCCGCACCGTGCGCCGGTCCACGCCGAGGCGGTGCGCCGCCGCGCCGTAGCTCCCCGCCGCCCGGTAGACCCGTCGGCAATAGGCGCGCTGCATGGCCTCCATCGAAAGCGACCCCTCCCGGAAGCCGTGAATGTCATCGCCGTCCTCTACGGTTCCGCCGCCCGCCGCGAGCGGGCGGTAGTCACCGCGGATAGCAATATTGCGCACACACTGCTCCAACTCACGGAAATTCCCCGGCCATGCGTAGGCTGCGCCGAGATGATTCCGGATCCACCGTGCGGCCTCGTCCGCCAGTTCGTCCACGTCGCCCTCCCCCGCCACACGGCGCGCGAGAAACCGCAGGAGATGATCCAGTTCCGCGGGATCGTCGCGCAACTGCTCCGCGAGCGGCGGTGTTTCCACCCGGTCGGAACACAAGCGGTAGTAAAAGTCCTCGCGGAACCGCCCGGACTCCACCTCCCGCCGAAGGTCCCGGTTGGTTGCCGCAATGAGCTTGCCGGGAAAGCGCCGCGAGGTCGAATCACCGATGCGGTGAAACGTTCGCGCCTGGAGGACGCGCAACAGCTTCACCTGAATCGCGCCGTCAAGCTCCCCGATCTCGTCGAGAAACACGCTCCCGTGCGCGGGGCACGCCTCCAGCCACCCCTCGCGGTCCGTCCAGGCACCCGTAAACGCCCCCTTGCGGTGTCCGAAGAGCTCCGATTCGATGAGCGTCGGGGTAAGGGCCGAGAGATTCAGCGGGAAAAAACCCTCGGCGAAATCCTCGGCGAACCGGCCCTTCCCGGCATCGAAAGGAATGTACCGCGACAATCCGATGGCGCGGGCCACCAACTCCTTTCCCGTGCCCGTCGGCCCGGTCACGAGAGTCGCCATGTCGCCCATGCGCGAAAACATCGACCGCCGGTAGCGGTGCAGGTCGTGCGTGAAAATCGATTGCCAGATGCCCGCGCGCAACCGCGCCATCGCGGGCGAACGACCGACCAGCGAGGAAGCAATGTGGCGGTACGCTCTCCGGACCTGAAAGAAGCACGCAAACAGGTGCGGCGTGTCTTCCTCCGCCTCCAGTACCGCACCCGCCACGCTCCGCTGCCGCTCAAACTCAGCCGCGAAACGCCGGTAGAGAACGCCGGTCGGACGCGCCGTTGCCCTCCCTTGCAGCGCGTCTTCTGTCAGCCGGTCCATATCCGCGCTGAAGCGGTGGAACAGGTGGAAAAGCACCACATGGCCGACAGCCCGCCGCGCCCTCTCTCCCGGCGGCCTGCGCCCGTCCTTCCGCAACGCCTCAAGTAGCTGCGCCGCCCGCTCCCGCAACGCACTCACATTGGGGTCGTCCCCGGGCGAAAGCGTAAGATTCCATGGTTCCGGGCGGTCCTTGTACGCCGCGCCGAGTGCTTCCCGCTCCCAACGGATCCGCTCCGGAAGAAACGGATTCGCATACACCAACCGACCGACCGCCTCCGCAAAAGCTGTCGCTTCCGCGTCCAACACCGCCCGGGCCCGCTTCGAAGACACTTGCATATCCCGCGCAGGCTACCCGTCTGCGTCCAGCGGGCGAGCGCAAAAGCACCGGGATTATACATTTGATGTCTCCACTGCATACAATTTTTGTATGATCAACTGAGAGCACTGATCGTAACGTATTTCTTATCTCCCTGTTCTTTATATACTTAAAATTTTATCCTGAAAACTGGCACCGCCCGTGCGACGGGAGGCGGAATGCCACACAGCACAATCGATCTCCTCATCGCGACAATCGCCGCGGCTTCCGTCACAGCGCTTGCCGCGACGTTGATTTCCCGAGTGCTGGCCTCGTTGCGGGAGGGCGGCGTAGTGCGGCGCTTCCTATGCCGGACGGTCCGGACTTGCCTGCGTCTCCGGGCGACCGGCGCGGAACACATCCCCGCCCGCGGCGGCGTTCTGATACTCGCCAATCACATCAGCTACGCCGATGCCGTGGCTGTCCAGGCCGCCGCAGGCCGAACCGTCCGTTTTCTCGGCACCCGCAAACTCCTTCGCCATCCTATCATGCGCTGGGTCTTCCGTTGCTTCCGGGTCATACCGGTCGACCCCGTCCAACCGCGCGACGCCATCCGGCGCGCGCTCCGCGCCCTGAGGGACGGTGATTGCGTGTGCATCTTTCCGGAGGGGCACATCAGCGAAGACGGACAACTCCAACCGCTGCACGGCGGATTTGAACTCCTCGCGCGCAGATCGGGCGCAACGGTGGTTCCCGCGCGCATCGACGGCCTGTTTGGAACGGTCTTCGGGCGCGGCGCAGGCCGTGCGGCGCGTTTGACCGCAATGGGACATTCCGGCGCGTGGGTACACTTCGGGCCGCCCGTGCCCGGCGGCATCCTCACGCGGGCGACCGCCGCCCGGCTCCTCGGCGGCAACACACGCGCCGCCCGGCTAGGCAAACCGGTCTGGCCGAAGCCACCTGCCCGCCCGGCTACGCGCACCGCGGGAAAAACACAGACAACAATAAACCCATGAAAAAACACATCACGCCCCTCCTTCTCGGGACAATCCTCCTCCTCGCAGGCTGCATGTCCCTCTATGAGTCGCGGCGCAGCCAGTCGAGCAGCGTCGCCGAGTACCTCTTCCCCGGCGAAATCGAACTGGCGGAGCGGGAACGGTTGCCGCGCCTCGAACTCCCGCTGCGCGCGGGCGTGGCATTCGTGCCCGACGACCGTCCCCACCGCGCAACCCTGCCGCCGGAGGAGCGCGAAGCGCTCGCCCGGAGCGTCGCCGAGGCCTTCGAGGGCCTGCCCTTCGTCGACTCCATCACAGTCGTCCCGACAAACTACCTGCGCCCCGGCGGGAGCTTCGGAAACCTCGATCAAATCCGCCGCATGTTCGGCGTCGATATCATCGTCCTTCTCGGCTACGACCAGATGCAGGTCATCGAATCGACAACGGCGTCACTCGCCGTGTGGACCATCGTCGGGGCCTACATCGTTCCGAGCGAGCGGTCGGGCACGCACACGCTCATGGAAGCCGTGGTCTACGAAATCCCCTCGCGCAGCCTCCTTTTCCGCGCACCGGGAACAAACACGACCGGGAGCCGCTACAGCACGGCGCAGGGACAGGAGCGCCGGCTCCGGGTCGACAGTGTATCGGGCTTCAACGGTGCCACGGAATCCCTCATCGACAACCTGCACGTTTCTCTCGCGGACTTCGAGCAACGTGTGCGAGACCGGCCCGACGATTACGAGATTGTCCGGCGGCCGGGCTACTCCGGCGGGGCGGGCCTGCCGCTTGCCGGAATCGCAGCGGGCGCGCTCCTGCTCCTCGGCGGGTTGTACCAAACACATGTCAAGGGCAGGGCGCTGTGAAACCCCAATGGCGCCTGGATATGCCGACCTTGCAAAGGCGTTTCCGCGCGAACAGCAGGCGGGACGCCCGCTCCACTTTCGAGTCACCTGATCATCCGAGCGCCATCCTGTGAAACCCCGCCGCGACCATGTACCCGCCGCCGCAACCGGACTTGCCGCCCTCCTCGCGGCAGCGGCGACAGCATGGCCCGATCCGTGGATCTATGAGCGCAGTCTTGTCCTCGGCGGGCAAGGGTGGCGCATCTTCACCGCCCATGCCGTCCACTTCGGACCGCTTCACCTGTGGACCAACCTAGCTGTCGTTCTCCCCGCCGTCTACCTCGGCGCAAGAGAAGACGGCAGGACCCTCGCGCTCGTCCTCGCCGCCTCGGCAACCGCAGTCGGGGCGGGGCTCTTCGCCTTCGACCCCGCGCTCGCGCGCTTCGGCGGTTTGTCCGGCGTCGCCTGCGCGCTCGTGGCGTGGACGGGGCTGCGCTGGTGCGCCACAGCCCGCCGCCGCACCGCCGGAGTCTCGTTGCTGGCGGTGCTTGCGGCAAAGCTCATGCTGTTCGACAGCCGCACAACGGACACCGCAACCCTGCCTGCCGACATCGTCCCGCTCGCCGCCGCCCATTGGATCGGCGCGGCGGCGGGCGGCGCGGTATTCATTCTTCGTTACTTCCGAGAAGAAAGGTTATCACCTCGCCCCACCACCCTGCGGCGGGATCGTAGTTGATCGTGTTATGCCCGGCGCCGGCGTGTTTCCAGATGCGCTTCGGTCCGTCGTAGCCTTCGTAGAGGCGCACGCCCAGTTCTGTCGGCACGACCTCGTCATGCTCCGCCACGACAAAGGCGACCGGTCCGCCGTAGCCGCGCAGGGCCTCGTCGCTGGGAAAACGCTCGCGCAGGAGCATCCCGACCGGAAGAAAGCGGTAATGCGCCCGGCCCACATCGACGAGACTCGTGAACGGGGTCACCAAGAGTAGCCCCGCCACAGCCTCCGGGCGCTGCCCGGCGACATACGACGCCACCCCCGTGCCCAGCGACTCGCCGACGAGAAAGACCGGTCCGTCCGCCGCGGCGAAGAGCGGATCGAGCGCATCCAGCGCAGCCGCCTTGATGGCGTCCTCGGAGGGCCGTCCGCCGCGCGCGCCGTAACCCGGATACTCGAAAATCCGCACATCCGGCGGTCCGTCGTCCACCGCCGCGTTGAACCCGTTGACAAAATACACGCGGTGCAGGGCGAATCCCGCATTGCCGTGAAATACGACAAACACCGGTGCCTCCGGCGGCGATTCCGCTGCCGTCCGCCAACCCGCGGTTGCGCCGTCCGGCCCCTCCCACGGCATCATGCCCTCATCCGCCGCCGCCGCGCGCAAGCGGTCCTCCGGCATGTTCATGGGGTAATACACCATGCCCCGCTGGCACCCGGCCAGCACAAGCACGACCAACAGGTAGCCCGCGATGAGGGCTACCGCGATTCGAAGAACGGAACGGCCCATACCCTCCTATATGGCAGCGCCGCCGACCCGTTGGCAAGACTTCGCCATGCGGTGCCGGAGCGAAAGAGGATCGCCAGGACCGCAATGCCCTGCATGACTGCCAAAGCATGAAACCATGTGTTGCCTGTCACGTCATCTCCGGCCCGCTCGGCGCGGGCAAGACCTCGGCAATCCTGAGTTTGCTGCAGTCGATGCCGGACGCAGACAGCGCGGTGATCGTGAACGACTTTGGCCGGACCGGACTGGACGGAGAGATCTTAAAGAGCAGCGTACGGGATATCGAGATCCGCAACATTCCCGGCGGTTGTCTGTGTTGCTCCTCCATGCCGGACCTCCACCGTGCCTTCGAAGAGCTGCTGACACGCCCCGGTCTCCGGCGGATTTTCGTGGAACCGAGCGGCTTGGCGATCATGCCGGACCTTGTGGCCTACCTCCGCCGCACCTACACCGCTCTCGGCCTTCATCCCGGACGCATCTTTGCCCTTCTCAACCCGAAACGCACCAAAGAGGCGCACTACAGGAGCCTGCCGTTTTACACCGCGCTGATCGATCACGCCGATGTGCTCGTGGCCAACCGTATCGACCAGTGCACTACGCGGGATCTGGAGTCGTTCAGAGAATGGACGGCGCGCCTCAGGCCGGCGAAGACCGCAGTCATCGAAACAACCTTCGGGAGAATCTCCCCCGAACTGCTCGCCGAAAGCAACCCGGCGGAACAGGGCGCGGAAACAGCGGGTACCCGCTTGTACCCGGTGCACGAACACAGCGAGCACTCCGGCGGCTTCAGCACGGATGGATTGCCGCCGGTCTGCGAAACGCGCTTCGCCGAATCTCTCCGGAAATGGGTCGCGGACGGATTGAACGGCGCCGGTGTCCTTCGGTTCAAAGCGGTTCTCCCCACGACGTCCGGATGGCGGCTGTTCGAGATCGCGGAAGATTCGGTGCAGGTGCGGCCGATGCCGGAAGCGGACGCCGCGAAACTCGACTGGATCAGCAGCGCCGAGATTCCGGCATCCGCCGTGCGCGAGGCACTCCGCGCGTGTGAAGGACCTTGATTCTGCTTCCCTGCATTTCCGGCCGGGCATCTCGGCGATTCGGCCCGGACGTCACGCGGATTGCACGGTCATTGCGCCAAGGGAATTGATTCCGTGGATCTGAAAGCCGCGGGCCGCATCCCCCGCCTTTCCCGCGGGAGCCAACCGCCTCAGCCGAAATCCCAATCAAGGTCCAATGGGCTGACCCTCTCCTTTTTCGTCCTGCTTTGCACCGTGTGCGTGTAGATCATCGTTGTCTTGATATCGGAGTGCCCCAGCAACTCCTGGATCGTCCGCAAATCCACATTCGCCGCGCCTGTTCGCGCAACCCGGAAGACTGCCCCTTGCTCGCGAGCTTTTCCATGAAACCATCGATCAACCGCTCCCGCGGTGCCCGACCGCCATACTTTGCCTCGTAATCCAGAAAATACCGCACCCACTTGACGTAATGCGGCATCGCCCGATCCGTAACGCCCATCCCCTGCAGCGTCGACCGGTAGCGATGAAAAATCTCCCTATCAAGCCTTCGCATAATATCTCAGGACTCCTATCTCCCCAAAACGAACGATAGATAATTAGGAAACGCAAGAACTTTTGACGAAAAGGCTTGACCCAACCCCGCCGAATCAGATTATCTCAAATGACCTAATAACTTGTTCTGATGAAAATGAATGAGATGATTGCATCTACCCAAGTCCGGCGACTTCAGGCCAACGGGAAGGAATCAATTGTTTCTCTCCAGATTTCAAAACCCTTTCGCGTTTCGGCTCAAGAATGGTGTTGCTATGCCACCGATCCGGGAACGAAAAGAATGAAAACGATCAGTGGGAATGACGGAATCCAAGTCCTTTCGATCGCCCTGAATTTCTTCGGAAGACGAATGAGAGAATTAGAAGAAGAAGGCATTGCTTGGCGGGATCCGGAGATCGACGACGAGTTTCCAATCGATCCATACTTCTTCTTGGACACATTTCACCGTTCACTGGAATCGAAATCAGAATCGGGTAGCGGAGGGGATTAAACCCTCCGCCCCCACACCACCGGACGTAC
>JAFIGH010000138.1 GCA_020831525.1 Opitutales bacterium
CGTCTGGAGCGATTGCGGAAGGCGCTTGGCGAGCAGGTGGAGCCACCGAAGCAGGTAACCGCAAAGGTCCTTGAGGAGGTCTTTGCGGCTTGGGGTGCCGGTGGTTGTTGAATTTCGGCTGAAACCATCTCCAATCTTTACAGGGCGCGGGATTTGTGGATGCTTGTCTGAGGATGAGTACGTCATCAGAGCAACTGGTTCAAAATGTCCTCTCCCTTCCGGAAGAGGAACGGAAGGGTGTTTTCCTGAGGTTAGCCAAAAGTCTCCCCCCAGAAGTGACTCATCTTGCGGAGAGTTCCCGGCGCGCGGATGAGATGCGCACGGGGTCGATAGCCCCGATGAGCGAGGGGGCATTTCTGGAGAAAATGAATCGGTTGCGTGGAACGCTGCGCCCTGTCTGATCTGTGAGGGCGAGGATAGAGTTTCATCCATTGTTCTGGGATGACGTAGAGGGAAACGCTCTCTATCTAGACGCCCAAGCCGGGCTCGGAAATGAATTTCTCGACGCTGTCTCCGAGGCAATCGAGTCAGTTCGGGACGCTCCGCTTATGTGGTCGGTTCTTTACGGCAATACACGACATTTCTTGCTGAAAAAATTCCGGCGGCATGTCGTCCACTACGAATTCTTCCCGCAAGAGAATTTGGTGCGCTTTTATGGTCTTTTTCACGGGGCGGAAAATCCATTGAAATGGCCTGATCGGCTTTGAGGTTGATTCACTTTCGTTGACACCCCGCAAGGCCATGAATGGCCGACGCGCGTGTCAGTGTATTGGTGGACATCCGGTCCCGCTTGGCGGAACTTGACCGGGCCACGGCGGGTTTCCAGACGCTTGTGCGCCGGGTCCTCGCCGCGACTGCCGCCTACGTCAGCCTGCGCAGCGTTGTCCGGGGCTCGCGCGATATCCTCAGCTTCGGGGCTGATCTTGACCACATGTCCCAGCGCACCGGCGTGGCCGTGGGCGATCTCTCCGTTCTGCGGCAGGCGTTCAAAGACAACGGCGTAGAACCGCAGCGCGCGGGCAAAGCGGTCAACGACATGCAACGCCGCATCGCCGACGCCGCACGCGGAATCAGCACCGGACGGCAGGCCCTGCGCGACCTCAATATCGAGGTGGGCGAACTCTCCGCGATGGCTCCGGCGGACCAGTTTCAGCTTCTCTCCGAACGCATCGCCGGGATCGAGAACCCCGCCCAGCGCTCCAACGCCGCCATTCAGCTCTTTGGTCAAAGCGGGGCCGAACTGTTGCCTCTCTTTCAGTCTGGCGGCGCGTTCGACAACGCCCGCGAGTCCCTCGGTCGCCTGCCCGAAGTCATGGAGCGCAACGCCGCCCAGTTTGAGCGCATTGACACCCTCCTCGGACGCCTTCCCAACAAGTCGCGCCAACTCTTCGCCGGTCTGGGCGACCAACTCGCCAGCTACCTGACCGAACCGCTCGAAGCTCTCGACCGGATCGACCTCACGGCCACCGGTCAGCGCATCGGGGCTTTCATCGCGGCGGGACTGGAGGCCTTTCGCGACGGCACCTTCGCTCAGTTTATCGGCCTCGCCATCGAGGCAGGCTTCGAACAGGGAACCGCAGCGGCCCGCCGTCACATCGACAACGCCCTCGGATGGCTCGGTGCGGAGGGCGGTGGCTGGAAGGTCGTTCTGAACGGCGTTATGACCTTTGGCACCCGGACGGCCACAACGCTCATCGATGCCTTCACCACGCCGATCACCTACCTTTCGACCGGCTTCCGCCTTCTCGGGGAGGTTTCGCGCGTAACTTTCCAAACGGCGGCAAACCACACCGCCCGCGCCTTTGGTGCCGTTCTTAACGCCATCACGCGCGGATTCGAAGCCCTCCTGAATGGTGTCACCGAACGGGTCAACCGGATCACCGCCGCGCTGCCCTTCACTTCGGGGACGAACATCCGCGCGGCCAGCTTCGGAACTGTCGAATGGGGCACCGGCGACGTGCGCCCGATGCGCGGTTTTGCCGACCTTCTCGCCGAGCAGCGTGAGGGGCTGGAATTCGTCGGGGGTTACGTCAAAAACACCCTGAACGCGAACCTCGAACAGAGCCGGGACATTCTCGGCCTGGGTGCCGACGAGACCGAGCGCACCCTCAGCGCCAGCGAACGCCTCAACGAACTTATTCGCGAACGCATTGCCCTGCGCGAAGGAGAAGCTGCCCCTGCGCGTCAAGCCGGTGCGATTCCCGCCACTCCCGGACCGGAGACTTTTGCCGACCGCAGCCGCGAGCGCTTTGATGATTACCTCGCTGGGGAAGGCGATTTTGGAGTCGATGTCTGGACCGCTGCCAAGGCCGCGATGATGGACTACGTCACCACGGCAGGCACCGTCGCCCAGCAAGTTCATGCCTCCCTTGGCCAGATCGCAAACAGCTTCACCGCCGGTATCAGCCAATCCATTACAGGATTGATCAATCAGACAATGTCGTGGGGGGAGGCTTTGCGCAATATCGGTGTGACCGTGGCGAACTCCGTCGTCACCGCCTTCAGCGACATGGTCGCGCAGTTTATCGTCAAGCGCACCATGCTCTTCCTCTTCAACCGACAGATGGACGCCGCTGATGTTACCGCCAACGTCACGAAGAATGCCGCCATCGTGACGAGTGAGGCGACCGCCGCCACCGCCACAGCCGCCGCGTGGACACCCGCTGCTCTGGTAAAATCCATCGCCACCTTCGGTGTCGCCGCCATAATTGGTCTCGCCCTTCTGGCAGCCGCACTCGCTTCCTTCGACACCGGCGGCTACACCGGATCGGGCGGGCGAACGGAACCGGCGGGCATAGTTCACCGGGGCGAGTTTGTTTTCCCTGCCGATGTCGTGGCCAAACGCGGACCGGGCTACTTCTACGGCCTTATGGACCGGCTTCGCTTCGACAGTCCGGAGGCCAACCTGACAGGCTACCTCTCGGGGGGATTTGTCGGTGCAGACCCACCCGCTGCCTCCGGGCTTGGATCTTCCAGCGACGGAAACGAAACCTCTTCCCGTCCCATCCGCATCGTCGTGGTTGACAACCGCAAGGAGGGCGAACGCCTCCGCGCCGATCCGGACTTCGAGAACTACGTCGTCGATGTCCTGCGGCGCAACCGGGGTGAAGTTCTTTAGATTCACGACAAGAGAATCAGAATCCCGCCCTACGTTTCCCCTCAATCACCTCTTCAACGCACTCTCTCTTCCAGACTCTGCCTAACTGCGCCTCAAGGTGATCCTTCGGAAGTATTCTTCCTGAGTAAACTCCAATAAATGAGGCTCGAAATCGCGAAAAAACTTTCCCCTTTTGGGAAATCGAAATCGGCCGTCTCGTATATTGCACAACCGGTGACCCTGACATCCCTTGTCTCGTTGCTGTATCAACCAAAATCTGGGGTAGTCCTTCAATATCAATATTTGGCTCACTTGCCAGAGTAGCTGATTTCCAAACAGGCAAGCGGTGAGAGGAAGATATGCCAAAGGGAAATCCAAGAATGAACACTTGCTCGCCTACCTCAACGTCCCAATCCTGAAATGGATCAATATCTTCTAACGCAAACTTCAGATCGAAAAATTCAGATTTTGCGACATCACCAAGAGGGAGAGCAGCAACATCTACTGAACTGCCAAATTTTGGATGTTCTAGCCATATTGGAACACCCTCGGAGTCATTTAGTTCAATCACACTGTCAATAGACTCCGAAAAGTTTAACTTATTCCTTCCGAATATCTTCAACCTATTTGGAACACCTCCATCTGAGCGCAACGGCTGCATATTGAGAGGATTTCGTCCGGATAGGTTATGCCAATTAGTGACCAAATAGTTATCTTCTTCTTTACGAAAATAGAATGCAGTTCCGCATGCAAGAGCTAGATCGTCAAACATCATTTCTACGAATACTGAAACACCACTCAACTGGCATACCTCGATGATTTTTTTCATATGCTGTTCTTTCGGAAAATCTGGAAGAAATATTCAGGGAAGAGGCGTTTGATAGCCTTATATTCGAGCAAAGTAAAACCCAAAATTTTTTGGGAAGAACAATCCCTCACACTTAATCCGCATCGCGTCGGTTGACACCGGGAACGAGGGCAAAACCCCCGCCCAGCCGTCACCATGCAACCCGAAAACGAACACGATCAGGAACCCCTTTCCCTTCGCAACGTCGTTGCCATCGCCCTTATCCTTCTCGCCCTCGTGCTCTTCGCCGTGGGTGGACCGGGTTGCGCGACGACCCCCGAGCCTCCGCCTCCGCCGGTCGATTCGCCCGATGTCCGTGCGATCAAGCGCGAATATATGGAGATGCGTTCGATGCTCTGGACGGACGAATGCGCCGAATTCTACGCCGCGCATTACGCCGACCGCTGAACCCGCTCCCCGATGATCCATACCCAGACGGTCACTATCGCGGGGCGGGAAACGCTTCTGCTCATCGTGGCACCGGACTGGAAGACGCCGGTTCGCCAGCGCGCATCTGTTGAAGCCGAGGTTCATGAGAGCGTCACGGGCATTCAGGAGCGCCGTTCCGCCCATGAGGCACCGCGTCTCACGCTGGCCTACAATGCCCTTTTGCGGGAGACCGATCTCCAGACCCTTCGCATTGTTCTCGCGACCTTGGAAGACCGGCCCGTGGCCATTCCCTTCTGGCCGGATGTCTTGCGCACCGGCGCGACCAGCGACTCCACCGACTGGGCGAACCGGGTGCTCGCGGGTCAGATCAACGTAGGCTGGAACGGCAACTTTCAGAACGTCGTTGTCACCACCGGCGGAAGTAATCCCGACCGCGCATGGCGGGGCGCGCTCCTTGTCGGGCGACTGAACCGGCCCGTCTTCCGTGGAGAAACGGACAACCTCGCCGGGGTTGAACTCACCTTCGTCGAGGATTCGCCATGGGAATGCCGCGTCGAACCCGCTGGCACCGCGCCCTCGACGTGGCCGGAGGACTGGTCCCCGGACTGGCGGCGACGCCCCGAGCAATCCATCCGCGTTCTGCAGGAACATGACACCCTTGGCCGGGGACGGCAGACCTCCACGGAGGGCGACGACCTCCGCCTTTGGCGACAATCGGCCACGCTCTCCCTCCAACCGTCCGCGCTCGCACCCTTCTTTGCCTTCTATGTGGCCCGCCGGGGTGGGGTCGAAGCCTTCGCCCTGCCGTCCGCGCTCCAACCCGGAGCCAACGCGCCGGGAGGCCCCCACGCCTTTGACGCTGCAAACGGACGTATCCGCTTCGCCGAGAGCGACCTTCGCCTGAACTGGATCACTCCGGATCTCGCCGATGTCCGCATGGTGGTCGAACAGCAGACCGAGTTGGAGCCGGGAGCAGCGACACAGGAGCCGCCCGCCTTCGCCTTCCTCTATCGCTTCGAATACGAGGGCGAACAGCTCCACCTGACCGACCGGGAGGCTCCCATCTCTGCCATGGGCGAAACGTGGCAACCCGCCCGCATCGAGCACGACCGTATCCGTCAGAGCCTGAAGCCCCAGAACGAGGAATGCGAAATCACCGCGCATCTGGCCGATGTGCCCCTCGTGGAACCCTTCGCGCGGATGGAGCTGGAGACCCCGGCGAAAGTCGAGATCCTCGAAATGACCCTCCCGGCGGGCACCCCGCAGACGCTCTTCACCGGCACGATCCGCCATGCCCGCGTGAAGGGTGCGAAGGCCCGCCTGAAGGCCGCTGCTTTCGGGGGTGCGCTCGCCCGTAAAGTTCCCCGGTTCCAGTGGTCGGTCACCTGCAACCACACGCTCTTCTCGCACGGTTGCACGCGCCGCCGTCCGGGTCCGATGAACCCAATCAACTGGCGGGTCTCCGGGGCTTTCGACCACCAATGGGGCGACTATCCGCGCGTGGTCCTCGCCGCGCCGCAGTATCCTGCCGGGGGACCGCGACCGGACCACTACTACGCCGGAGGCTGGCTGGAGACGGGCGAAGGCACCACCCGCCAAGTGCGTGAAATCCTCGACAGTTTCCATATCGCCGCCGAGGGGCGTTTGCACCTCATCCTTTCCCGACCGCTGCGCACCGATCAGATGACGGCAAACCAGACCCTCCATGCTTGGCCGGGTTGCGACGGGGAATACCGCACGTGCCAGGAGAAGTTCTCCAACCGCGAAAACTTCGGCGGCTTTCCCTTCCTGCCCACCTACATCGAGCAGGCTCCCCAATCCCTCCCCAAAGGGGGCAAATGAGCGACTTCTTCGACAGTCCCGAAGCCTGCCTGAAACTGCGCCAGAGCCTCGAAAGCTGGCGGGGCGTGCCCTTCCTCCAATACGGGGCAAGCCGGGAAACAGGGGTGGACTGCGTGCGCTTCATCCGCGAAGTCTTCCGCGACTGCGGTGTGGATGTGGGGGCTGCCTCCGAGATGCCCCGCTACAGCCTCGCGTGGGGCGTGCACAGCGAACACAGCCAGCTCATCGGGTGGCTTCTTCGCAACAAAGACGCCCGCGAGCGCCTTCGCCGCGTTGACAGAGACGATCCGTGGAAAGCGGGCGATCTCCTCGCCATCCGTCGCGGCCAGTGTGCCCACCACGCAGGGGTGGTCGATCCCGGCCTCGCCGCCGTCTGGCACGTGGACTACCCGGCGGGCGTGGTCGAACGCTCCCGCGAAATCCTTCTGCGCGACTGCCGCATCGCCACCATTTTCCGCCTCCGCGCCCTATGAGTTTCCTCGCCCCCAAGCCCGACCTGCCCCAGCAGAGCGACCCCGCCCGCCAGAGCTACGACGCCAGCGGTCCGGTGCCCGTAGGCTTTGGTCGCTTCCGCGCGGGGCTCAAACTCTTTGAGGAACCGTTCAACCACTTCACGACCGACCACGGTTCCCGCCGTCCCGACCGGCACAACTACACCCTCATCTGCGGGGGCATCCACGGTCCGGTCGAGCGGCTCTACCGGCTCTGGGTGAACAACAAGCCGCATTGGGGCTTCTACACCGACCGCGCCCCCGGTGAGTTCTTCCGCGACATCGTCATCCCGTGGGACCGTGGGGCCAACGGCAACTTGCACTTCCGCATCTATTGGGGCGACCCCAACCAGCCGGTCGATCCGCTCCTCAACGGCCAATCGCGCACCCTCCCGGACAGCCGCCGCGTCATCCAGCCACCGCGCAACCCGGACGGCAGCGCGCGCCTCCATCCGCCCTACGCGGGCCTCTTCTACATCATCGTCTACTGGATGCCGTTCGACTTCCCGAACGACGCCTTCGGGCAGACTTCGCTTCCGCCCATCGAAGCGGAAGTTCTCGTGCGCCCTCCCGACGATCCGCCGGTTGATCCGTGGTTTCTCAGCCACCACGGGGTGAACCCGCTCGCCGCCGCCCGCCAACTCCTGACCGACCCGATCTATGGGGCCGAACTTCCCGCCTCCCTCGTGCCCGCCTCCACCTGGAGCGCGGCCGCCTTGCGCTTGCGCGACGAGGGCTTTCACCACCAGTCCGGCGGTGCGGTCAACCTCAGTCCGGTCTGGGGAGCCAATCGCGATCTCGCGGCCACGCTCGCCGACCTCTTCGGCTACTACGACGGCTTTCTGCGCCTGCGCGGGGGTGCGCTTGAACCGGACTGGTTCCCGAACAACTCCACCGATCCAGGTGAAGTCACCACCCTCAGCCGCCATGACTGCATCGAGGAGGCCGACATCGACCCGGAAGGCTGGGAGGACACTCTTTCCGAAATCACCGTGACCTACCGCAACGCGGGGGACGTGGAAGGACTGGGCGAGGAGTCCCTCACCGAACGGTCCACCTACAACCGCCGCGTGACCGACCGGGGCGCACGCAAAAACACCGATGCGCCCTTCCTTATCCGCCCGTGGTCCGCCCGTCGTCTTGCCCAGCGCGAACTCCAGCGACAGGGACAACCCGGCTTCCGCGCCCGTCTGAAGGTTCTGCGCGGGCGTGCCCGCAATCCCGATGGCTCGCTCCTTCTCCCGGGTGATCTCTGCAAACTCAACTATGAGCCCTACGCCCTCGAACTGCTCTGCCGGGTGGTCGAGCGCGAGGACCGGGGCGGCGAGGTTTCGCTCGCTCTGGAGAACGAACGGGGGCGCTTCCCCGAAGACTACTCGCCCGTGCCCGATGAGCGCCTGCGCCCCCGCGTGGAACCTCCCGGTCTGATCACCGACTGGCGCGTGATCGAGTTGCCGGATGCGCTGGCCGGTCGCACGTGGCCCCCCGTCGCTGCTGTGGTCGCTGTGCGCCCCAACGCCAGCGTCGTCGCCGCCCAGTGCTTCATCGCCCGCCTCAATGCCTTCGGCGGGGGCGCGGAAGCGGAGGTCGAGAGCATCGGAGCCTTCGCCCAGCGGGCCGCACTGGCAGCGCCCATAGAGGACGACGATACGCAGATCGATTTCCTCACCGAGGGCGTGGCCGAACTCGTCTTCGACCGCTCTTTCACGCAGGCCGAGCAGGCGCAAGGACACATCCTCGCCCTTGTCGGCAACGAACTCCTGAGCTTGGGTGAGCTGGAAGACGCACCCGCGCCCGACCGCCGCGTCTACGCCGTGACCCGTGGCGCGTTCGGAACCATCGCTACCGCGTATCCGGGGAGTGAACCTGTTTACCTCTTCCGCCGGGAATCGCTCGCGCGCATGACCATCGAGCATGAGCTTCTGCGCTGGCAGCATCCCTACGATCCTGAAAACGCCACCCTCTGGGTGCGCCTCCTCGCCGCCAACGGTTGGGAGGTGGGTGCCCCCAACAACCCCGTCTCGGTTGTCCTGCGCGAACGCCTGCCATCGGAACTACCCCGGCCACCCTTCACCCTCTTCGTCTGGACCCGTGCGGCGACTCAACCGCCCGCGCCCGAGGGCGGCACCTACGAGTCCCCCGAGCCAACGACTGCCGGATGGAGCCTGACCCATCCGGAGGGCGAGGATCCGCTCTGGTTCTCCCAGCGCACCTACCTTGGCGAC
>JAFIGH010000139.1 GCA_020831525.1 Opitutales bacterium
GCGCGGGCGCGTGGGAACCTTGTGGGCGGAGCGCTACAAGAGCTGCGTGGTGCAGGACAGCGCGGCGGTGCTGCGTGTGGTGGGCGCGTATATCGAGCTGAACCCGGTGCGCGCGGGCTTGGCGGAACGGGCGGAAGCCTACCGCTGGAGCGGCTGGGGCGCGGCGACCGGCGGGGAGGTGCCGCAATCACTGCGCGCGTGGGCGCGGGCGGGGATCGTAGGGATGCTGGCTGGGAAAAGAAGCGAGAGAGCGGGGTCGAGCGGGGCGGGATCTCGCGACGACCGGGAGATGGGAGAGGAGGCACGGAAGTTTCTGGAATCGTACGGGTTGTTGCTGCGGGTGAAGGACGAGAGCAGACCGGGAGGCACCGAACATGGCGGACCGATTGAAACCACTGCTGCGTATCCTCTGCTATGTCGCCTGCCGGCTCTTTTGCGCGGGGCGGTAGTCGGGACGCAGGAGTTCGTGACGGAGTGGCTGCCGACATTGGGTGGTCGTCGCACGCCTAAGCCGGATTTGAGCCTTCGATACAAGGGCGAACCAGCCGTGTTTCACGCGAGGACACCACGGGCGGACAGAGCGACTGCCGGGTCGTGAGCCGCGCCTACAAGACGGGGGGTCTCAGCGCCGCATTACTGAAATCTTCCAACGAGAAAGGAGCCGGACGGTAACCCCTAACGTCCGACTCCTTTTCAGGCATAACTCCGATTGACGGAGTTCATGGATATTGCCCCATTATAACCAAACCATAAGGAGACATTTCTGTCTGCTATGGCCTTCACACTTAGCATCACGCGTGCCACTACGGTAAGAGCGGAATGCTTTTTCACAGAAGGTGGATGAGGGCACAGACGTGGCGCAAAACAGCACCAAAACCACCCGAAACGTCGCTTTTTGGCACCGCGGCGGAGAATAACTTTGCTCATGGTCGACAGCTCAGGTGCGGTGAGACGGGCAAAGATGAACACTTCGGGCGAACAAAGCGGCAATGTCACCCGAGAATTGTAGGAGAATCGACGCATTTTAGTAAGGACACCGACAAACGGGTGTGTCAGGATACAGAAACTCATTGGTTTCCAGTTTTCATGAATTCACCCGGCGCCCAACCCAACGAACTGCCCAAAGAAGAAGGCAAAGAAAGATCCACCCCGACCGACACACGGACAACAGCGGTTCGGATGGCCGTTATCGGCTGCGGCAATTTCGCCCGGCGCCAACATCTGCCGAACCTCGTCTCTATGCCTGAGGCGGTCCTGCACGCCGTTTGCGACATCAATCCAAAGACCGCGCAGGCCGCCGCCGAGGCGTTCGGCGCGGAGGAAGCGATGTGCTGCTCCACTGAGGTATTCGCCGACGAATCCATTGAGGCCGTGGTCGTGGCGGTTCCGGACGATTTCCAGGCGGATATCGCGAGGGCTGCGGTCGAGGCAGGCAAGCACGTGTATTTGGAGAAACCGGGCGGAGTGTCCGAATCCGACTACCGTTCCCTCATAGAAGCGCGCGACCGCTGCGGTTCGCGTGTCGCGATCGGTTTCAACAAACGGTTTGCTCCGGCCTACGCGGCGGCGGCGCGCACCCTTCGGGCGGACGGCGGCCCCCGCAATCTATTGCTGCGCATGAGTGACGACGGCTGGCGATGGGCCAGGCATCTTCCGAGCGGAGCGCTCCTAGAACACGATGCCTGCCACCTTTTCGACCTCGCCGCATGGTTCACACGCCGCCGCGCGTTGACGGTGTACGCGGCGGCCGCGCGCGACGACGACTACTCCATTGTCATCCGTTTTGAGGGCGGAACGGTCGCGACGGTCTTGATAAGCGGTCATGCCACTATGGATTTTCCCAAGGAGCGGCTGGAAGCCGTGACGGAGCGAGGAAGCGTCGTGGTCGATGACTTTGTAGAACTGAAGGCGTTTGGTTACGGCCCGACCACGATTCCGAGTCTCACCTTTCCGGGCCGCGCCTCACGCAAAGTCGACGAGCCGTGGGTTGAGCGGATTGGCAATCGCGGCCTTGCGGGCATGCTCGATGTCCGCCGCACACTGTGGACCCTGCACAAGGAACATGAAGTCGCGGAAGACAGCGGCGGTCCCTCCACCTCGGTGTTGCCCAACTTCCTGCGCGACCAAGGATGGTATGAATCGCTCCACGCCTTCGTGGCATCCGTCCCGTCCGACCGTGACCCGCCCAACGCCACTCTCGAAGACGCCCACCGCACCTTCCTCATTACCGACGCGGCGCGGCGCAGCCTCGCCTCCGGTCAGGTCGAAACTGTGAACGTCGAAGATTGACTGCCGCGCGGCTCAGCCCCCGGTTGCCTCTACCAACGGAGCGACAGGTGCAAGCGCGGCCAGTGCGCAAATGATCTCGCCTCTCGCCTCGCGTAACAGAGTGTATCCATTCTTTACACAGCGTTCGTCCGCGGCGTGAACAACAAGAATGACCTTCGCCACTTCGGGCCCACCCTCCTCTCCCAGCATCCGCTTCGACGGCACCGGCGATAGAGCAGACTCTGCTCCGTATCGAATAGCGCTTACCGGCCGAGATCCGCAATCCTGCATCGGCAGACACCGACGCGGCGGAGAGTTGATCCGCGGCACAACCGTGCGCTGCCGCACGGCGCGGTAACCGTCCAAAACCTAAGCCTTGCCGCGATAATCCGCTTACTCCTTGCCCGTACGGCGGTTCCGTGCATACCTACACGATCATGAGCATTCCTTTGGAAGACTATTACGAAGATATTCTCGGCAAAGCGCAGCGCGGCCTCGGCCTCACCGACCAGCAAGTGTGCAGCCGGGCGGATATTTCCGAAGAAAAATGGAAGCACGCCCTCGACGGCAAGTTCGATGAGACCACCGCGCGTGCCGTCGCCCCCGTCCTCAGCCTCGGCGCGGACGCGCTGGTTACATGCGGCAAGCGCGCATGGAAGCCCGATCCTGTCTCTGTGGACGGGCTGCGCCAATGCAACACCACCTTTGACGACATGACGGTCAACGCCTACGTCGTGTGGAATCCGCGGACAAGAGCCGCAGTCGTATTTGATTCCGGTGCCGACGCGCGGCCGCTCCTCGACACCGTGCGGGAAAGAAATCTCACTGTTCGGCAAATTCTGCTCACTCATTCACATCCGGATCATGTGGCCGACCTGCAAGGGCTGCGGAACGCATTTCCGGATGCGCCCATCGCAATTCACCGCAGGGAGACGGTTACCGGCGCCGATCCGTTCGAGGAGGGCGCCGTCTTCGAGGCCGACGGGCTCAAGATCGCGGCACGCCTCACCGCGGGGCACTCCCCCGGCGGCGCGACCTTCGTCATCGAAGGGCTCGAACGCCCCGTCGCTATCGTGGGCGACGCGCTCTTCGCCGGCTCTATGGGCGGCGCGCCCTCCGCATGGAATTCCGCCATTGCCGCGACGCGCGAAAAGATTCTCGGCCTCCCGGAGAACACTGTCCTCTGCCCCGGGCACGGTCCGCTCACGACCGTCGCTGCAGAACTGGAGAACAATCCGCTCTTCGCGAAGTGACGGCACTGTTTCGAATTCACAGATCCACTACGCTGACACGACCATGAAAAAAAAGAAAAAGATCGCCTTCGTTGGCGTGGGGCGGATGGGTGCCAACATGGCCCGCCGACTCCACGACCTCGGCTACCCAATCGTCTCCGTCCACGACCGCCACCGCCCGGCGGCGGAGTCTCTCGCCGCCGAACTCGGCGCCGCCGCACCGGCGCGCCTCGCCGATGTCACTGAAGGCGCCGACATAATTTTCACCGTCGTCTCGGACGACCGCGCTATGCGGTCACTCTTCAAAACAGGCAAGGACACACTTCTCTCAGGAAAGACAGCGCGTAAAATCTTTGTCAACTGCGCCACCGTCTCACCTAAGATCCACATCGAAGTAGAGTCGCTCTGTCGTGCTGCGGGTGCCTTCAGCCTCGAGGCTGCCATGGCGTCGAGCATACCCCAGGCCCGCGAGGGCACACTCTACCTCATGGCCGGGGGCGACAGAAAAGTCTTCCGGCGGGCGGAACCGGTCCTGCGCGACCTCAGCGCGTCCATGCGCTACATCGGCCCGGCGGGTTCCGCCGCGACTGTAAAGGCGCTCGTCAACATGGTCATGAACATCAACACCGCGGCACTTGCGGAAGGGCTCGCCCTTGGCGACGCCTTCGGCATAGACCTCAAGCTCCTGCGCGAAGTCTTTGCCCAGACCGGAGCGAACAGCCGTGTGCTCGAAACCGACGGCGAAGACATGCAAAAACGCGACCACGCCTGCTACTTCTCCGCCGCCCATGCCGCCAAAGACAGCGGCATCGCACACGCCCTTGCGCGCTCCCAACGGCTTGACCTCCCGCTCAACGCCGCGACCAAGGCGCAGTATGAGAAAATGATCGCACTAGGACTGGGCGAACTCGACAAATCCGGCATTGCCGAGCTGACCTTCAAAGGCCGCGGCGCACCGGCTGCGTAAACACCCCGGCGGAAAGGACCCGCCCATCCGTGAACACACTTCCCGACCGTCCGCGCCATATCATCGTCATGGGCGTGTCCGGCTGCGGCAAGTCGACCGTCGGTGCTGCCCTCGCCCGAGCCCTCGGCGGAACCTTCGCCGACGGCGACGAATTCCATTCACCGGAAAACATACGCAAAATGCGCATCGGCACGCCGCTCGACGACGCCGACCGCGCGCCGTGGCTCGACCGCCTCAACGCCTGGCTGAGTGACAGATCGCCACCCGGCGGCCCGCCTTCCGTCCTCG
The DNA here is from genome assembly GCA_020831525.1 of Opitutales bacterium. GTDB lineage: Bacteria > Verrucomicrobiota > Verrucomicrobiia > Opitutales > Oceanipulchritudinaceae > SLLG01. The sequence continues at coordinate 4,756 of JAFIGH010000139.1, forward strand.
CGTGCAGCGCCCTCAGGGCCGCCTACCGCGACCGCCTCACGCGCAGGCTCGAAGGATGCGCCTTTCTCTTCCTCCGCGTTGATCCGGCGACGCTTGCCGCCCGTATGGAAGCACGTTCCGGTCACTTCATGCCTCCCGCCCTGCTGCATTCCCAACTGGACACCCTCGAACCGCCGGGCCCCGAAGCCCTCACTGTCGACGCGGAGCAACCGGTCGACCGCATTGTCGCCGAAGCGCTGCGCGGCTTCGGCTACGAGGCACGGAATGAAAAGGCATGACGCCTCCCGGAACCAGACCGCCCTCCGGCATTCATCAGCTGTATTCCGCCGTCCGGACCGCGCTTCAGCTAACGATGCCGCCTGTGGAGAGAAAGATTCCCTTAAGGTTCATCTCCAGCGCCTTCGGGTTCGGCGAAAAGGCCAGCCCCGTCTGCTTGGTGATCTTACCCTCGCGGATGAGGCGGTAGAGGTCGGCGTTGAAGGACTTCGAGCCCATGTCCGTCCCTGCCTCAATAACAGACGGGATCTTCTCGAACGCGCCCTCCGTGATCGCACTTCGCGCGAGACCCTCGACGACAAACACTTCCACCACAGGCACACGTCCGAGCCCCTCGAGAGCGGGCACAAGCTTCTGTGTGACCGTCGCGCGCAGAGCGCTGGCCACCTGGCGTCGCAACCCGGCGTGCTCGTCCGGCGGGTAAAACTCAAAAATCCGCTGCACGGCCTGCTGCGCGTTCGACGAGTGCAGCGTGCTGAAAACGTAGTGACCCGTCTCGGCGGCGGAGAGCGCGGTGTTGAACGTCTCCTTGTCGCGCATCTCCCCGATGAGAATGACATCCGGATCCTGCCGGAGAACCGACCGCATGCCTGCCGCGAAGCTGGGCGTGTCGATACCGATCTCACGTTGGTTGAAGACACACTTCACATCCGAGAAAGTGAACTCGATAGGGTCCTCCAGCGTGACAACGTGCCGGTCGTAGTTGTGATTGATGAAATTCAGCATCGCCGCGAGCGTCGAGCTTTTGCCCGATCCCGTCGCCCCGCAGATGAGGAGAATGCCGTCTTTGTGCCCGGCCATTTCGCGGAACACCTCTGGATCGTGCTGCAAATCTTCGAATGAGGGCGGCTTGTCTTTCACGTGCCGGAACACGATGCTCGGCGTACCGCGCTGGTAAAAGGCGTTCACGCGGAAGCGCCCGACGTCCTCCAGCTTGTAGCTGAAGTCGATCTGGTTCTCCTCCTCCCACCGGTCGAAAAACTGGCCGGGGCAGATGCTCTCGATGAAGCGCAGGATTTGCGGCACCGCCAGCGGGTCCATGTCGACGGGCTCCAAATGCCCGTGCAACCGGAGGTAGGCCGGTTTATTCGACTTTACGTGGATGTCGCTCGCCCCGTTCTCGACGGCAAGCATCAGGAGGTTATTAAAAACTTGGGTGTCTTCGGACATACTCATGGCTCATTGCGGGCAAAGATACATTTCGCCGTTGAAATGCTGCCCGCCGAACCTACCGTGGCAAATCCATTCAGGCACAACACCCTGCGAATACCGCCATGAGCATTGAATTTCACGGAGTCTTTACCGCACTTGTCACCCCCTTCCGCGACGGGAAGGTGGATTTCGACACGCTGGCGACCCTCGTCGAGCGCCAGATCGCTGCCGGAGTGTCCGGCCTCGTTCCTGCGGGGACCACCGGAGAGTCCCCCACCCTCAACTCATCCGAGCACATCGCCGTCATCGAGGCCGTCGTCTCTGCCGCGCGCGGCCGTGTGCCCGTCATCGCCGGCACCGGAGCCAACGCCACGCGCGAGGCCCTCGAACTCACCCGCGAGGCTGACCGCGTCGGCGCGGACGCTTTCCTGCAAGTCGCACCCTACTACAACAAGCCCAGCCAAGAGGGCCTCTTCGCGCACTTTTCCGAGGTCGCCCGCGCCACCGAAAAGCCCCTCGTCCTTTACTCCATCCCGGGCCGCTGCGGCATCGAAATCGGCGTCGAGACCGTGCGCCGCCTCGCCGACGCCTTTCCCCACGTGCGCACCATCAAGGAAGCCGGCGGCACGGTCACGCGCGTCAGTGATCTGCGCGCCGCCTGCAGTGAAAGCCTTTCCATCCTCTGTGGCGACGACGGCCTCACCCTGCCCTTCATCGCCTGCGGGGCCGTCGGCGTCGTCTCCGTCGCGAGCAACGTGGCCCCCGGCGTCATCGTGCGCCTCACCCGCGCCGCCCTCGCCGGCGACTTCAAGGGCGCGGAGGCCATGCAGCGCCAATACCACAACCTCCTCACCGAAGCCGTCTTCCTCGACGGCAATCCGGTCACCATCAAGGAAGTCATGCACCTCGCGGACGTGCTCGACAGCCCCGAAGTCCGGCTTCCCCTCGTGCGTACCTCCGCCGCCAACCGCGACCGGCTCTGCGCTGCCATCGAGGGCCTCGAACTTGACTGACATCCGCTGCACACGCCCCCGTCCCAGGCCATACGCCGCGCCGGTGCACACACCGACCGCTCCACAAGACGACCGGTCAAAACGATGGTAAGACACCGGGAAAACCGGAAGGCGCCGAAAAACACGCATGCCTACCCCAAAAGGGCCATTCCATTCCGCAGAAAATCAAAGAATGATTAAATGCCGTACATTGCATATAGCAATGGCATAAAATGCGCACTACTGAATCAATTTTTAAATCTCCCATTATTCATTTAATTATTGAGCGCAACAGAATATAAATGGCTGGCATTTGTTTTTGTGCTGAAAACGGGCTCCGGAGAACCGTCATCGAGCGGAAGGCAGGCGGATAACGAGAAAGCCGGGCATGGAACCGCCCGCCAGTTCATCGGCGGATTCGCGGCGTAAGCGCAACCCGCTGCTGTCGCCCGCCACGGGCGCGGCACGGATCGTCACGCCGCCTTCGCAGAGGTAGGTCGCTACCTCGAAGCATCACCCCCGCCGCAAGGAGGCGCCTACTCCAGCGGACGGGAAATCCCCGCTGTCCAACTATAAACGTCGTTTATTACCTTCCCTTTTTGCACATGGCCCCCGCCCTGCGGTTTTCCCGGTTTGTCAACAATTATTAACGTTGTTTGTTATCTGTGAATTTCAAATGCAAGTGAAATGATCGACGAGATCTCTCTGAATATTGCAACCTCCATGCAGTATATTTGGATTCGTTGAACCTGTTGTAACCGGCAAGCTTCCTAAAACCTCCCCCCTCAACCCACAAGAAACGACTGCTATGAGCAAAGTGCGTATCGGAATCGTTGGCCTCGGCATTGGAGCTGAATTCATTCCCATTTATCAAAACCACCCGGATGCGGCGATGGTGGGCATTTGCCGGCGCGACAAGGACTCCCGCACCCGCAACAAGATTGGTGAAGCCCTTTGGCATTCCAAAGCGCTTCAACCGCTATGCGGAGATGCTTGAGGATGATGAGATCGATGCGATCCACATCAATATGCCCATTCCCCTGCACGCCTCGCAATCCATTGAGGCCCTGCGGGCGGGCAAACACGCCGCCTGCACCGTGCCCATGGCAACGAATCTGGAAGCCCTCAAGGCCATCGTGCGCGCGCAACAGGAAAGCGGGCGCAAGTGCATGATGATGGAGACGGTCGTCTACTCGCGTGAATTTCTCTACGTGCAGGATCTTTACCGTTCGGGCAAGATGGGGCGCTTGCAGTTCCTGCGCGGAGCCCATCAACAGGAGATGGCGAGCGGATCACCCTTCCCGTCTTTGATGGGGCCGCCAAAACGTTCCTCCCTTCCATCCTACGTAGAGCCTGTCCCAGAGGCCGCAAGGCCTTGGGGGACAGGCTCTTGCGATAAAA
>JAFIGH010000033.1 GCA_020831525.1 Opitutales bacterium
CGCCGCAAAACCGTCGGCCGATCCCTGCCCAAGACCGTCGCTAACGATTGGGGCGGCAAGTGCGCTCTTGGCATGGACTTCCGCCCTCTGCTAGCCTGCCGCCCCATGCTTTTCGTGAATCCACCGCCGGACTTCGAGCCTGCCTTCGAAGCAGTCTCATGCCTCATCAGCGAGGGCGACGACTACCTCTTCCTCCACCGCGCGCCCGAGGCGCTCCACCCAAGCACATGGGGATGCCCCACCGGCAAGGTCGACCCCGGCGAGGAGCGCGCCGCCGCCGTCCGCCGCGAAGTGCGCGAGGAGACCGGCATCGATTTGCCCGAAGACGCCTTCACCTTCCGCGAGACCCTCGCCGTGCGTTTCCCGGAATTCGACTTCATCTACCACCTCTACACTGCACGACTCGCCGACCGCCCGAAGATCCGCCTCAACCGCCGCGAGCACATCAACTACGCATGGCTGCCCCTCGAAAAGGCGCGCCGCCACAATCTCGTCCCCGACATGGACGCCGTTCTCGACCGCGTCGAAAACCGCTCCGCTACCTGAACAGCCCTTTTCCGCCGCTCCGCCCGCGAATTCCATCGCTCCCGCATGAACAAACCGCTACCTCCGTCCACCGCCGACGCCCATGACCTCGAAGGCCTCGTCACCTGCCGCGCCGGCCTCGAGCGCGTTGTCGCCGACGAACTCCGCGCCCTCGGCATCACCGTCGAGCGCACCGGTCGCCGCGCCGTCTTCTTCCGCTCCGACAAGGCGGGCGTTTACCGCGCCAATATGGGCCTGCGCTCCGCCCTCGCCGTGCTCCTGCCCATCCGCACCTTCAATGCGCGCAACTACGACATGCTCTACTACCAGTCGCGCAAGACCAACTGGCACAAGCTCTTCCCAGTCGACCGTACTGTCCGCATCGACGTCAACGGAGGCTCCGACGCCCTCACCAACACCCAATACGTCACCCACCGCATCAAAGACGGCATCGTCGACACCTTCCGCAAACTCACCGGCGGCACACGCCCCTCCATCGACAAGCGCGACCCCGACATCCACGTCGTCGCCCACCTCGACGGCAAACGTGTCACCCTCTGTCTCGATACCTCCGGCACGCCCCTCTTCAAACGCGGCTACCGCGCCGCCCACGGACTCGCCCCCCTCAAGGAAGACCTCGCCGCCGGCATCCTCCGCCTCGCCGGATGGAACGGCACCGTCCCCCTCCTCGACCCGCTCTGCGGCTCCGGCACCTTCCTCTTTGAAGGCTGGATGATCGCCGCCGGCATAGCCCCAAATCTAGAGCGCCGCTTCACCTTCGAATCGCTCTTCGACTACGATCCCGGCCTCCATGCCGCCGAGCGCGACGCTCTCGCCGCAGACCGGCACGATCCGCCCGCCGGCTTCCGCCTCACCGGCCTTGAAAACGACGGCCCCACCCGCGCCGTCGCCGAGTCCATCCGCCGCCAGCACTTCCCCGACGCCCCGCTCGAAATCACCGGAGCCGACTTCCGCTCATGGCCGGGCCGCGCCGAAGGTGCCTTCGTCGTCACCAACCCGCCCTACGGACACCGCCTCGGCGACCACGGCGAAGCCATCGCCCTCCACCGTGACCTCGCAAACTTTGTCCGCACCCGCTGCGCCGGCGGCACCGCCGCCGTCTTCACCGCCAACCTCGAAGGCGCGGGCCTCCTCGACGACCGCCCCGAAGCCGAATGGACCCTCTACAACGGCCGCCTCGAAGGCCGCCTCGTCAAGTTCGCCCCCGGCCTCGGCGGGTAGCAGAGGCGCTGTTGACCTTCACCGTCTGTCGACAGATCGCACATTAAAAGGAAATCGGATCCCTATCCGCGCTGCCGCCGGTTGACCGTCATCCTTCAATCCCGCCTCGAACTCCCAATTGGCCACGGCTTCCCTTACAGCATTCGCGAAGTCAGGATGCGGCGTGGAAATGATCTGAATGTCCTCTTCCCTCACAAGCCCATCCGGCCCGACAATGAAACGTGTCTCGACAGTGCCCGCCAGCCCGATGCGCAACATTGAGGGAGGATACATCGGTGCCGGTTGATGCACAGGACGCGGGGGCGAGCTGAGTTCGGCCGTCTCGAAAACCGTGACGTCAGCTTCAAACCGAATCGGCAACCGCGCGCGCACTCCCGGAACACCTTCGGGTAAGCCAGGAGGTTCGAAGCGCCAGAAACGCAAATAGTCGAGGATCTTGTCCTCAAGTTCCGGAATGCCTCCACCCTCCGCAACGACTGGAAACCGTATCCTCCCCTCACCGTCAATGACGAGGTCCAAGATAACCGTGCGCCCGCCGTAGCGACGCTGCAACTCGTATGGATAGGCAACCATCGGCGTCGCCAAAGGGCGCAGCGGCGCATCCAAATCAGACGGCGCGGCCAGGCGAAGGCTCCGCCGCGCTTCGCCGGGGAGACCCCGCTCCACCATCACTTCCATAATCCGCGCCGCCCCATGATGCTCGGCCACCCCCCAGCCCGGAAAACCGCCGGAAAACTCGAAATCAGGAGCAAGGCATTGCGCCAACGTGATCTCAAACACCTCGGGGATGTCATAACGGAAGGCATCTTCCATCAAATCCAGCGCCGTCTCCTCCGTGAACTCGCACTCGGCCCCCGCCGCCACGAGTGTCTTCACCGCTTCGCGTTGCGCAAGGCGGGTCGCCAGCCACAGAATGTGCTCCCCTTGATGGTCGGTTGAATTCGGATCCGCTCCAGCCTTCAACAATGCGAGAACCCCGTTGACATTTCCCGCCGCCAATGCCGACGCCATCGGCGTCGCCCCGTTATCCGCGCGCGCCTCCGGTTCGATTCCCTGTTCCGCAAGCCATCCGACAAGCGGCGGATTCGAGGCCGCCGCAATGTGCATGAGCGTGAAGCCGCCAGCGAGATCCGCTTCCAGCGAGGCACCTTGCGCCACCAGATACTCCACCAGTTCCACGGATCCGTTCTCAGCGGCAATGACAACCGGATATTCGCCCGCGACCGGTTCCGACACGCTTTGGCCCGTCCGCTCCACAAAGTAGCGCACGATCCCCAACCGGTCGTTCCGAAGGCGTGAGGCAAACACCCAATCGGCGTTCTCCCGCACAAAGCGGAAGCGCTGTCCGTGCTCGATGAACAAATCGGCGAGGTCGTCCCGCAACTCGTTGATCATCGCCAACGTCGGACAATTCCGCGCCAATCGTCCGCTTCCGGTGGTGCGGGCACCGTTCTCCATCAAAAGCTCCACTAACTCGGGCGGAGAACTACCCACCGCGATAAACAGCGGAATCGAATTCGTGCGGCTGCTCGCGTTCACCCGCGCCCGCCGGTCCAGTAGGATCCGCGCCGCTTCCACGTTGCCGCGGGAGGCCGCGTAATGCAGCGGCGTAAAGCGTTCGCTGTCCGTCGCGCGTGGATTCGCAGACTCACTGCGCAGCAACGTCATGGCCGCCTCGTTGGAAAACGTGGCGGCCGCGTGCACCGGCGACCAACCGTCCGGCCCGCCCGCGTTGGGGTCCGCCCCGGCGGCAAGCAGCACCGTCACCTCCTCGGAATCGTTACGCAGCAGCGCCCGGAGGAGGGGAGCGGCCTCCCCGTGCCGCGGGCTCGCGTCCACAAAACCTTCGCCCTTGCGGTAGAACCAAATCACCGGCATACCACGACCGAACGGCTGCGCCGGAGCGGACATCGAATGCAACGGCACCCCCGCGCGCTCTCCATCCGGATCTCTCCGCAACGGGACCACCTTCAGCACCGCCGACCCCTCCGCGTACAGGCCCGCCAAAGCGACAATCCCCCCCTCCGCTTCCTCGCCTGCCGCGAGTTCATCCACCCACGCCACATCGATCCGCGACCAGCCGCTCACCGTAGCCCGCGCCGCGTCCTCCTCGTCCGCCGGCCGCCCGCGCGGACCCAGACTGAACGCCATCCGCGGCGGCAGGAACGCCTTCGCCAACAGTTCGTCCGACGACTCACCGAGTCGAAACACACCGCCCCGCGGCAACCGCTTCGACTCCCCGTCCACCTCGTTTACAGGCCTCGAGGCGTCGAAGTCGTGCACACTCCACTCCTGCCCGTCGAGTTCATAAGTCAGCCCCGGCCATGCGCCCTCCGCCCCCGCCGACCGCGAAAGCGCCAACAGCACCAGCCCCACGAAAAAGCACCTTCCCATATCCATTGCCCCCGACCCTAAGGCCATCTCTCCTTGAAAATCAATGCTATCATTGTCAAGGCATGGAAGATTTTACTCCCCTTGCAGCACGAGGGCAGGGATGATTTCCGCCGGCTTCCACCGCAATTGTTACGGACGAAGCGGACCGAAGGAGCGACGGGTGACGGGAGGACAATGGCACCATGCCGCAAAGAGCGTCGTCTCCGTGCGTTAGCGGTTAACCGTCACCGGTCGAGAATCCCACGGAGCCGTTCGCCCGCGCCGCCGGCGGCCTCTTCGATGGCTTCGGTTCCGCGCTCGCTCAAGTCGCGCCCGAGGTCACGGAGGTTGCCGCCCATGTCACCAAGGACGGAGCCGGAGTTGCGCAGGATTTCGCCGAGGACCAACTCGATTACGTCCTTCACCGGGATCCCGCCCTCGCCCGTCCCGATATCTTCCAGTTGGATCCGCGGCAGCGATGCATTGATCGTCTGACCCAACGCCGCACCGCGCAACTGACCGCCTTCAATGACCAACTCACGGACGATGACTTCGCGCGCGGCGCCCTGCCCTTCCTCCACATCCTCGGCGGGGGGCGAGTAGGCCTCGATATTGGCCATCAGCCGCCGCAGGTTGTTCCCCGCGCGCGTCTGTTCGATGAGAATATTGGGCGCATCGATGTAGAGTCTCTCGATGATAATCGTATCCGTAAGCAATGACCGCGGCGAGATACGTATGTCGATGGAATCCACGGAGATAATGTAGTCCTCAGAAAAGCCCTCCGGATTGCCCACGCGGAGGCCATTGAGCGCGCCCGAGCCAGCAAATATCGAGAGACCGACAGTCTCCAGCTCCACGGTCGTGCCGGTCACTTCAGGCCCAATCGTCTCCACCGCGCGCTTGACGGCTGTGTTCAGCCACCCGCCGCCGAAGACGGCGAGGACAACGGCGAGAACAACGATAAGGCCGACAACCGATAAGAGAAACTTTTTGAACATGCTCCGAGCAAATCGAACCTTGCGCACAATAGCGAACTCAAACCACGGGAATCGCCGTCCATTCGTATCGAGGCAGCCGATCTGTCGGAATTTTGCTCAATCACGGCGTGATAAGGTGTATTCAACTCCGAACAAAAACGGTATTTTACATCTTGAGACGCCTTGGGGTTTCTTTCCGGAACGCAGTGCGCCGCGTGCCCTTCGGGGGCCGTGATCGTGCGTGTTCCGCAACCCTCAAACCCTCAATCCCCGAAAACCCCTGCCAATGAAATCGCCCTCCCTCCGGCGCTCACGCGCCCCTTGGATGCTGCCGCTCCTTGCCGTCCTGCTCTCGACGGGCCTTCAGGCCGCCCCCCGAGTTCACGACTTTCAAAACCTCCATCTCGGTCCTGCCGACGGACAAGGCGACTGGACCTATGCGGCAGGTGCGCCACTGCCGCAGGACGGCGTGTTGATCGCGCCCGGCGGTCTCTACTGGATCGGAGAGGACGACGGGATCCTCACCGGAGGCACCCAATACCTTCGCACCCGCGCCGGCCTCGACGGAAACGGGCGGATGAGCAACTGGTTGAGCCTCGGCGGGGCCGGATCGCCCGGGTCGGTGTATGTCCGCTTCCTGCTGCGGATGGACGAGCGCCCGTCAGGCATTTTCGGGCTTGAAGACTACGAGATGTTTTTCGGTTTCGCGGCGGGAACGGGCGGACCTTGGGACGCCTACGCCGGACTGAAAATCCCGGCCACCGGCGACAACCGCACCGGCACGCTGGAAACAACCGGCTCCGGCGGCCCGCACCCGAACGAGAAGCTGGTCCTCGGCGAAACGCTGCTTCTCGTCACCCGCTACGACGTCGACAGCGAGGGCGCGTTGACCGGAATGCATGTATGGGTGAATCCGGCGGCGGTGGACGCGGAATCGCCCGACCTCTCGGTGCCCTTCGATGAGCCGGGAGTTATCCTAAGCGAACTCGACCGCTTCAATATTTCAGGCCGCAACATGCCCATGGCCCTCGACAACCTTGTCTTCGCGGATGAGTGGGAGGAAGTCGTGCCGCCGCCCCACGACGGGACGCCGCGACCGCCCGTCGTGCTTCTTCCGCCCGCCTCGCCCGAGGGCGAGATCGGTGAAATACTGGAACTTTCGCCCTTGGTATGGGATGAGCCCGGCAATCCGGTAACCGGATACCAATGGGTGGCAAACAACACAATCACCATTCCCGCCGACCTCGGCGGAACCGTCGATCCCCTCGTCTTCCAGGTGTGGACCTCCACGGCGGCAAACAACCCGGTACGCCTCGCGGCGCAATCGCCGGAGCGGACCGGCGCGTTGCTCAGGGTCCTCGTGAGCAATGCCACGGGCACGACGACCACGCCCAATGTGCGCATCCGCGAGACCCAGACCCCGGAGCCGCCGGAGATCACGCGGCAGCCGCGCGACACTTCATTTATGGAAGGGGACACCGTGCGGATTTCCGTGCAGGTTTTCAGCCTGATCGATCTCACCTACCAGTGGTTCTTCAATGATTCCCCGCTCCCCGGTGCGACGGACGCCACCCTCATTCTACCCGGTGTGACCGAAGCCGACGCCGGAACCTACTACGTTGAGGTGACGAACGACCTCGGCACCGAACGCAGCGCCGACGCCGCCCTCACCTTTGACGACGGATCTTTCCCGGCAGACTTCCGCGTGCTCCGCCTCGAACGTTCCGCGGAGCTGGGCGGGAATATCGCCGCCACCGGACAAGCGGACGATCAAACCGGCGGTGATCTCAGCCCCCACGATCCCGCCGAGGAGCCGCCGACGATCGCCTCCATACCGGTGGAGACATTCAACACCCGCATCGGGCAAGCATACGCCGAGGGACGCGGCGGAGTCTTCGATTTCGCCTTCGACAAGGCCACGCTGCTATCCGGTCGTCCGCTGACACCGGAAGAAGAAGGCGCGGAACAGGTCGGTGCCATCAAAGGCCTGCGCCTCGATCTCGGTTTGTCCGAAATCGAAGTCGTACCCATCGTCCGCGACATGGGCGTTGAAGGGTTTGCCGGACGGGATACCCTCCTGCCACCGAACTTTCTCGTGCCGACCGGTTTACTGCCCCGTTATCCACCCGAGGGCGGAGACCCCAACAGTGCAACCATTTCGAGACCCAACGAGGGCCCGCCCGACTTCTACCACCCGGGCCACGACCTGGGCACGGCACTTCCGTCGTCGCCGGAATTCGCCCTTGCGGCGAGTACCCACCTGAAACTCGTTTTCGACCCGGCGGACAAAGTGGAGTTGGCGGGATTCGTATTCGTTAACCGCGACTACTTCCAAAGCCACCGCGAAACAAAAGCCTACCCCGACAAGCCCAATGTCCGCGCCGCAGCCCGCTTCAGCAAAGGCACGGATATCGTTACGCTCATTTCCACGGGAACAACGCGGCAGCCCGGCGGCGTCGGCTACAATACGTTCTTCGGTTTCGAAAGTCCGGGCGAAGGCTACTACCTTATCGATCTGGAGACCTGGGCATTGGGCAACAACTTCCGCTGCCACTTCTCCATCGACGACCTCGCTGTCGCCGTGGCCGGGGGCGGCGATGTTCCCGCCAGTCCCATGCAAACCTGGTTGACCGCCGCAGGCGTGCCTTCCGCGCAGACGGGACCGAACGACCGGCACGGCCCGCTCTCCCTCACAAACCTCGAAGCCTATGCGATGGGAATTCCGCCCTTCGAAAGCACGGCGGCCGACCTTCCCCGCACCGTGCGCGACGGTGCCGTTCCGGGTCATGTAACACTCCGCTACCGCCTCAACACCGCGGCGCAAGAGGTTGTTCTATCCATCGAACAGTCGGCGGACCTCGATACCGCCGGCTGGTACCCCGCCGAACCGCTCACCGACAACGTCCTTTCCGAGTCCGGCGAAATCCAGTGGCGCGAGGCTTCCTTCGCCGTGGAAGCCGGCGCCCCGGTTTTCCTCCGCGTCAAGGCGGAACTCGCGCAGTGAACGCAAACGCAGAACATACCCAACAATGCCTCGACCCCTCATCAAGCAACTCTTCCTTGTCTTCGCCGCCGCACTTCCCGTCCTGCCACCCCTCGCCGGACAAGCCGACGACCCGCCGGATGAAGGCGTGCACATCCTCGACACACTCGTCGTGGACGCGCGGGACCAGCGCGGGTATGTTGCGTCGACGTCTATGTCCGGAACGCGCCTCGCACAGCTTGTGCGGGATCTTCCGATACCGATAGATATCATCACGGAGGATTTCATCCGCGACACCGGTGCGCTCACGGTGCGCGAGGCACTGCAGTATTCGGCGGGGCTTGAAGTAGCGGAAGATTTCGCCAACCTTGCACCCGGTCAGAGCACCCTCATGAGCCAGCAGGCCGGGGAAAATCCGTCGCCAACCGGAACGTCGTTCCGGCTGCGCGGGTTTGTCACGCAGGCGGTCCTTCGCAACGGGTTCCGGCGCGAGGGCAGTTCCGACACGATCAATGTCGTACAGGTGGATGTCGTGCGCGGCCCCAACGCGCTCCTTTACGGCATCGGCAACTTCGGCGGCGTGGTCAATTATGTCACGCGCCAGCCCTACGATGAATACGGCGCAAGTCTACGTGTCAGCGTGGGAAGCCACGCCTTCTACCGCGCACAGGTGGACGTTACGGGACCGATCACTGAGGATCTCTATTTCCGCCTCCCCTTGATGTACCAAGACCGCGAAAACTGGTTTGACCACTTCCGCGAGCGCCGGCGCGGGATCGCACCTGTGATCACCTACAGAATCGGGACCCGCACCCGCGTGCAACTGGAATTTGATTATTACGAAACCGAGCGCACGCTTCCGGAAAACCCGCTCAGCCAGAATCTCCGCTCGCAGGTGACGCTCCCTTTCATTGACGGCACGCACCATCCGGTGAACCTCGGGTTCCTCGACTACCCGGACCGGTCGTTCCGCTACACAGGGCCCGACACTTACAACAACCAAGAGGATCTCGGGGCACTCGCACAGGTGACCCATGCCTTCACCGATCAGCTCGCCCTGAATGTCGGCTACTATTGGAGCCGGACGCGCGTGCGTCAGTTGCACAGCGGCCTGAACCTCCGGCCCATTGCGGACATGCTCAGTCCGACCCTCACCGGCGAAACCAACCGCGCGCGCTATCCGTGGGCCTACGTTCGCGCGCACGAGCGTTACGACGAGTGGAGCGCGGAGGAGTTCTACGCCCTGCAATACAACTGGAGCCGCTCGGAACGCCGGCGCTGGCGCAACCAAGCGCGCGGCGAGCTGGTCTACAAACCGGAATTGTTCGGCCTCAACCACACCTTCATGAGCGGCTATACCTACGACCGCCTCGAGCAGTCGATCCTTCCATGGAGCCTGAAGGACCGCACCCGCGACCCCACCTCTTTGGAGACAAATGATTTCACCGGGTTGCAGGGTTCGCGTCCGCGTTACCAGTCGATCCACAACCGTGCGCCCATTCGCTTCAGCCTCTTTCCCGGCGAGGAGTTTATGCTCACAGCCGATCCCGTGAAGAGTTTTATCGGCGAGGCGCACGGCGCCTACCTCATCTACCAGTCCGCCTTCTTCAACGAACGCCTGCGCACGGTCGGCGGCCTCCGCTACGACCGCTTCCAAATCCTCCGCGAGACGCGTTACAACGCGGCGGAGTCCAACGAAGCCGTCGGCGACCTCAGCCTCATCGGTCGCAAGAAACCCTTCAAGACGCGCCAGAATCCCACCTCCCAGTGGAATTACTCCCTCGGCGTTTCCCTCACCGCGACGGACGCCCTCTCGGTCTTCGCCCTCACGGCGAGCGCGCTGGATCCCGAAACGACCGGCGGCCAGCGCACTCCCGAGGGATTCGTCGCCGATCCGCAGAGCGGCCAAAGCTACGAACTCGGGATTAAAGCAGATTGGCTGGAGGGTAAGATCTCCGGCTCCTTCTCCATCTACCGCATCAACCGTGAAAATGTGGCCGTCTCTCCCCATCCGGGCACCCGGGCCGACTCCGGCGAGCGCATCCTTCCGCCCTCCGGTATCCACAATCCCGGATCGACCGCCTTCGACCCCGATTGGATTGCCTCCGGGCGCGACGCCCCCGGCAGCAGCGCCCTGCGTGAGGACCGTTCGGAAGGAATCGATACGCAGATCTTTCTCATCGGTCTCGTACCGAATTTTGAAACAATTCTCAGTTTCAGCTACAACCGATACTCCATCCGCGACGCCGTTTTCTTTCTCTACGAGGGCAAACAGGACGGAGAGTTTGTCTTCGAGCGCGTGAAGGCGCGCGCCTTCAACGAGGAAACCGGCACGAGCCTCCCGTGGGACGACTCGCGCCTCAACAACGACACACCGAAATATTCCTTCCGCATCTGGAACAAATACACCTTCCGCGACAACGCGCTCGACGGATTCAACATCGCCGTCGGGGTACGCTGGTCGGACCGGCGCGAAGCCTCTTTCGGTTTTGCCGATAACCCCTCTTACAAGATCATCCCCGACCGCACCTCGGTCGACCTCGCCTTCGGCTACGCAATCAACGTGCGTGACCTCGAAATCGATCTGCGCGTCAACGTCTACAACCTCCTCGACGACGACAAAGTCTACGGCTACGTCCACACCGAACCCCGCAACTGGCGCATGTCCGCCTCGGTCCGGTTCTGAAGCGCCGTCCACCCGCAACATTCACTTCCGCCGCCATGCTCTCAAGATTGACACCCGCCTTTCTTCCGGCCCTGCTCGTCTCCGCGGTGCTCGCCGGACAGTCCGCCGACACTTCCAACTTAGTGCGCGAGTCCGCCACCTTTCTGACCACCGGAGGCATCGCCGAGGGGAACAACCCCATCAACATCTTCGCCACAGAGGGCGGCGACTCTGTCACCGGTATCCCCTTCGACGAATTCATTGAAATCTTCAACACGGCGCGTGCCGAGGGACGGGGCGGAGTCATCGATTTTGATAATCCGGTATACGGCGATCCCATTCTCGACTACGACCGCACGGGAGTGCGCGCATTCATTCAGGCACAAGTCCGCGGACAAAGCTTCGACTCGCAGGCCGAGGCACAGGCCGCCATCGAAGCAGCGCGCTCGCTCGCCTACGACAGCGGCGTAGTCGACCGCTCGGCGCGCGGCCCGGTGATCAACCGCCTCGACCCCTCCCTCGATGACCCTTCGCCCGGCGCTCCGGGCGAGGATATCCTCTTCGACAAGACCATCGGCCTCTTTGGCCACGCAGGCGAGCGCCGTCTCGTCCTGCGGCGCGGCCCGCAACACTATATGGAGGGCGATCTCGCCTCGCGCGAAGCGCCCGCCTCCGAGAACCTGCAGACTGTCAACGACAACTACTTCACCCACGTAGCACGCTCCACTTATGGCGACGGGGGACGCCCCGGTCCCCTGCCGGTGTCCCTTCCGTTCTCGCGCAACGGCGGCATGACGGATCTTCTCATCGATCCGCGCGACAATGTGACCGCCGTCGGATTCGTTCTCCTAAGCGCCGGAAATTTTCAATACTGGCAGGGGCTCGGCGCACTGCCGGACAACACGGAAAACAAGCGCGTGCTCGTGGAGTTTTCAGACGGCTCAACGGACCTGCTCACATCGACCACGCTCGACTCCAGCGGCGGCGGCGACACGTTCTTCGGCATCCGCGCCCCGGAAGGCACAAGCATTGTCCGCCTCAAAATGCGCGTAATCGGCCGCAACTGGCGCACCCGCACCTTTCTCGACGACTTCGCGTTTGTCACGGAGCCCTCGGCACCGTTTATTGCCAGCGCGCCGGAGGTCCGCGGATCGGCGGGCGCCCCCTTCTATCACCGCCTGCTGACAGCGCAGGAGCCCGAAGAAGTCACACTTGAGGGACTCCCCGCCGGTCTCGCGTTTGACGCGGACACCGGGCTGATCTCGGGAATCCCCGCCGAAACCGGAGACTATGCCGTCGCCGTCACGCTGACGAACGAGGTGGGTACAACCGAGGAGGTGATCGACTTTCACATCGGACCGTCCGTGGACGGAGAGCAGGTTCCCCGCATCCTGAGCGTTCCGGAGATCGCGGTCACCGTCGGCCGCGAGCTTGCCCCCGCGCCCGTCGTCACGTCTCTCGACGACGCAGTCCTGCCCGGCGAACTCAACTACTTCACCCTTGTCTTCCGACTGGGCGACGACGGCACGCGCACCCTCCTCCCCCTCGAAGCAACGGGGCTGGGCATCGCGGCGGGCGTGTTCTCCGGCACACCGGACCAGCCCGCCCAAGTCGGCACCTATGAGATCGAGGTCTTCGTCACGAACGACCACGGCGGCGACCGTGCCGCCACGCTCCTCAACATTTTCCCGGTCGTCCCCGGCCCGAACTTCGCGGGCGACGAGGCGACCGACCTGATGTGGCGCGACAACGCCTCCGGCCGCGTCTACACCCTCAACGCCCAGGGCAACTTTCTCGACGCCGAAGGCGCCTTCGGGATGCGCCCGCAATGGGTCCCGCGCGACGCCGGACTGACCGTTGAAACGTCAACCTTTCTCGGCACAGGCGATCTCGACGGCAACAACCACACCGACATCGTCGCCCGCACACCCGGCACAGGGCACATCGACTTCCGTTATTTCCATGCCGGGGACACCGCAGCGCAGACACACCGCGTCGACGAATTGAGCGGCGGTTGGGAGGTCCTCATGGCGGGCGACATGCGGGGCGACGGCCACCTGAGCTTTTTGTGGCACCGTCCGGCGACGCACGACTACGACATCTGGCACATGGTCGACCGCGATTTGCGGTGGTCAGGGATACTTTTCGCCGACGGTATTGCGCGCGAATTCGTTCTCGATGGTGACTTCGACGGCGACGGCACACGGGACCTCCTCTTCCGGCGGTCGCCGGGCGTCTACGAACTGGTCAACATACGCATCCTCACCGGAACGGGCCTCGTTGACTACACGTCGGAGACCTTCTCTATGCCGTCCCCCGACTGGAAGCCGCACATGGCGGCGGATCTCACGGGCAACGGCGCCGACGACCTGTTGTGGAAAAACCATTACTCCGGGGAAGTGACCGCGTGGATTATGTCGGGAGCGGTCGTGCCTGCGGACGCCCGCGCGTCGGCAGGGGAGAACAACGACAGCGATGCCCCCGCCGACGCGCTTCCCGGCATCACCGTCCTACCGTTCGGAACCCGTTTCGAGGTCCTCGCCGCGCTCGACGTCGACGAAGACCAGCGCAACGACCTCATCCTCCAGCACCGCGAGACCCGTACGCTCCACCTGATGCTCATGGACGGTCCCGCGCCCAAGGCGCCGCTCATCACCCTCGATATCGACGGAGAGCACCTTGAGATTGTCGCGGCGGGCGACTACAATGCGGACAAGCGGGAAGACCTCCTCGTCCGCAATACCGCCACAGGCGAGGTGCGGTTCAAACTCATGGGGCCGTCGGGCGTTGCGGAGAGTCACAAACTCGGTGTCTTCGGCGACAACATCAAGTTCATCACACCGCGCATCCTCTCGAGCAACCTCACGCCGCCGACGGGCCGCGACGCGCCCGTGCCACCGTGGACGCAGGCCACGCCGCTCGGCGACCGCTTCTTCCACCTCGAGGGCTTCGGCACCTTTTACGATCCTCCGGGAGGCGGCTGGATCTACCATGAAGACCACGGCATCATCGGTGTCGCCGGGGACAGCCCGGAGAGCATTTGGCTGATCGACTATGCCCTCGGATGGTTCTGGACCAATACCAGTATCTACCCGTGGATGTATTACCCGAATCCCATCCAGACCACATGGATCTACTACGCGCGCGGCACGAAAAACCCCCGCTGGCTCTACTTCCACGCTTTCGCCGAGTGGATCACGGACGAAGAACTACTTGAGTTTCTCTGAGGGGTCGGTTGTTCTCCGCGGCAATGAAGTTACGTCGATTTCCACGCCTGTTTCTTGCCCTCGTATGCATCTCCGCTACTGCCGCGGCAGAGCAACTGCAGGACAACGAACGCATTGTTATCGAGCGACTGGACGACCTGCCCCGCCTCGCCTACCCGGCGGAGATGCCCTTGGAAGAGTGGCTGGAGGATCGCGACGCCCTCCTCGACCTCGCCCGGCGGGTGGAGACCGACATGCGCGAACGCCTCGAACGCTTCGACATCCGCGATGCCTCCACCCTGCGCGCCACGCACAACACCCTGCGCACAATCGCCTACCTCCGCGGAGACCACGATGCGGCCCTGCGCCATATTGAAACGATCCGGGAGTTGCAGGAGAAGCCCGGCGACCGCCTCACAAACGGGCTTCTGCTCGAAGCCGTCATCGAGGCGGAGCGGCGCGGCGAAGCGTTCACCGATGTCTACGCCGCCAAACTCGCCGACCTGCCGTGGTCCGTTGTCAACGAAAGCATCCTAGACCTCCGCGCCGGGCTCCAGACGATGGGCGAAGGGCTCTACCGCGGGGCGCTGCGCTCGCAGATGCAGCCGGTCGTCGACCAGTCCGGCGAACTCAGTCTCGGCATCGCCACGTCCCTCATTAGCTTCCGCTACATGTTCGACGCCATCCTGCCGCGGCGCGACGACGCCGTGGAGGTGCTCACGGAATACATCGAGGCCAACCGCGAGGACAAGCCCGACATCTGGGCGGAGCGTTCCGTCGACCTCACGGACCGCGACGACCTCACCCCGGTCATCGTCGCGGTGTGGGACAGCGGGCTCGACCCGGAAGTCTTCGAACCCATGGGCAATCTCTGGCGCAATCCGGACGAAGCGCACGACGGCACCGACACCTCGGGCAACGGATGGGTGGACGACGTCCACGGCATCGGCTGGGACAAAGACTACCGCCGCGAAGCCGGCGAACTCATGCCCCTCACCGAGGAGGAACGCGCCCGCTATCCGGAGAGCGTCGCGCTCACGAAGGGCTTCACCGATCTCCAGGCGGGCGTCGACAGCCCCGAGGCGCAGCTCGTGCGCGAACGCATGTCCGGTCTCGAGCCCGAGGCCTACGAAGAATTCGTCGAAAACCTCAGTCTCTTCGGCTCCTACGTGCACGGCACGCACGTCGCGGGCATCGCGGCGGAGGGCAATCCCGCCATCCGCCTGCTCAACGCGCGCATCACTTTCGGCCACAAACTCCTCCCCGAAAAGCCGACCCTCGAACTCGCCGTGCGCTCCGCCCGCGCCACCCGCGATGCCGTTGCCTACTTCCGTGAAAACGGCGTGCGCGTCGTCAACATGAGCTGGGGCGGCACCCAGGCGGGCTACGAATACGCCCTCCAGGCCAACGGCGTGGGCGACGATGCCGAAATGCGCGCGGAAATGGCGCGCGTCCTCTTCGGCATCGGCTACCGCGCGCTCGTCGAAGCCATGGAAGAAGCCGAAGACATCCTCTTCATCCCCGCCGCCGGCAACAGCGACGACGACGTCGATTTCACCCAGGTCATCCCCTCTTCCATCGACCTGCCCAACGTCCTCGTCGTCGGCGCCGTCGACCAAGCGGGCGACGAAACCAGCTTCACCAGCCACGGCCGCAACGTCGCCGTGCACGCCAACGGCCTTGCCGTCGAGAGCTGGTTCCCCGGCGGCGAACGCGTCGCTATCTCCGGCACCTCCATGTCCGCGCCCAACGTCGCCAACCTCGCCGCCAAGCTCCTCGCCGTCGACCCGTCCCTCACCCCCGTCGAAGTCCGCGAGATCATCGTCTCCACCGCCGAACGCACCGAAGACGGCCGCCGCAACCTCATCCACCCCCGCCGCGCCATGGAGGCACTCGAAGCCCGGCGGTGATTCTTCACCGCCTTCGCGACGCAAGGCCCGATCCCGCCGGTCCAAAGCCTCAACGGCGTCGGCTACTCTGCGCCCCGCTCCCGCGCGGCTTCGACGAGGGCGTGGAAGAGGCGTTGCTGGCGGCGCGACTGGGGGAGGTATTCCGGGTGCCACTGGATGCCGACGGCGAAGGGATGGTCGGCGATCTCGACGCCCTGCGCGATTCCGTTCTTCTCGCGGGCGACGACACGCACCCCCTCGCCCAGCCGGTTGACGGCTTGGTTGTGCAGACTGTTCACAAGCGCCTCCTCCCCGCCGAGGACGGCGGCAAGCCGGCTGTCCGGCTCGAGGAGCACCGGCTTGCGCGGAAAGACGGTATCCACTTTTGGTGACTCCGTGTAGAACGTCCCGATGTCCTGGTGGAGGTCGCCGCCGCGTACGACGTTCATCAGCTGCGCGCCGCGGCAGATGCCGAGCACCGGCACACCCCGGCGCAGGGCGTCGTCGAGGAGGCGCCGCTCCAGTGCGTCGCGTCCCTCGTCGACACCGGCGCGGTGGCCGAGGCTGAAGAGCTTGCGCGAGAAAAAGATGGCCAGCCCCCAGAAGACGACGGTCCACCGCGAGCGGCGGCGTTCGCGGCGCGCGGCCTCGCGCAGGGCCTCTATGGTCACGCCGCCGTAGAGGTTCGGGTCGACATCCGCCCCGCCTCCGATCACCACCGCGTCAAAGGGCGGCACCCGGTGCGCCTTCCGCGGCCGCGCGCGCACCGCCCGCCCGCCCGCCCGCCAAACCGCCAGCCGCGTGAAAAACCACGCAATGTATCCGCCCCGGTCCGGACCCGTGACGAGAACCCTCGGCCGGCGCCCCTTCATGCAAACCACTCCCGGATCTTCGCCGCAATCCGCCCGGCGACCACCTGCGCCGGATGGTCGAGCCAGTGCAGCCACGACTCCGCGAGGTGGGCCATCCGCTCCTTGTCGGCGGCCACGCGTTCGACCACGACCCAGCGGTTCCACTCCGAAGCAAGGGTCCACGCCGGATCGTTGAGCGAGCAGTTGGGCAGCCGGTAGTGGTAGGCGGGACGCGGCGACACAAGCTTGGGTTCAAACCCTTCAAAGACCACGTCCTCCCGCAGGTGCGCGAAGAGCGGCAGCATGTCGAGAGGCCGGTTGCGCGTCGGGTTGTGCCGCAGGTAGTCCCGGATGAGCGTGTCGAGGTCCGGCGCGTAGTCCGGCGCGAGGACAAGCCGCGCGTAGGCGCGCGGAAACGGGTCGATAAAGGGCGTCAACCGGCGCGACAGATCGACCTCCAGCTTCTCCTTCAACCAGTCGTAGAGAATGAGGAACGCGCGCAGGATATCGCGGATATCTGCGGCCTCGAAGGACGGCGCCTCCGGATTGAAGTGTGTCCCGAAGGCATGAAAGACGGAGGCCCGCGTGTCCTTCGCGGCGGAGGCGGCGAGGGCGGCGCGCAGCCGCTCCAGCTCAGGCAACCGCCCGAGGGGCAGCGGCGGGGCGACAATCTCCATGGGCACGATATGCCGCGCCGAGCGCGCCACAAAATCCTCCACCGACGAAAAGGTCTCCCCTTTCTCCACGCCCACCTTGCCGAGGTAGCGCTCCAGTTTGCCGTCCTTGAGGAGCGACGCGTCCAGCTCGATAGCGAAGTCGCCGAACTCCGCGAGCGAAGTGCCGCATACCTTTCCGCTCCACACGTCCTTTGTCTCCAGCCGCCCGCCGTAGACACCCGTGATAATCTCCGCGATCCCGGCCATGTCCAGGCCCGCGAACTCCAGTTCCACGCCCACCACGCGCTCGCCCCCGCCGGGAGCGGTCGTCACCGGCGGCTTCCAGAATACCGGGGATTGCGCACTCGGACTCAGAACCATCGGCGCGGACAGTAGCACGGATTGTCCGCCGATGGCAAACATCGGCTTTGCGAACCGAGAAGTGGCACGAAATTCCGTTGACCCGATTACAAAACCAACAAGCATAAAGAAGATACCAACGCCCGCCATGTACCACTCCAAACCGAAGAAAGCGACCTATCCGAACACAGTCCGTTTCTTCCTACGCTGGCTGGTCATGTGCTTCATTGCGTTTTCGACAAATGGTATGAGCGCCTCGGTCGCAGCAATCCATAGCGCCTCTGAACTGCCCGAACTCCCATGGTCCGGCGTGTATGTCGATTTCGGCGACTGGATCTTCCACAATCGGCATGGCTGGCAGTACTGGCCCGCCCAAGCGACCGAGGAAGGTCACTTCTACGATTTCGGCATCGGCGCCTGGGGATGGAGCACTCCCGAAGCATGGCCTGCGGTCTACTTGCATGAACCGATCTCCGAATGGTTCGTCGACAAAGCGCCGACGAGCGGCCAGCGCCGGTTCTTTCACCCGCGGTCGGGGTCGTTCGTCTCAGAAGAATCGCTTCGGACGGTTTGGAACATCCGCGAGTTATCCATCCCGCCTCGTCCTGTCTATCAGCCTGCCCCCGTTTACCCGCCCGAAATGCGGTTCAAGGGCATCTCCGGCGAGGTCACTCTCGAATTTGTTGTGACATCGGAAGGAACTGTTCGAGACATAACAGTTGTCGATGCATCTCGCGACGAATTCATCGACCCTACCATCGACGCCGTCGGACAATGGTGGTTTCTTCCGGGAACGGTAGGCGGGGTGGAAGTCAATACTCGCGTGCGCATTCGCATCCCCTTCGTCATCGACTCTGAACCGGAACCGGATCCGCATCCGCCGAACTAACCGCCCATTCGGCACCGACGCCCGTGAGGAAAACGTCAATTCCGCGGGAGGATTGCGCCGTGCGTTGACGGGGCTATTGTAAAATCCTCACGTTGGCCCCGCATTCATGAAGCGCGCCGCATTGACAGCCCTTGTTCCGGCTGCCGCCATTGCCTTGGCGGTCTGTGCGCTGCTGTTCTTCGGAATGCCGGCGGACCTTGCGGACAACGCCGTCCCTCACCAACCGCCTCCGGCTTTCCCTGCCGCGGAAACCAACGAAACGCAGTCGGAACCGGATACACGGCAAACGCCCGCGCACGACGAGGCGGAACCCTTTGATCCACCGCCCGCTCCGCCGCCGCCCCCCGACACCTCGATCGCCGACATTCTCGAAGAGGCGGGCGACCTCAGCGACCCCGAGGCGCGGGCGCGGGCCGTCGAGGCCATCCGCGAACGGGAAGACGCACGCCTCAAGGCTGCCCGCGAACGCGCCGAAGAGCTGGGTCTGCCCACCCGTATCGAACTGCCCGACGGCACCGTTAAAGAGATCTACGGCTTCGAGGGCGATACACCGCTTTACCGCGTCACACACAACGTAAACGCCGCGGTCTCCGCCGCCGTGGACCGCGTCCGCGACGACCCCGCCGCACCCCTGCGCGGCGCGGGCGTCACCATCGGCATGTGGGACGGCGGCACGGCGCGCGCCACGCACCAGGAATTCGGCGACCGCATGCGGCTCATGGACAACGCCTCGGCCATCACCCACGCCACGCACGTGGGCGGCACGCTCATCGCCGCCGGCATCGACGCGCGCGCCCTCGGCATGGCGCCCCTCGCAACGGTCGATTCGTATGACTGGAACAACGACAAATCGCAGATGACCGCGCGGGCCGCCGCTGCGCCCGGCGAGGAAGGCAAGCTCTACATCTCCAATCACAGCTACGGATTTGTCGCCGGATGGCTGCGCACGGGCCAGTCCTCGCCCCGCTTTGAGTGGCACGGCGGGGGTGGTTCCGTGGAGACGCGCTTCGGCGCCTACCACGCACAAGCGCGCGACTCCGACGCCATTGCACATGCGGCGCCCTACTACCTCATGTTCCGCAGCGCCGGCAACGACCGCACGGAAAACCCCGCCGACGGCGACAGCGTCGCCCTCTCCCCCGGCGGCACCGTCGTTACCTACGACAGCTCCGTCCATCCGCCGGGCGACGGCGTGTACCGGGGCGGCTACGACACCATCAGCTTCGACGCCGTCGCGAAGAATGTGATCACCGTCGGGGCCGTCGACGACGCCGTGGCCGCCGGACAGCGCGACCTCTCCCGCGCCTCCATGGCACCCTTCTCCTCGTGGGGACCGACCGACGACGGACGCATCAAGCCCGACATTGTCGCCAACGGCGTCACCCTCGTCTCCGCTTCCGCCGGTTCCAACACCGGCTACGCCACCCTCAGCGGCACAAGCATGTCCGCGCCGAACGCGGCGGGCGCGGCCGCCCTTCTCATCGAACTCTACGGTACGCTCTTTCCCGGCGGGGCCATGCGGTCGAGCACCGTCAAAGGCCTCCTCATCCACACCGCCGACGCCCTCGGCAACCCCGGCCCCGATTACCGCTTCGGCTGGGGTCTCCTCAACACGGAAGCCGCCGCCGCCCTCATCCGCGACTTCGCCGAAAACCCAGCCACCCGCCGCATGACGGAAGACACCCTCACGACCGGCGATCCCGCGCACACCCACTCCTTTGTGTGGGACGGCGCGTCTCCCCTGCGCGCCACCCTCGCATGGACCGATCCGGCGGGCTCGGCCACCACCTCCCACGATCTCCGCTCGCCGCGCCTGCGCAACAACCTGCATCTACGCGTCGAAGGACCCGGCGGCGAAGTGTTTTATCCCTACGTCATGCCCTTTGTCGGCACATGGACGCAGGAATCGATGTCGTTGCCCGCCACTACGGGCGTCAACAACACCGATAACGTCAACCAAGTCTACATCGCCGCACCGCCCTCGCCCGGCGTCTACACCGCCGTCGTCTCCCGTAGCGGCACACTCGTCAACGACCGGCAGGTCTACTCGCTGCTCATCTCCGGATCCGCCGCCGAGGAACCGCCGCCGCCCGCCTTGCGCGTCGACGCCGTGTCGCCCGCCTCCGCGCTTTCCGGCGAAACCGTCACCCTCCGCATCGAAGGCACCGGCTTCACCGAAGGCACAGCCGTGCGGCTCGCCCGCGCGGGCCTGCCCGACATTCCGGGCACCGCCTACGAAGTCCTCGGCACCGGCGCCCGCGCACAGTTCGACCTCGACGGGGCGGTCGCCGGCCCATGGGATCTTGTCGCCGGGCGCGACGACGGCTCGACGGACGCACTCGCCGCCGCCTTCTCCGTCACCGACGCCGTGTGGAGTGAAAACTTCGACGGCGCTGTCGAAGGATGGACTACCGAATCTCCCGTCGGTGCCAACGCATGGTCCCTCACCACCGACCGTAGCCATTCTCCCGATACATCCTACTTTGCCCCCGGCGTGGCGCAGCGCTCGCTCGCCGTCCTCGTCTCCCCGCCCATCGAGATCCCCGCCGATGCCTCGAATCTTCAGCTTCGTTTCTGGCAGCGGCGCTCCCTCCACTCCAGCCGTCAGGGAGGCATCATGGAGCTGAGCGTCAACGGCGGACCGTGGACCGACATCGCCGACCCCGCCTCCGGCGCCTCCTTTCTGAGCAATGGATACAACGGCACCGTCTCGGACATCGGCCGCCCCGCCGACCGAAATCCACTCGACGACAAAGCCGCATGGACCGGCAGCACTTCCGCCTTTGTCGAAACGATCATTGGTTTGCAGGACACCTTCGCCGGCGCCACCGTCCGCTTCCGCTGGAGCCTCGGCACCAGCACCCGGTCGAGCAGCGAGGGCTGGTGGATCGACAGCCTCGCCCTCCTCGGCGACAGCGATGAGATTACGGGCACGCCGCCGGTCATTACCGCCGGTCCGGACGCAACCGTCTCCTTTTTCGATACAGAAAACGAACGCGGCGTGATCGAAGGCGTATCCACGGATCTCTCCGTCGAGGCGGAGTCCGCCGCGACAAACGGCACCCCGCTCGTCTATGCGTGGAGCGCCGAAGGACCGCCCGACGCACCGGTCGACTTCTCCGAAAACAACAACGCCGCGGCCGCCGCGACAACCGCCGTCTTCGCCGCCGCCGGTATCCACACGTTCACCGTCACCGTGACCGACGGCAACGGCCTCACCACCGCCGCCAGCCTCGAAGTCGAGGTGCGCGCCGTGCCGGGGGGCCTGTCCGTCTCGCCCGCGGCGGCCACCGTCACCGTCGGAGCCGCACGCACCTTCACCGCCACCGTCCACGATCAGTTTGGCGCACCCCTCGAATCGCAGCCCGACTCGTTCACGTGGTCGGCCAGCGGCGGCGGCACAATCGACAGCGCCGGCACCTTCACCGCCGACACCGTGGGCGACCTCTTCTCCATCCAGGCCGGATCCGGAGACCTCTCCGGCACCGCCGCCGTGACCGTCGCACCGCTCTCCGCCGCGGTCACCCTCGGCAATCTCGTGCAAACCTTCGACGGCACCCCCAAATCCGTCACCGTCACCACCGATCCGCCTGGCCTCGCCACACGGGTAACCTACGACGGCAGCGAAGATCCGCCCGCCGCCGTCGGCAGCTATGCCGTGCGCGCGGAGGTCACCGACCCCGACTACCGCGGCGACGCCGAGGGTACGCTCGTCATCGAACCGGCGGACGATGACGGCACATCCGCCACCCTCGAAGATTTCCTCACCCGCTACTTCCCCGACGCCGATCCGGTCTCCATCGACCTCACCGCCGACCTCAACGGCAACGGCCTCCCCGCCCTCGCCGACCTCGCCTTCGGCAACCATCCCGCCGAGCACAACCTCCCCGTCTTCCGCCCGGACGTGGAACTGACGACCCCCGGAGATGTCGTCCTCACTTTTCCCCGAAGCCGCGAGGCCGAAAATGTCCTCACCCTCACCGCCGAGCGGAGTGAAAACCTTTTCACATGGCACGTCCTCGATCCCGGTACCGAAGGCGTCGTTCGCGAAGTCGTCGAAGGCGGCTTCCGCACAACGAGCGAAACGGACGGCGAGACCGCACCAACCGTCGACGCCGTCCGCTACACCGTTCCCGCGGATGGCCACGCCGCACTCTTCTTTCGTCTCCGCGTCCGCCCGGCGGAGGGCGGATGAACCCCGTAAGCCGAAGGGACACTGCCAACAGCCAATCCAGCCAACCCGCCTCACGCGATGACTACGGAACACGAGCCACGCGCTTATTGCCGCGGAAACTTCCACAATCCCCCGGCCCGCTCCCGCATTCCCGACAGCAAAAGAACTCTCATTTGTAATTTCCCTTTGTGATCTAGACCGATTTGCGAAACGGTTCGAAAAGGCTTGCCGTGGCCTGGCTTTACAGTTCTATTAAAACAGTCTCCCACTCTCATGGGCGGATTGCTTTGGTGGATGACGCATTGCTCGCGCCTTGTAACATGGCATTCCGCTTGTGTCCTTCGCCTTTGAGGCATGACACCTTCGCCAGCCAGTTTTCGCTTCCGCGCCGCCGCAACATGCGCTTTTGCCCTCGCCTTTGCATACGTTTTTCTGGGGTCTGCCTGGGCTCCGAGCGAAATTGCGGTGAGGTTCGATCTGGATTCGGGAAGCCCGCGGATTGAGTGGGACAGTGAACCGGGATGGGACTATGTGATCGAGGGCCGGGACGAACTGACGTCGGGCGATTGGGTGACGCTTGGTGAAGTGACGGCGGAAGGTACGACGGTCATCTGGACCGATCCCGTGCCGATTGAAGGGGATCGTTTCTACCGGATTCGTTTTGCGGGTGAGGAGATCGAGGAAACGCTTTCCGTTGGCCAGTTGACGCACGCCGGCAGCGGCGAGGGCCTGCTCCCAAATCTGGACGAGGTCTCCTTTGCAACGGCCCGCCAGGGGCTGCAGGAAATGGCGGATAGCGGGGAAATTTCGTTGCCGATCCCCTTCGCCGGCCTGGAGTTTTTCGAGAGCATTGAACTGCCTGAGTTACAGCTCTTCGTTGATATGACTCGGCGCACCCTTGTGCTGAAGGCCGAGACCACCCTGCTCGGCCAGCCCGCGCAAATTCTCTTTATGGGTGTTTGGGAGAACAATACCGGTCCGGCGGCCGGCTTCGCCTTCAGTGTAAAGTTTCCCGAGTTCAAACTCGTGGACTGGGTCACCGGCCTTTCCGGCAGCGTCCTTGATGATTTCGCCCTGGACCACTCGATCATCACGCTTGCTACCGCTGCCTTGAGTCTAGATCTGGCGGTGCTTCCCGGGAATGTGGACGGATTTTTTGGCCTTCAGGATCTGGAGCTTCGCCGGGGGCTGAATCTGTCCAGTGAGATTGACCTCGCGACGGCACCGGGCTTGGCGGATCCACTCGACTGGCTGGGGTTTACGGATACCATTGCCACTTTAGAGGGATTTCTCGGCATCAACGAAAACGCCTTGTTTCAGGGTTCGTTTGTTGCTGCAACTGCTCCGCTGTTGCATTTGCGGGCGCATTTGCCGATCTCCGATTCCACCGCCTATCCTGACTGGATCGAACCGACGAAGCGCGTGTTGGAGTTCACGAACGATCCTTCATTGAGATTGCAGCTGATGGATACGCTCCGCGTCCAATGGGGCGATGAAACGGCCTTCTTCAATGCCGTGGCTGCCATCGACGCGGGCGGGGACCTGGCATCGGTAAACCTGACGGGCGAACTGGCGCAGCCCTGGGACCAGCCGTTCGAAATCCGTTGGTTGACCATGGATGACGCCTCCATCGGCATTTCCTTCGATGCCTCAGGTGCGGGAGACGCTTCCCTCAACGGGAGCTTTCTGGTCGGTAATTCGACCGTCAATGCGGCGTTCGCCGTTGCCACAGGAGAGTCCGGTCCCATCGCCGAGGTCACGGCTTCGGCCACGGAAATCGACCTCGTCGATCTTCTGGACCTCTTGGGCGACATGACCGGCGTGACACCCTTTGACGATGTCTTGACGGAGGACACATTCGTGCTTCGCGAGGTCAGCTTTTCCTTCAACTCGGGCGACGCAAGCTCGCTCGCCATCTCGGCAACGACCTCTATTCTCGACGAGGTCGAGACCGAAGTGCTTGTCTCCTTTGTCGAAACCGAAGACGGAACAGCGCTGCTGATGTTGGGATTGCGGGTGAGCGACTTCACGCTGAGCGCACTGTATGAGGGGATCGACGGCACGGTCGCCGGGGACCTGAGGTTTCCCGGTGTGGCCTTTACAATCGTGCATTCGTTGCCCGATGGCCTGTTCGAGGACCTCCTTGATGAACTGCCGGAGGAGTTTGACGGTGAGCTGCCAGAAGGTCCCTTCGAGGTCTCCTCGGAGGATCTCAGCGACCTCGCGCAGAAGTTCTACGAACTCGAGTTCCCGGAATCTTCGTTCACCCTCGAGCTTGAGCTTGGAGCGAATTTCCTCGGTGCCTTCCCTCAGTCCAGATTGCCGACCGTTGTCCTTGACGCGCTCGGGATGGATCCCGAGGCGGAAGTCCTTCTCGAAGGCGCACTGAACATGCGACTGGGCGCATTGGCGGGGGGCGGCCTGCTCGCTCTCGACACCATGCGTCTCAAGGCCACCCTTCCGCCCCCGACGCGTCCGCGCACCGGCTTTCCCGACTGGCTCGCCGATATCGAGTCAGGCGAACGGATCCTGCAATTCGACTACGATGACGGGCAGATCGAAGTGACTGTCATCGATTCCTTTGGGGTCATGCTCGACGGGGCAATGCGCTGGTTCACGTCGACCCTCGCCCTTGCTACCGGCGGGGAGCAGAACCAAGTCACCATCGCCGGCGAAATGCATGGCGGCTGGGACGAACCCTTCGGGCTGGATTGGCTCAATCTTGATACCGTGGGTATTGAGATCGTTGCGCGCAGTCAGACGGCCAGCGCCACGCTCCATTCCTCCTTTGGTCTTGGGGACAAGTCCATTGCCCTCGAAATGAACCTCTCCGGCGGCGCGGGCAATCGCCAGTTCCGCGTTTCCGGCACCGTCGATGCCTTATCGCTGAGCGACTTCACGGAATTGGCGCAAAAGCACCTCGGTCCGCAGGCCAGTCCCTTTGGCCAGACTACGTTCGACTTCTCGTTTACAGACGTAGGACTGACGGTGGAGGCCGGGTCGAAGTCATCGTTCTCGCTCGGGGCGAGGACTGAACTCCGTGGCCGGACCGCCGATGTCCTCTTTTCCGCCACCTACTTGCCCGGAGGGGGCTCGCCGCAGATTGTCACTGGAATCCAGATACAGGATTGGTCCCCGGCCGATGCACTCGAGGCGCTTGAGGGAACACTTGTGGAAGAGCTGCGCCTCGATACGGCCGCCCTCATATTCTCCACGGCAGAAGGTGAAGCGGATGCCTCGAACATGGGTCCGGAGGCAAAGGCCTTTTACAGCAAGCTTTATGGGACGGATGATTTCAAAGTTCCGTTCAGCAACGGACTCAGCCTGATCGGCCGGGCACCCTTGGACGGCAATCCGATCAACGGCGGATTGGACGCCTTGGGCATGACGGCCGACTCCCTTTTCCTGAGTGGCACCCTCCCGGGCAGTATCCTCGGATTGGGTGGAAGTGGCTTGGGCGGATTGGCCCTGCGCGCCTCCCTTCCCCCGGTCTCGCCTCCGGGATCGCCCGAATGGTTTGTTTCCGGGCAGCTCGCCCTCCAGATCACCTCCCAGCCCTCGGTGGGCCTCGTTGGCGAGATCACGACCCTTATCGAAGGGGAGGAACTCACCTTCTCGGTTGGGGCGACTTTTCAGCGAGTCGGACCCAACGTGGAGTTCGCGCTCGCCGGGGGCCTGAAGGCGGCGGAACCATGGGAACAACCCTTTGGCATCGAGTGGTTGATTTTCAACGAGGCGCGGGCCGTGGTCGCGGTCAATGCCATCGGCAGTATCACCCTGGGCTTTGCCGGAGATATGGTCATTGGAGAGAAGGATATCGCCGTAGCCGTTGCCACCACCATAAGTGCCGCCGGTGTGCCGACAAACTTCATCTTCGACGGTGCGAGTGAGGAAGGTCTGGAGATGGCGGATCTCGTGGCTCTCCAGCAAGCCATGGCCCAGGTGGAAAATCCCGGCGAGCCCCTCATCTCCCTCGAGACCGTACCCGAAATGGCAGTACGCAGCCTGCAGCTCAAGTTTGCCCCACGGGCCGCGCCCGACCTCGGGGTCGAAGCGGGTTTTGCCATCGCAGGCCAGCTTTGGCTGCCCACCGAACTCGACGGGCCTCCCAACCAGAACTTTGCCGGTATCGAGCTTTCCGTTGGTGCCGACGGTATCATCGGCCTGGCCCATCTCGGGGCCTTCGAACTCGGGCAGTTGGTCTGGGACGACGCCATCTTCGACCTTTCATTGTCGCTCGCGGAGCAGCACCTCTCCATCAGCGGGGCCGCCGAGGTGGGTTCCCTCTTTCAGGGCGACCTCGATCTTGGCCTCACACGCACGTCCTTCAACTTCACGACCCAAACGGAAATCTTTGAACAGTTCCAGGCGCAACTGGCAGCCCACGCCTCCTTCTCCTTCACCGACCCGGAGTTTACCGTGCATGCCCTCATGCAAAACGACTTCAACGGGGCCATCGTCTCGGACCTCACGCAGCGAATGAAGCAGAGGGCCGGCAACTCGACGAGCGTCGCCGACCGGATGCTCCGGCGGGGACTCAGCGGGAGCGGGTGGACCACCTTCCGCAATAATCCGCACTCCCTGAGCTTCGGAAGCCGGATTGCCGGCTTTGCGAGTGCGGCAGGCTGGCCGACGAGCCAATGGAAATCCTACACTGACGCCATTCAGGACACGATGGACGACATCGCCTGGTACCTCCCCGGAAGCAACCACGACTACCTGGACCTGGCTCTTGCGGGTGTCACGATCCCAGGCGTCCCGGGGGTCATTACAGAACACTGCGACGAGTGGGAATGGCAGGGTGGATTGCTCGACGGGCAGCTGGTCTGTGTGCGTACCTTTTACCGTTGCAATGGCGTCCGCTATGGCGGAGGAGCCTGCTGGACCACTCCTCCTACAACTATAGGCGGGGTGTGCCACTCCTACGACATCCCGTGCAACTCTACCGCCTTCATCCATCAGACACTCATACCGCCACTCATCAGCCGCATCGACACAATCCTCGAAAATCTCGACAGACTGCCAATGATCGTCATCGAGCGGGCTGAATTCAACGCCAGCCTCGAGGGCCTCCTGAGTTCCCCGCAGGTAGACCTCTCCGTCCGCACCCAGTTCATGCAAAGCTCCACGCGCATCAATGTAAACGCCGAGTGGAACTTCGAAAACCGCGACACCAGCCTGAACGCCCTGCGCGACGCCCTCGCCAACGCCTTGTAGCGGCGGGCCGAACAGAATCCGCAAACGCCGCAAATTCACCGCCCCCGCCGACCTCTCCGGCGCACCCCACTGGGCCCAACCCTTCATCGCCGCCGTCCGCCTCCATACCCTGCCGGAGTGAAAGGCGTGTCTTCTTGATTTGCATCGTTCTGGAAGCAAAAAATAGATCGGGACGATTCATGCCGTTTGCCCACTTTCCTGCAACATTGCAAATGGTTGGCAAAAGTAAATCCGATAGATTAAGGGTGCTTGCAGGCGAATGCGAGTGAACCGCGCAGTCTTATCGCCTTTGAGGTTGATCCGCTTGCGCGGAAAGGATCATGCTTAGCGGTTTCGGGATGAGGATTTGTTTGGTGACGCCGGATATCGTGGGACCGATCCAGAACGGAGGCATCGGAACCTTCTGCACGCATATACTGGAGCTACTGAAGGGCCATCATGAACTGACTCTAGTTTTCACCGCTGAAAAAGAGAGGAATGCCGCTTCCGGCTGGCAACGCCGCTACGAGCAAGCGGGGATTCGGATCGTAACGCTCAATGAGCTTCAGGCGCACGCGGAGAGCCGGGACATCAATCCGGTGCAGGACCGGTTTCTGCAGCGCTCGTGGATGGTATATCAATGGCTCACTTGTGAAACTTTTGACCTTGTCCACTTTCAAGACTGGGGTGCCAACGGATTTTACGCAATCCGTGCGCAACGGACCGGTCTTGCCCTGTCCAGTACCCGCCTGGCCGTAACGGTACACTCACCGTCGGAGTGGCTGCGCCAAGGCATGCGCGAATGGCCAGGGGACACCCTCGCGCATCTGCGTTTGCACTACGCGGAGCGCTATTGCGTGGAGCATGCCCATACGGTGGTCTTCCCCAGCGCTCATATGCGTGACTGGTGCCGGGAGGAGGGTTGGAGCGTTCCTGAAAACAACAGCGTAATCCCATGCCCCTACACCATGGATTCCACGGCACCGACGGGCCATGGGAAGGAACCAGACCCCGCCCACCTCGTCTTCTTCGGTCGCCTCGAGGCACGCAAAGGTCTCGACATCTTCCTCAAAGCCCTTGAGCGCATCCTGTCGGGTCCATCCCACGGCATCAAGCGCATCAGTTTTGTCGGCAAAGACGGGTGCGTGAACGGCGAAGCCGGCAGCCAACGGATTCGTAAGCTGCAAAAACGGGTCCCCGGCGTTGAACTCCGTACCCTGACCACCCTTGACATGCCCGGTGCGCTGACCTACCTGCGCGAGAGCCGAGGTATAGTCTGGATGCCATCCCGCATAGACAACTGCCCGTACACCGTCATCGAGTGCATTGAAAATCGAATACCGTTTTACGTCGCCGCCACCGGAGGCACCCCCGAACTCGTTCACGCCTCCCGGACCTTTCCTTTGAGCCTCGGCGGCATTATTGACAAGATTCTGGCCTGCGGAGAAGCCGCGGACACCGAACCTCATCCTTACTCCGCTGAATCGGCAAATACCCTGTGGCTAAAGTGGCATTCCCGACGGGCCTCCCGACCGACATCCGCCGCCAAGACGTCCCGTGGCAAACCACCCCTGGTTACCGTCTGCGTGCCCTACTTCAATCAACCGGAATTCCTGCCCCACACCCTCAAGGCCCTGAAGCGGATCGAATACCCGGACCTCGAAGTCATTGTTATCAACGACGGCTCCACGGAACCCGAAGCCGCTGCTGTCTGGAACAAGATGGCCCAGCAGTACGAGGAGGCCGGATGGACTTTCCACGAACTCGAAGTCAACCAGGGTCTCGGTGCCGCGCGCAATGCAGCCGCACGCATTTCCACCGGAAAGTTTTTGGTTTTCAACGACTCCGACAACTGTGCGTTCCCGCGAATGATCGAACGGTTTGTCCATGCCATGGCGCACTCCGGAGCCGACTGCCTGACGTGCGGTTTCGTCCGCCACCACTGCAAAAGCGATCCCTTCCAGACTCCCCGTCCCGGCAAGGTCATCCGCCCGCTGGGTCCTTTCACCCTACTCGGGCTACTCGACAACGTCTACGGCGACGCGAACTTCTGCATCCGCCGGGACGTTTTCGACGCCGTCGGCGGTTTCTGCGAGGATCACGAAACCGCCACTCACGATTGGGAATTTCTCCTCCGCCTCGACCTCGGAGGCTACGACATTGACGTTATCCCCACTGAACTGTTCTGGTACCGCCACCTTCCCCAATCCATGATGCGCCAGGCCGACCTCTACCAGAGTCACCTTGTCGCAGTTCAGTCTTGGTTGAGCCAGCACGATTCCAGTCGCGACCGCCGGCTATTCACTCAATTGACCCTCCCTCTCTTTCACGAGCAGCAGCAACTGCGCAAGTCATGGTCCCGGTTGCCGAGGTTTCTCCAGCGATGGTTTCGCCGACGCCGCCACGGTCATAAGAAGCCATGCTGGCGGTTCTGGACATGAGACCATCAGGGACCGGCCGGTAAATCTTCCTCAATGGCGCGGATAAGACGGGAACACGCGGGCATGCCATGCCGTGGATCGGGTCTGAGCGTCGTAGCTGGCGGCCATCTTGGCGGTCGGTCCGCGGCGCGCGAAAGCCCGCAACCTTTCGCTCCCCCCTAAACTGCCATTAGCGCTCTCTGCCCCGGCAGGACCTTATGCCGGAATTCCTTTGACAGCGCAGGGCCAACGGGGATTCCTCCAATAAAATGCCATGGAGCTTTGATTATTTGATCGTTGGGGCCGGATTCGCCGGCATGACCATCGCCGAGCGACTGGTCAGCACCAAGGGCGCGCGTGTACTCATTGTAGAGCGGCGCAACCATATCGGAGGCAACGCCCACGACCACTATGACGACGCCGGTGTGCTCATCCACCGCTACGGACCGCATTATTTCCGCACCAACGCTCCCAGAATCCGCGCCTATCTCTCGAAATTCACGGACTGGACCCCCGTCGATTACACCATCAAGAGTTTCACGCGGGACCGCTACTGGAACTTTCCGGTCAACCTGAACACCTTCGAGCAACTGATCGGGCGCCCGGCCACGAGCGGTGAGTTCGTCGACTGGCTTGAACAGAACAAGGTCTCCATCGAAAACCCGCGCAACTCGGAGGAAATCATCCTCTCCCAAGTCGGGCACGAGCTTTACGAACTTTTTTTCAAGGGGTACACGCTCAAGCAATGGAAACGGCACCCGCGCGATCTGGACGCTTCCGTCTGCGGGCGCATACCGATCCGCACCAACCGCGACGACCGCTACCTGAAAGAAGAATTCCAAGCCCTGCCCAGTGCGGGCTACCACCGGATCTTCGAGCGCATGGCGCAGGCCATGGGGGAGAACGTGAAGATCCTCCTCAACACCGACTACCGCGAGGTGCTGCCCCATGTGCAATTCGACCACATGGTCTATACAGGACCGATCGACGCCTACTTTGACTTTGCCCACGGCAAACTGCCGTACCGTTCGCTCCGATTTGAATTCGAGTCTTTCGAGGGCAAGGATTTGGCTGATCGGGAGTCTGTCTCCGGCAAACCCGGCTTCTGGCAGCCCGCCATGCAGGTCAACTATCCGGATGAATCCGTCCCGTGGACCCGCATTGTGGAAATCAAGCACGCAACGGGACAGCAGTGCCTCCCGACCACGATCGTCCGGGAGTTCCCCGAGGATTTCGGGGCAGGAAAGGAACCCTACTATCCCGTGCCCAATGCCGAAAGCGCGGCGGTCTATAAGAAATACAAAGAAATGGCCGATGCCCTACCGAATGTCAGCTTTATCGGACGCCTCGCCACCTACCGCTACTACAATATGGACCAAGTGGTGGGAATGGCGCTCGCGGAAGCGGACAAGCTCCAGAGCAGGGAAATTTAGGTCATTCCGGCGAATTTACGGTTGCTTGCGCTGGTAGAAAAACACCGTATGCGGAACGAAGGGCCGAGCCCCTTCAGCTTCAGTTCCGTATGAGAGATTCTGTAAGCTACTAGCCCAGGCTCCCTCGCTTAGACAACATTCCCCAAAAAGCCAAAAAAACGCCGCCCGTTGCCGGGCGGCGTTTGGTATCAGAAATAAATTTCTTAGCCGTTGGCGGGCTTAGCGGAGGCGGACCCAAGTCGCCCCGTCGTCGTTGGAATAGAATGCAACGCGTTGACCCGCGGGATCCGTCCAGTCAGCAATATACTGATCGAGGAAGTGCCAGTTACTGCCCCCGTCCAGCGGATCAATAACATAGAACCAACCTTGCTGAGGATCATTCGCGTCGGAGAGAAGCTTGAAACCAGCCTCACTCACTTCGAAAAACGCCCAGCTATTGAAATGGTTGGAGAAGGTCCAGAAGGCTTCCCCGTTACCGACCTCGGTATTGATGAAAAACCAACCATTAGCCGGTTCGGTGATGCCCCAGTCTTCCCAGAAGATCCAGCCGTCCTGTTGGTTCCAGAAGTGATTGATCACCGGCGAGTAAAACCAACCGGCAAGCTCCGGACCATATTCATACAGGTCCATAAAGAAGCCGTCGGCCGGGTTCGGAGAGACGCCGATATCGGGCACTTGAAGAACGGTGCCGTCGCCGAGGTCAAGAGACCCGTCCGCGAGGACCGTCGCTTGGGGACGGTTGATCGTCGTTCCGTCGATGACGAGATTTCCTTCGCCGTCGACTTCGCCGGCGGGCGGGGCAATCGTCATTTCATTTTCTTCGCCTGGGTTGATGACGAGGTTGCCGTTCTCGTCTACCATGGCGTTAGGAGCCGTCTGAGCCATGAGACCGGTGGAGGCGGCAAGGAAGCCGCCGAGGATCGTGAGTGTTGTTTTTTTCATAATAATAAGGTTATTTACTGAGGTTCACTGACTGAGAGATCAAGGTATCCCCCAAGTAACCAAATACAACCCAAATCGGAGGGGGAAGTTTCACGCCATTGAAAAAAACGTCACGGCGCACCGGACGGCGGCGCAGAATCGGGACGGCGTGTGGGTGAAGGGGTAGGCGGCGGGCCGGAGGGACGCTGCGCCGGTACCGAGACGGACGGGCCGACACTGGGGCGCTCCGTGGAACGGGAAACTCTGGACGGCGGGACGCGGCGGAGCGGCTGCGAGACTGCCTCGCGGCCGGAGCGGGACGCCGAGGCGGACCGGGAATCATCGCGATCACGGACCACAGGCGGGCGGCGCACGGTCGGGGACGGCGTGACGCGCTGGGACGACGACCCCGGGCTGGCCGCTGACGGGCTTCGCGTGGAGGAAGAAGTGGGCTGGCGCGCACGCGGGGGCCCGGAGGAGGCTGTGGCCGCCGACGGCGACGGATTGGACGCCATTTTTGCCATTTCCACCCAGCCTTCCCGACCATCGAAGCGGGCCCGGACGCGCTCATTGTCCGGATCAAAATCGAGAACTTCCAGCTCATCCGCGGATTCGCCCACGCCCAGCCAGGACGCGCTCTGCCCTCGTTTTTTCCCAACGAGGAGCCTGTATTCCCCTCCGAGTTGGTAGAATCCCTTGAAATCGATGAGATTCTCCAGCTCCCCCGGGGATTGGGCGGGCGCCTCCGGCGCCGGTTCGTTTGTCCCGAAATCAGCGGGAAGAAAGGGGGAACGCTCGGCCAGCGATCCCGCGGCGGGGAAAGCGAGGGCGCCAAAGCAGGCGGCCATTGAAAGAAAGTATCCGATGGGACGCATTATTGAGTGATCCTAGAGCCTGAAGTAATGAACCGCGTAATTTGAATGGACGCAAGTCCGTCGCGGGTTATTCCGCGGATTCGTATACGAAGGGAAACCCCTGTGCCCACCCAAAGTTGTGCCGTCGCCTTTCAGAGAACTGGCGGCCGCGGGAGTAGAGAACGTGCCCAATGGAATTTGCGCCATCGCATGACGGCCCGGTAGTAACGTGTTTTGGTGAGCGCGCGAAGGCGGGTGGAGATATCTAGATTCTCGTCGTAGCAGCGCCGGGAGGCCGCAACACGAAGGGAGCGGGTCAGGGGGGAGATCCAGCCGACATGCCACCATCGATGGAGCTGAAAGGGAATGTAGCGATGGATGTGGTTCCATTCCCGCAGGGGATCGCCGAGCGCCGAGGCCGTGGTATGCGTGGATGCGGTCCCTTCGCCGTTCGCCGCGTGGGCCTTTCTCCAAAGATCTTCGGCCAGCTGCTCGAGGCGGAGGAACTCCACCGCGCGGAGGGCCGATTCATGGGCGAACGCGGTCTCTCCGGGTGACGGCAGGGGACGCTGGCGAGCCTTTTCGATGGAACGATCAAGCGCCTGCACAAGCTTGCGGACCATCTTCTCGAGCGGGAACTCCACTTCGATGCGGGCGCGGGCGCGGGCACCCATTTCGCGCGCTTTCGACGAATCGTTCAGCAGCGGCGTGAACGCCTCGACGTAGCGCCGGATCTCTTCGATGGTATTGTCCGGCGGGCGACGGATGAGGACGCCGGTTTCGGGAACGACCAGTTCGACTTGGCCCCCGACTTCCGCACCGACAACGGCAAGGCCCATGGCCATGGCCTCGAAAATCGACAGAGCAATGCCTTCCCAATGCGAGGGAAGAAAAAAAATGTCAGCTGCACTGAGAAGATCACCCATCTCGTCCTGGCTCCGGCTTCCCAGAAGTCTGACGCGCTGCCCAAGATCATGGCGGGCGACAAAGTCCGCGAGCCACGCGCGGTCCTCGCCGTCACCGACGATCCACGCATGAAAGCGGAGGCCTTTGTCCCGAAGGTCCCGCAGCACTCTTGCGAGCACTTCAGGCTGCTTCTGGGCGCAGATGCGGCCGGCGAAGAGAATCACGGGAAGATCCTCGTCCACGCCCGCCTCTTCGCGCAAGCGCATGCGCGCGGCGGGATCGCGCTTCCATCTCGCCGGGTCGATGTTGGTGTTGATGACCTCGAAGTGCTCTGGTCCGGCCCCAGACCGTTCAATCATCCAGTCGCGCAGGTGGCGGGAAGAGACGAGATTGGCGTCGAGAAGACCATGGGCGCGCGCGGCATAGCGGGGGTAGCCGCCGTTCTTCCAGTAGCTTTCCTCCATATGGCTATAGTCGAGGAACGCCGTCCGCGGAAAGTGGGCGCGCAGGTAAGGCAGGCACCAGTGGGCTAACTCGCTGTTGCTCATGAGAACGGCATCCGCTTGGCGCGAACGGATGATATAGCGCAGAAAGAGCGGATGCCGGGAGGGATGCACACCGTCATGGAGGACGAAAATCTCCGGAGTGAAGCGGGCGAACTCGTGCCGCCATGGGTTGTCGCCCGCCCGCGTCGTCACGACGGTCACTTCCCAGCCTGCGGCAGTGAGGCACTCGACAACGTCGAGGTTGAACTTGTCGGCGCCGCCGAGGACCATCCACGGGATGATGAAGACGAGTCGTTTTCCCTTCTTGCGAAGTAGGTTTTCCGCCGGGAGGGCGTCCTCGAACTCGTCGAAGGGTAGCTGCGGCTGCGGGCGGAATGAGGGGAAGCCGCCCGCGTGAATCTTCGGGAAGCGTTGGGGAAGGGTGTCCGCGAGGGCGGCATGCCGCTTTTTGTTAGAAATGTCCTTCCAACGGTCCCAATGCTTCTCGCGCTTACGGTACCAATAGAAAAAGTCCCGCATGGTCGCCCCCCAGAGGCCTTCTTCAGCGGCCTTCAGCCAGAAGAGCCAGTCTTCGAATCCATGCCCGAACGCCTCGTCGTAGCCGCCGAGGCGGAGCAGCGCGTCTTTGCGGAAGAGAGCGGATACCGTGAGGATGTTCGTGCGGAGGAAGACCTCCCTCTCCTCGAAGCCATGCCGCCAGAGAAACTCTTCCGCTCCGAAGGCCACGGACCAGCCGTTCACCCATGGGCAATGCGGGTGCGAGCGAAGAAACCAATAGGACTTCTCGATCGTCGTAGGTTCGATGAGATCGTCCGCATCCATCATAAACACGTATTCGGTCAGCGATTCGGCGATACCGGTGTTGCGGGCAGCCGACGGGCCGCCGTTGCGTTCTTGGTCGACGACGCGGATACGCGGATCGCTTGATCGACGGAGGGGCTCGAGACGGGCTTGCGCGGCGGGGTCTGTTGAAGCATCATTTACGATAATCCACTCCCATTGTTGAAAAGTCTGCCGTTCGAGACAACGAATGGTCTCGTCGAAATGGGTGTGGGCGTTGAAGTAGGGTGTAATGACGCTCACCGCCGGCGGGGCCGAATGATCCTCCGGAAGGAAGGGGCCGTAGGTTCGGTCGTCGCTTGCGGGCGTGTTGCGGTAGTCGGGTTGATGGGGATTAATCATTTCTCGTAAAACCAAAAGAAGCTAAGATTGTGATCAATTCGGCGGGCGGATGCGGGCAAGAAATTGGTCGAGGGCCGGTTTGGCTGGAAACTGCTGCCGCACCCTCTCCCGCGCGATCCGCCCGGGCTGGCGCAGCCGGTCGGGATCATCGAGCAAAGGAGCCAGTGACCGGACGAGGGAAGCGGCCATGGCACCGGCGGATTCTCCGGGTTTCAGCGCGTGGAAGGCCTTTCCGGGAAGCCATTCGGGTGCACCGGCGGCCGGGGCGAGGACGGGGAGGCCCATGGCGGCCGCGAGGACGGGCGACGGGTCGTCCGCGCCGCTCCATACCGGAACGAAAAGCAGGTCGCCGACACAGAGGAGATCGCGCACATGATCAAGGGACTCAACGGTGAAGAAGCGCGCCGAGCAACTGCGGCCTTTGTCGCCAAGATGCGGCAGGGCGGCGGAGCGGGCAGCCTCGGGACCGTAAAAGAGAAACCGGCAGGCACGCCCGCTCAGAAACAGCTCATGCAGGGCGGTGATCGACGCTTCGGCACACATCACCGGAAGCAGAAGCACGGGAGTGTGCGGGGACCATCCGATCATCTTGCGCACCCGCCGTCGGATACCGTTTTCCCGGGCCCAACGGTCGGCGTCGATACCGGGGCGGAGCACGCCTTGGTCACCCCTAGCTTTGCCTCCGGAGACCGCGCGCAGGAGTAGCTGCCCGAGGCCATCCGGCGCGCTCGAGTTCCGGCTTGGATCGCTTTCGAGAATGAACTGAGCGCATCCGCAGGCCTCGCCGTCGCCGAGCCGGCGGGCTTTCTCCGGCGGCTTCCCGAGCCATACGACCACATCGGGATGGCGCGAATCGAGCAGATAGCTGAAATAGGCTAAAAAGTGCGCTTCGGGCAGGAAAGCGTGCAAGCGGTAGGCTTGCGGCGTTAGGGTGGACAAGGCCTCCATTGCCGCGTGCGAGGAGCGGGAAGGATCGACGAGAATGGCGCGGATCCCTTCCCCCGAGAGTTCCCGAAGCACATCTCCGAGAAAGACCTCCAGATCCGGCGCGAGCGGCGGGGAGTCCGGCAGGACAAAAACGACGGATGGGGC
Organism: Opitutales bacterium; assembly: GCA_020831525.1. Lineage (GTDB taxonomy): Bacteria > Verrucomicrobiota > Verrucomicrobiia > Opitutales > Oceanipulchritudinaceae > SLLG01. The sequence goes on from JAFIGH010000033.1 coordinate 37,301, forward strand.
GTCGGGCCGGAGTTGATTAGCGCAGGGCGCGGGAACGGACTCAGCCCCGAGTTCCTCGTCCCGCGCACGGGGAAAACTCCCCGCCCGCAGCTTTCCGAAGCGGGCGCGAAGGGCCTTGCGGAAAGATTCCCGGCGCTTCGGCTCGGCGAGGTCTTCCCAGCGACTCCAGTGGTTCTCCCTTTGCCGGTACCAGTCGAAAAATTCCTGGAGGGTTACGCCCCACAGACCGCGTTCCGCACCCTTCAACCAAAAGGCCCAATCCTCGTAGCCGCCGCGGATGTCTTCATCGTAGCCACCGATGCGCTCATGCGCGGCCGCCCGAATCATGGCGCGACCGGTCACCCAGTTGTCAGCGAGGAAGCGGCCCCCTTCGTCGAATCCCTTGCGCCAGAGGTAGCGGTCCGCCCCAAAGGCGACCGACCACCCGTTCACCCACGGACAATCCGGGTGGGTGAGAAGAAACCAATAGCACTTCTCGATCATCGTTGGCTCGATGAGGTCGTCCGCATCGAGGTGGAAGACAAGAGAGGCGCGTGCCTCGGCTACGCCCCGGTTCCGCGCGGCCGCGGGTCCGCTGTTCGCCGCCATATCGATCACGCGGATGCGTTCATCGTCGGATCGTCGATACGTTTCCAGTTCCCCGAGAGCCTGCGGATCAGTCGAACCGTCGTTCACGATGAGCCACTCCCATTGCTGTAAGGTTTGGCGGAAGAGGGATTCGGCGGTTTCGTGAAAGGCCGCTCCGACGTTGAACCACGGGGTGATGACCGAGACGACCGGAGACGCGGCGGGATCGACGGGCCGGAAGCGTCCGTAGGGGCGCGATGCACTCGCCGGGGTGTTCCGAAAATCGGGATGTCGCGGGTGGATCATGCCGGCGGCGGGGTACGCCAACGCCTCCAGAGCGGAAGGCGGCGCCATTCGAGTTCAGCCCGGGCCCGCACGAAAGCGGTCTCGCGGTCTTGCAATACGGACTGGTAATAGGCGTCCATTGACTGGCGGCTTTCCCACAGAAGCGAGAGCTTCTCGTCGAACTCGCGCAGTCTTTCGTTCAACTCCGCGACCGTCCCATAGGCCGCTTCCAGCTCTCTTCCACGCTCCCCCGTTTCCTCCCGGTGCCGCGCCTCTGCCTCTTCGTAAGCGAGACGGATTCGACGGACCTCCTCGTCCCGAGCGGCGATCTGGGCCTTGTAGTAGCTGTCCATTTCCTCGCGTGAGCGCCAGATCTGCGCGTTTTGCTCGTCCCGCGCGGCGATCTGGGCCTTGTAGTAGGTGTCCATTTCCTCCCGTGAGCGCCAGATCTGCGCGTTTTGCTCGTCCCGCGCGGCGATCTGGGCCTTGTAGTAGCTGTCCATTTCCTCGCGCGAGCGCCAGATCTGCGCGTTTTGCCCGTCGAGCGCGGCAATCCGTTCATCGAGCGCGGCGAGGCGCTCGTCCCGCGCGGCCAACTGCTCGCGAAAAAAGTCACGCAGGAACTCGATTTCACCGCTCATTGCGGAGACGCTTGCTTTGTGCGCCTGCCAGCTCACCGGTGCGGCCGACCGCGCCTCCTCGAGATCCTCTCTGAGACGGTCGGTTGCGCGTTCATGGGTGGCTCGGGCCTGCTCAATCCCGTCCCGCAAGCGCTGCGTTTCCGCCCAGTTGCGCGCGGCTTCCTCCCGCCACCGGTGCATACCGGGGAGTTCACCCATGACAAAGCTCCAAAATTCCCGCAGGCGCGGCGGCTGGATCTCCGCAGCCTGTTCGCGGTAGACCGCGCGCACCCGCTCGACCGAACGCTCCCATGCAGTCGTGCGCATGACCGAAGCGCCGTGCACGCGGTAATTGAAGAGCACCTCGGGAACCACACGGAGTGTCGCCCCGCGCCAAATCATACGGGCGAACAGGTCCCAGTCTTCGGCCGTGGTCCCCTTGGGTGAACGGAAGCCGCCCGCCGCGCGCAGCGCGTCTTTTCGGTAGAGCGCGTTGGCGTCGCCAAAGGCATTGAAGAGCCAGCCGACAGCAAGACAATCCCCCAGTGGCGTGAAAAACTCACGGGTCTCCTCCGAACAGGCTTCGTCCACCTCGAAATGCCGGTTGTAGCAGGTCACAGCGTCGGCCCCGGTCAAGGCCGCCGTTTCCCACAGGCGTTGCACCATGTTCGGTTCGGAGCGGTTGTCGGCATCGCAAATGACGATCCAATCCCCCTTCGCGGCCGCGATGGCCTCGTTCCGCGTAACCGAGAGGCCCTTGTTTTCCTCGCGGCGGATGAAACGGAAAACAGCGCCGTCGTAGGCATCCTGGAGGGATTCCCAGACTTCCAGCGAGGCCGGGTCGGCCGATCCGTCGTCGACGACCACGACTTCCGTGTTCGGGTAGGTCTGTGCGGCAAGGGAATCGAGTTGTTCGCGAAGAAAAGCGCCGTAGTTGAAGTGGGCCACACACACGGAGATGAGCGGCCTTTCGGGCACTGTCGGAGGCACCGGCGCTACGGTTGCCTTCGCCCAGTCGCCCAGTCGCTCCCCTGCCCCCGCAAAATCCGGCACGACGGCGTCAAAAATTTCCTCGGTCGTCCGGGCGGCGAAGCACTCCATCGCACCCTCGGGAAAAGGATCCGGTTTCTCCCGCGGTGCCTCCACCGGCGTGAAGAGCCATCGCATGCCGGTGTGCGCGCCGCCACTGGCGCGGCTTTGCAGCGCCACGAAAGCCGGCACCGCCGATCCCACGACCCAGCACACTGTCGACGGGTTCTCCATGAGCCAGCGATGGATGCGGCGCGCGTTTTCAAGAAACGGTTGGTTGAAATGCACCACCGGCTCCAACAATGGAGGCAGATCCTCCACGTTCACCCAGTCGCCGACCTTCGCAGTCCCGGCAAGGTCCTCCGGGCCAACAAACCGCCACGCGTAAGGCAGCCCCTCGACCACGCCACGCAAAGCCCCCCAACCCCCCGGCGGCAGCGCGGTGAGCAGGCAAACGGCAATCGGACGGTTCCTTTTCATCCCAAAACCCTATTGGGGAGCCCATTGTCATGGGAAGGTAAAAGCGAATGTTCCCGCCCCTCGTGTGAGGGCACACATCATGCCCAAATAGGGGGTTGCAGCGAAACTGATGCCGTGCAGGCAGGGATGGAAGCCGAGGCACCGGTTCCATATGTGCAGCACGAGGGTGAAGCCGCCTTTTTCCGCCTCATGCCACCGTAGGACCGGCAGGGCTCCGGAGTCCGGGCGGATATGACACGCGGTTTGGACTTGCCGCGCGCGACAGGAGGTGGGTGAATACACAGGCGGGTTGCCTTCGTTTACTTTCATGACACGGCCATCCTGACCACCCAACCCGCGCATTACCAAGTCCCACCCGTCTTGCCATACTATAAAAAACGCCCACCAACCGCCGCGCCGCGGCGTAGTTCAACATGGACCCAGGCCTTAAGGCAAGAAACAACACTGACAGTCAAACGCCGCTGTGTGTCGATTTGGATGGATGCCTATGCATGTCCGACACGCTTTGGGATATCATACTCCTCTTGGCTGGAAGATCACCGTTCGCTCTCTTCACCGCCTTCCTGTCTATTCTTAAAGGCAAGGCACAGCTTAAAGCCCGATTGGCGGAAGAAGTAGATCCAGCCGAACTTACCTTCTTGTGGAATCCAGCCGTAATCTCTCTTCTACATGAAAATTCCAGTCGGGAGCGATTCTTGGTTACGGGCGCGGACGAGCGCATTGCGCGTGAAGTCTGTCGGCGCCTATCCCTCTTTGACGGGTTCATAGCTTCCGACGGGAAGACAAATCTCACAGGAGTCAGGAAAGCCACGCGTTTGGCCTCAATGTTCGGAGAGAAGGGATTCGACTATGTTGGCAACGAATGGACCGATTTTCCCGTCTGGTCCCAAGCCCGCGTTGCTTATCTTGCCAATGTGAGCCGTGGCCTCGCAACAAGGGTAAAAAGAGCAAGGGCAGCAAATGTTTTGAATTACAGGACGCGGCGGCTCAATGCACTTTTCCGAGGGCTTCGACCCCACCAGTGGGTAAAAAACCTGATCGTCTTCGTCCCTCTGCTAACGGCCCACCTCATTACGGATATTGCCGCCCTTACGGCATGCTTGATTGTGTTTGCGGCATTTTGCATGGCGGCCAGCGCGTTCTATCTATTCAACGACCTACTCGACGTTCATGCCGACCGAAATCACACTGCCAAACGAAAACGCCCAATCGCTGCCGCCGAACTCAATCCGCCGACGGCTATCGTCGCGGGAGGTTTCCTTTTCGCATGCGCGTTTGCCACAACGGCAACCATAAACCTCTGGACATCGGTAGTGTTAGCAATCTATGTGACATTGAATTTAGCCTACACAGTCAAAGTAAAACAACTCCCCATTCTCGATGTTCTGTCCCTAGGAGGTCTATATACAATTCGAATAATCGCGGGTGCGACGGCAACCCTGACTGCCGTGTCCAGTTGGCTCCTGGCGTTTTCTGTCTTCATTTTTCTGAGCTTAGGACTGGTCAAGCGATATACAGAACTGAGTTCAACAAAACTGGAAACGGGTGCTTATATCTCGCGTCGGGGTTACAGGGCGGAAGATCTCGGCTTCGTTGCCATGATGGGAATTTCATGTGCTTTTTCCGCATTGCTGGTTTTCGCGCTTTACATCAACAGTGAGATGGCCGAGCAGATCTACAAGAGACCAGAGTTCCTATGGCCGATTGTCCCTGCCCTGTTTTATGGAGTGAGCCGCATTTGGCTGATTACATTGCGCGGGGAACTGCACCACGACCCAGTCGTGTTCGTCGTGCGCGATCCGGCCAGTTACGTTCTTGCCGTTTACATCGGTTTCTTTCTCTGGATTTCCCGAGATCCCCTTCAAATTTTCATATAATTGGGCCATGGACAAAAGTTTCACCCGTTTACGTCTACTAGAGGAGAAAGACCGTCTTGAAAACCAAGTCAAATCACTCCGCCGCGATCTCTTGCACGCCTACAGGACACATTCACGCTTCTATGTCGCCATAAGATCCCGTCTGGTTCCTTTGGACTTTTTTCGAATGGTGATTAACGAGGCGCCTACTGGTTGCCGGATCGTGGACATCGGATCCGGGATCGGTTATTTCACGTTGCTCTTGGCAAGGCTGAGGCCGGACATCGAGTTTCTCGGTCTAGAGTTAGATCGTGATCGAGTGAAAGTTGCCAACGATGTCGCGCAGAGTCTCGCCGTATGCCGCGCGAGGTTTTCAGAAGCGAATCTCTATGAGACACAATTCACTGAATCGTTCGATGGTGTCATCGCACTGGATCTATTCCACCACCTCAATGAACCGGCAAGCCACCGCCTCGTACACGAAATTTATCGCTGCCTCCGTCCCGGGGGCACTCTTTGGATAAAAGAGATCGACACTCGTCCGCGCCCGCAATGGCTTTTCAATTATGCGGTAGATCGGTTCATGGCTCCGAACGACCAATTCAGTTTCTTCTCTCTGGGTGCCCGTATACAGCAACTGAAGGAAGCCGGATTCGCTGAAGTATTCGGAACCCGCCTCCGTTCATTTCTTCCTTATCCTCATATCATGCTCCGGGGACGGAAGCCGAAGGACGATATCGGAAAAGTACCATAGCCCATTTTCCCCTGCTGTCGGAATCGCGAAATACAACCTCAAAGAGATCTCCGCCGCCTGCCTCCATGCGGCGTGCGTAGTCGGAATGCGCGTACAATAGAACATGATCAGGCTCGAGGGAAAGAAGCTCTGAAAACCAAGCCTCCAGTTGATCTGCTGGAACACTCCGCAGATCCGCCGGAGAACCTGGATAAAAATCGGCAGGCGAGCCGGGTATATGAACAAGCCGATTACTAAAACTGGCATTCCACAAAAAAGTGACAAATGCTTGCACATTCCAAGCAAGAATCATTTCAGAACCTGAATGCTTCCTAATTTGTGATATCATCTCAGAACTTGCATACCACTCGGAGCCGAAGCACTCTACCTCTGGTAAAACCGAGAGACGGTCCAAGAGAGAGAATCTTTCACCAATGACACCTTTCGCCCACTGAAATTGCTGAAGGGCACTGTCTATGCTAAAAAAGGCGCTGAATCCACAAAAAATGAGAATGCCCTGCCGGAAATAAGCTCTTCCTTTACAGGCAACGAGACCGGAGAGCACGGTCACCGCAGCGGCCACCGCGAGCGCTGCCATTGGCAGCTGGTAACGAGGAAGGGCAAGAGAGCCGAGCGAGAGAACACTTAAGCACATCAGGCCCACCGTAATATGCCACCCATCGCGGACTTGGAGAGACCGGAGAAAAAATACGACAAAGAGAAAGAGAATGCCAAAAACAAAAGCGGCCCCCGTCAACCCGGTCGCGTCAGGATTGGCTTCTTGGTACAAATCGAGCCATGCTGCCGGATATCGCCCAAAACGACCAAGCTCGGCAAACGAACCGAAATGACTGCGCCCGTAATGTTCGAAGATTTCTGGCTTTAACGGACCCTCCAAGTGTATGCCAAATGGTAGTTCAAAACCCACTGGAAACATTGGGTTTCCAAACCGGATTAGGTTTATCCAATAGGGATAAGCGGCAATAACCAGAACGATCATGGCACCGAGAAAGAACCGGCTTCGAACGAAGTACAGGAGGTCTGCACGAAGGTCTTCCCCGCTAAAACAGAGGCGGTAGATTAGTCCGAAGCCTAGGAAGATTGTCGGAATAATGGGCAGCTTCATCTGCATGGCAACCGAGAACGCCAGACAGGCAAAGAGTAAACCCGCGCCCCTGCGACTGCACGGGCTCTCGCCATGCGGTGGAGAGAGAAAGAGCACCACCGCAAGAGCGGCCCATGCCACCGGGAGATCTATGTATATTGAACGGGAGAAAAGGCCGAAGGCCGGCATCGCCACGATAATAATGCCGCAAAGCATCGCATCCTGCCTTCTCGCACCGAGTCGCCGACCGACTGAAGCCGCGCATAGCGCAAGAAGGCATCCCCCCATACACTGAAATACTGGCACCAGTGCAATCGAGCCGGTCAACTGCAAAGAGTGGTACCAAAGCAGGGCCATACCGCGCGGATAGTGATCAATCCATGGTAGACTCGATCCCAGTTCGCCCAGCCGACCGTCTTGATATGGCTGAACAGCCATAGGGAGGTGGTATTCGAGACCGTCCCAGTCGAATGAGTTAGCAAAGAAACCGTACCCGGCGAAGAAGCTCACGTGCAAGACAGTCAAGGCCAACGCGGCACGAAACCACCACGGCAACGCCCTGCAAGAGCGCTGAATGTCGTCCCGGCAACGGCTCATACATTCAATAAAAGTGAAGTCGTGCCTGCGGAATACTACCATCGCAAGTCCCGCGAGAATGACAAAATGCACGAGCCAAAGGTGGTCGAGAGGGCGGGCCAATGGAAGATTTGACAGCAGATGAATCTCCGCAAGCAAGACAAGAAAACAAAGGATTGAGCCTGCGACAACACACTCTGGAAGACGCCGGAAAAGGTTAAAGTGGTGCACCAGATAGGAGATCATCGCAAGCATCAGACCATAGCTAAAAGCCGCCAAGGCACTCCACACAAGGGACGCGAACGTTAAGTACATGCGACGGAAGCAACCGAACCGCGTTCGCCTCTGCAAGCAAATCAGCCGACATTCCAATACCGTGTCGTGTGACCCTCAATAGCGCTCATTCTTCAGATTCGGACTACCGTTTTCATTCAAGATCAATCCATGCTCCCGCTTCATAGGAATAAAGATAAGGTGCATCACCGACAGCCTCGGCGAGCCAGCCGTGCCCGGGACTAAAGAAAGTCCGGAAATCACCTCTCCCTCCGGCGGCAAGCAGCCAGCCTAGCTTGCCGTTATAGCACCAAGGGAAGTTGCTTACCTCATAACGCGTCCCGGTCGTGATCCAGCGCCCGCCATCCGCCGTTTCCACCGGTTTTCCGAAGAAAATCTCGGCGGGCGGGACCTGCTCGAAAACCGCCCGCAACTCCAGGTGTCCGAAGAGGGCGACGCGACGTTCGGGGTCTGCCGCCGGATCATCCTTCCAGTATGCGAACCGGAACCCGGGCTCCGCCACGGCTTTTACGCGAAACGGGATTCCTTTGTGCCAAACACCGTGGAAAGGAAAGGCATCGCTTTCTCCCTCCCAACCCGGAGCACCGCCGCGAATCACCGAGTTCTCTAACTGGATGTGCCCGGCCTCCAACGGTTCGACGGAGACCTCAAAGGAAGCATCGCTCCCCAGACCGGCGAATCGCTTCACTTCCTGCCGGAGATAGGCCGGCCGCTTCCGCGCGAACTCACGCAACGCTTCCACGTTTGCCTGCCAGTCGTCCATTGTGCCGAGCAAGCCCCAGCGCGAAAGGTGCCGCGGCATCTCCGGCGCATACAGCGTTTCCATCCGGTCAATCTCCGCCAGCACCCTCTTTTTGCGAAAGACGGTGTTGAGCAGCGCCTCGGTCCGGTTAATGAAAGCGAGCCGGATCCCTGGGTTCTCCAAGAGACGGCGGGGCAGAAAAGTCGCCCAGTCGGGATTGGGCCAATCCGTTCCCCCGGGTGTCGTCAGCAGTGCAAAGTAGTCCAGGTCAGGTCCAAACCAGCTTCCGAATCCGAGATCCGTATCGACCAGTATCCAACGCCAACGCCCGTCGAGCGGGGGTGGGTCGTCCGGCGCCCCGCTAGAGTCCCGCCAAAACGCGGTGTTATTGCCGGGCCAATCGTAATTTCCGAAATAAAGCTGACTCGAGATGTAATCCAAATATTGGCGGAGGTCTATCCTCCGGTCGACATATTCAAGAGCCTCCTCCCGTTCCATGTCCACCATGGCTATAAAATCAACCAGATTGCGGTAGTGAGCGGACGCCCCCTCCTGAGCCTCAGCGTTGTTTTCAAGGTAGTCCAGGGAATCGGAATCGACCCCGAAGGCGGCTTCCATGTAGTGGCGGTCATACCGCTCCCGCAGATTGTGGATGCCCCAGTATTCGCCGTTGATGAACAGCACCATCGGTTGAAACGCCTGTGTCGCGAGGTGCCTCTTGTGGTTGACCAGTCCCTGCAGCAACCCGTCCCGAAAGAGCGTTCCGCGGTCGATCGAATCCTGCCCGGCGTTGCGCAGGATCAGCCGCCGAAACGAAGTCCTGTGTTGCGGGCCGAAGAAGGGAGCCTCGAAAGCCTCCGCTCCATATTCACCCCGCGCGTAGAGCCGGAGCGATTTCTGCGGCTGCGTGCGGCTGCCTCCCCCGTGTATACGGACACCCAAATCGCCTTCCCAGAGTAGGCCGCCCGATTCATCCAGAAAGACAGCGTGCGTCCGCCGCTCCCATTCACGGCCTCTCATGAAATAATTGCCCGAAGGGAACCCCCAAAGATCATCCGTCCAACCGCCCAAATAATGAAACCAAATGCCAGGCACATAGAGCCCCCGCTCAAAGTCGAATAGTTCATCCGGCGGAATCGCCAGAAAAACCACCGGCAACTTCAGCGGCGCTTTATCATCGGGCAGGACGAGGTACGAGCCTGTGCTCACCGGCCCCGCGCCGCCGTCCCCCATAAACGCCCGCACACGAATCACATGCGCCTTCAATCCTCGCTTGCTCGGTGCACGCCATCCGAAACGCTCGCGATAGGAAAGCGGCATCGCCGCCAGTTCACCGTCCAGCGGGTATTGCGACGGATTGGTCGGGATAAGCGCCAACACATCCGGCACGTCCTCCATCGAACGCAGACGCAGCTGTCCCGGCCACTCCGGAGATTCGTGCGTCGGTTTCGTCCCGTCGGTCGTGTAGCGCAGGACGCCGTTGGTCGGACCATTCAGAACTTCCAGAGAAACTTCGCTTTCGTATATCCCCGTAGGATGGCTAAAGACCGGACCGCACACCGCTTCGGTGACCCAGGCAAACACGCCGAAAAGCACCGGGAAGATCGGCGCGAGACGACGTTTTGGTCCCCGCATCATAACCAGCCAGAAAAGCGCAGACGCTGCCGACCTCAAGGAATTTCCATGAACCTCCGCTACGAACCGGAGACCGTTCAATCACAGTGCGAGATTGAATCATTTTAATAAAAATGCCTTGCCCTGTCGAAATTTCACCGCCCAAGCTGCGGTCGAATGAAGAAACACTGCCTTCAGTTGTTCCGGTGCCCGGCGCTGACGGGCGGGTGCCGACTCCAGCTCGTCTGCCTGCTTGCCTACTTTCTGTGTGTCACCGGGGAGTCCACCGTTGTCATCAACGAATTCGTGGCTTCGAACGGAGCCACTCTTGCGGACGAAGACGGTGACTACGGTGATTGGATTGAATTGTACAACCGCGGGACCGACCCCGTTATGTTGCATGGTTGGAGCCTTTCCGATGATCCGGAGCGACCGTCCCGATGGCGCTTTCCGCCGGTTGTAGTTCCTGGCGGCGAATATCTCCTTGTGTGGGCAACGGGCAAGGACCGCGATGATCCTTCCGCTCCGCTCCACACGAATTTTTCCATCGCTGCCGCCGGAGAACCGTTGCGGCTTTCACGGATTGACGGGTCCACGGCGGACGAGGTCGACCCCGTCGAGCTTCCCCGTGACATAAGCTACGGGCGCGGTACCGGCGGTGACGCTGACCGTTGGTTCTATTTTGAAGAGCCAACGCCGGGCGCGGAAAACCGCACGCAAGCCTATGAGGGACTCCTGGAGCCACCGGTCGTGATCATTGTCGCAGACGCCTCCGGCGACGGAGCCACGGTAACCATCGACCACCCGCACAAAGGAGTCGCCTTGCACTACACGCTCGACGGATCCCGCCCCGACGAAACCCGGGAAACGTATAGCGGCCCGTTCCAAATCGGGCAACCACCGCCGACCAACGACGGCTTGGCATGGATTCAGACTTCACCGCCGGAGATGGAAGACGCCGGTTTTCCATGGCTTCCACCCCAAGGGCCGGTCGAACGCGTTCAAACTGTACGAGCCAAAGCCGTCAAGCCCGGATACCTCCCGCCCCACATCGCATCGGCGACATGGATTCCAAACGGCATGCGGGATGCCAAACCCAAAATCGGGATTGCCTCGATCACGATCGACCCTGATGATCTATTTCATCCCGCAATGGGAATTTACGTGCCTGGAGATATTTACGAAACCTTGGGCTTCAACCACAGTGACGTTGCCGGTCGTCCGAACGCGAACTACCACCAACGCGGTTCCAAATGGGAGCGGACTGCGCACATCGAATATTTTTCTCCGAACGAAAACGTTTCCAGAATCAACGGGCATGTGGGATTAAGAATTCACGGTGCAACCTCCCGAGCGCTTCCCCAAAAATCACTGCGAATATACGACCGCGCTGCCTACAACGACGAGAGGATCTTGAAAAGCACGGCCTTCTTTGGTGGTAATTCCGCACCGTCACTCCTTCGGACCTTGATTCTTCGAAATTCAGGGAACGACTTGGGAATGACGCATTTGCGGTGCGGTTTGGCGCAGGAGATTGTCCGGCACCTTCGCTTCCACACCCAAAATTATGCTCCGGTCTCACTTTTCATCAACGGGAATTACTGGGGAATACACAACGCCCCAATCGTTAGCGACGGTCTTGGGCAGGGATCGGCCGACGGTTTTGCGG
>JAFIGH010000034.1 GCA_020831525.1 Opitutales bacterium
GAGACTGGATCTCAATAAGCTTGCCGCGGTTTCCCCGTAGTTTTAATTGCACCCCGCGCCCGGTGCGGGCGTGGATCCGAAAGAGGGCACATCCATTTTGCGCTTGCCATTGGGTCGTTCCGCGCGCGTTGTATGCATATTTATGAAATAAAAATCGGCGAGCAGGAGGCCGGACGCCCGGCAGCCTTGATCAACGGGGAGTCGCTAGGCTACGTCAGTCTTCCGCCCGCCACGCTCTTTCGATCCGCGCGCACCCGCAACTCCGAGAATCATGACCCTGAACAACCAGAATTGCCGTCCCGCTGCCTTGGCTGCCCTGCTCACGGCGGTCCTCACCGCGCCCGTCTGGGGCGCAGACATAGTGGCGGTTGAGGGCGGGACGCTGCCCGGCGTATCCGGCCTCGGCGAACTCAACGTGGCCTCCTTTCAGATCGCCCGTTACGAGGTGACCTTGGGCGAATGGGAAGCGGTGCGGGCGTGGGGCGAGGCCCGCGGATATGACTGGACGTCCGCCGGGGAGGATCACCGCGGAGCGGAGCCCGCGGGCTGCGCCGACAATCACCCGGTGCATTCGGTGAGCTGGTATGACGCCGTGAAGTGGTGCAATGCGAAGAGCGAGCGGGACGGCCTTACACCGGTTTACATCCTTGACGGCGACACCTACCGTGCCGGGGAGCCGGCGCACCGCCAGTGGGATGATGCCGCGGCGGATTGGCGCTTCGTGCAGACGGGGGTCGTTTCGGAGGACCCCTCGGCGAACGGCTACCGGCTGCCGCGCGAGGCCGAGTGGGAATTCGCGGCGCGCGGGGGCAATCGCTCCGCGGGCTACACCTACAGCGGGAGCAACGACCTCGACGAGGTGGGCTGGTATTGGGAGAACACCGCCGACGCTCCCTGCGCCCTGTGGAGCGGAATCGGCGACGCGGACGGGACGTGGGTGGAGCGCGGCAGCCGGCCCGTCGGCGGCAAAGCACCGAACGAGCTGGGTTTGTACGACATGAGCGGCAACGTTTGGGAGTGGTGCTGGGATCCTTGCGAGGAGCGCTGTCTTGACCGCTCGGGTGAATCGGTCGGCGACCGCTATCTCCGCGGCGGAAGCTGGTATGTCACGGCGGCGGGCTGCGCGGTTGCCTACCGCATCACCCTCTACCCGGATTTCCGTGCCTACAACTTCGGGTTCCGCCTCGCCCGCAACGCGGAGTGACGGAACCGGACCTCACCCTTTCGCGACCAAACCGAACACTATGCATTTTCATACGATTCATAAAAGAAACCCGGAAGCCCCAATGAAGCCGCCGAGATACCGGAACCGCATTCGGTGGACATGGCCCCTCGCTCTCGTTGCCGTGGCGGCAGGGGTGTGCGGAGCGGAGCGGACTTTGATCTGGTCGGACGAGATGGATGTGGACGGCCCGCCGGATCCCGAGAAGTGGCTCTACGACGTGGGCGGCGGCGGTTGGGGAAACGCCGAGGCCCAGTATTACACCGGGAATCGCCTCGAAAACGCCCGCGTGGAGGACGGCGTTCTCATTATCGAAGCGCGGCAGGAGCCGTGGCCCAGCGCGCGCAACCGCCGCAATGAATATACCTCCGCGCGCCTCGTCAGCAAGGGCAGCGGGGACTGGCTCTATGGGCGCATCGAAGTGCGGGCGCGGCTGCCTTACGGGCGCGGAACATGGCCGGCCATCTGGATGCTGCCTACGGGCGATGCCTACGGGACATGGCCGCGCAGCGGGGAAATCGACATTATGGAGCATGTCGGCTTCGACATGGGCCGGGTCCACGGATCGCTGCACTCGCTCGCGCACAACTGGCTTACCGAAACACAGCCGACCGGCTCGGTTGTGCTGGAGAATGTGGACACGGAATTCCATGTCTACGCCGTCGATTGGACGCCGGACGGGATTCGTTTCTTCGTCGATGAGACGGAGATTCTAAATGCGCCCAATCCCGGGACAGGCTGGGAGGAGTGGCCATTTGACCAGCCCTTCCACCTGATTTTGAATCTGGCCGTGGGCGGCTTCTGGGGCGGGATCGAAGGAATTGATCCCGACATCTGGCCGCAGCGCATGGAGGTCGACTACGTCCGCGTCTACGACAACGGACACACCGTGCCCCTCGACACCAACAACAACGGCATTCCGAACGAGATCGATCCGGACTCCGACGGCGACGGCATACCCGACCGGGTGGAGCATCTCCTCGGAACCAACCTCCTCAAGGCGGATACCGATGGCGACGGCTTCACTGATCTGGAGGAAATTCTCGCCGGAACCAACCCGCTCTTGAGCGGCTCCTATCCGGGGCGTGACCCGAGCATTCTCCTCGTCAACGCGGACCTCCAGGAAGGAGAAACGCCTTGGATCCTCCACACCAACCGCCTCAATGCCAACGGCGAGTGGATCGGGCAGACGGGCTCGTGGGGCGGGGCCTATGCCGTCTTCGATTTCGTCACGCCGGCACTGGACGGCAGCGCGGAGCTGCAAAACTACAGGGTCGGCGACGCGCCGGGCGCGGAGCATCTGCTGTATCAGGAGTGGAGCGCCGCCGTGCTTGGCTTGGAGGCGGGCGACGTCATCCGTTTCCGCGGAACGGCCCGCGCCGTCGATCCCGGCGGCGAGATGACCGCGACGGCGTTCATTCGCGTGTTGGACGGATCATTCCAGCCGCTCCCGGAATCCGCCTCCCTCGAATTGGGCACCGAACCGGTGGAGTTTACCCTCGAATCGGTCATCGGCGGGGCACCCGTCAATGTGCTGCAAGTCGGCGTCGCCGTTTCCGGACCGCAGACGGCCTCGGCCTCGGTGGTCTTCTCGGACTTTTTCGCGACGTGGAATGAGACCCCTGCATGGGCGGGCTTTCCCGTGACAGACGGCGTGGCCGATACCGGCGGATGGCTCGGACCGCTGTACGTCGAAAGCGATCCATGGATCTGGAGTTTCTCACTCTGGAACTGGCTCTATGTCCCGCCCGTCGATGAGATCGAAGGCGGCGCATGGGTCTATTTTATCCGGAAGTAAAGGGCGGCAGCCGCGCGCAGCGGTCGGCCACACTGCGGCGGGTCGACGAAAAATAAACCGGTTTCAAAGAGAGGGAATAGAATGTCATTCAGGACGGAAAAGTTTATGCGCTTTCAGGGGACCGATGTTCCCATGCAGATCCATCGGTTGGATAACCTCCAGCCGGAGGATCTCCGGACCGGCTTCCTTGAAATCCTGAAGAGAGGCCTGCACGGCCTTTGTTTCAGCGTCTACGAAGCCGGGCAGAAGCCGGGTGATCCCATCACCGCCGAACAGATCCAGCGGAAAATCGGGATCCTCAAGCCGTACGCCCGCTGGGTCCGCTCCTTCTCATGCACACAAGGCAACGAACTCATTCCACGGATCGCGAAGGAAGCCGGAATGAAGACCCTCGTCGGCGCATGGCTCGGCGAGGATGCGGAAAAAAACGGGGAAGAGCTGGAGGGCCTCTACCGTCTTGCCGACGACGGCTGTGTGGATATCGCCGCCGTCGGCAACGAAGTGCTCTACCGGGATGACCTAAGCGAAGATACGCTGCTGCGGCACATCGCGGCGGCCAAGGCGCGAATGCCCTCCGTCCCCGTGGGCTACGTGGATGCCTATTATGAATTTGTTGATCGGCCCGCCGTGGCGGAGGGCTGCGACATCATCCTCTGCAACTGCTACCCTTACTGGGAGGGAACTCCGTATGAACACGCTTTCGATCACATGCGCCACATGTACCAACTGGCCGTTGAAGCCGCCCGCGGCAAACGCGTCTTGATCACGGAGACGGGTTGGCCGAGCCGGGGAGAAACCCTTGGCGGTGCCGAACCCTCCGCCCTCAATGCCATGAAATACTTTATGAAAGCCCAACTGTGGGCTCAGGAGAACTCCCTTGAAATGTATTACTTCTCCTCCTTCGATGAACCGTGGAAGATCGGTGCCGAGGGAGAGGTCGGTGCCTACTGGGGCATTTGGGACAGCAGGGAGGAATTGAAATTTTAATGATGGATACATTCAAACAACTCGGCCTCCCGCACGGACGGGGTGTCTGCTATTCCGGATTCCGGGAGGGCCAGCGCCCCGGTGAGAGCGCGCCCGGATACGATGAGGTAAAGGAGGACCTGCTCCTCCTTCAACCCCACTGGGATTACCTGCGGATGTACGACTGCGGCATCCACGCGCGCACCGTTGTCGACGTGATCGTCCGCGAAAAGCTCGACTTCAAACTCATGCTCGGCGCCGACATCGCAGCGGAGATGAACAACCACGGCTGCCCGTGGGATGGAGGCGTTTATTCGGAAGAGGAATTGGCCCGCAACCGTACCCGAAACCGTGAAAAAATCGACGAGCTCATCGGCCTCGCCAACGCCCACACGGAAATCATCTTCGCCCTCTCCGTGGGCAATGAAACGTGTGTCGACTGGACGGACCATGCCGTGCACGAAGAAAGAGTCCTCGAGTATGCCCGGCAGGTGAAGGCCCGGGCCGCCCAGCCCGTCACGTTTTGCGAAAATTACGTCCCGTGGCTCGGCAAACTCCGCAAGCTCGCCGCCGCGCTGGACTTTATCTCCGTCCATACGTATCCGGTCTGGGAGTACAAATGCATCGCCGAGGCGCTCGACTACACCAAGGAAAATTATGCCGCGGTGGCCCGGAAGTATCCCCGCAAAGCAGTCGTCATCACTGAAGCCGGCTGGACAACCCGCTCCAACGGGCGTGGTATCGAGCCCGGCAACGCCAACGAAACCAATCAGAAAATCTACTTCGAGAAGCTCATGCTCTGGGCGGAAAAAGAAGGCATCCTCACCTTCTTTTTCGAGGCGTTCGACGAGCCGTGGAAAGGGTCACCCGATCCCCTCGAGCCCGAGAAGCACTGGGGCCTCTTCAAACTCGACCGCACTCCCAAAGCCGCCATGCGCGGGCGGCTCCGGACCCCGCTGCCGTCCGTATAGCAGCGCCGTGGATTGCGGGCGGGGAACCCCCGCCTATGCGGTTGGGCGGTGTCCATGCGCGGCGAAGGCGGTGAAGGTTCACCGGCATCCCTCCGTCTCTGTGTTCCGGCGGTTGCTTAGCGGCGAATGCCGACTCCGCCGAGGCCGATGACCGTGAGCACGACGCCCGCGATGAACATCCAGACGGATTTGTCGGTCGGCGTCCCGGTGAAGAATGTGGACATATCGGAAGCGAAGGAATTCATGGCGGATATGCCGAGAATCACCAGTATGACGCCGCCGATGAGGATTGCGGCAAAGAGAATTTGATTGGTGTTCATGTGGATCTTTCGTTATTTGCTGGCGGCCTGTGTTTTCTCTCTGCGGTCCTGTAGCCAATGGATCACCACGAGGGCTACGGCGAGGACGAGCAGGGTGTGGAAAACACCGCCCATGGAAACCCCGCTTAGAAAACCGAGCGCCCACAGGACGGCAGAGCCGAGTGCTATGTTGAGTAGCATATTACGTTAGGTGTGTCGTATACCGCGTTCGGGTGAGGTTCGCTCACGGCGAAATCTTTTCGCTCAGCCATTCGCGTGTGTTGTTAAAGCCGACCCGCAATTCGGTGTAGGCTTCACTTGTGCCCCTTTTGACGCTTTCCCAATTGGATTCGCCGGCGTCTTTCACCTTGTCCAGTTGCGTATGGAGGTGGGCGGACTGAGCGCGCAGCGCCGCGATCCGCGGCTGTGCTTCCGCCCGGACTTCGCGACTCGATGTTGCAAGCTTGGCGGAAAGTTCGTTGATGTTCTCGTCGAGCCGGGCCAGCCGGGTTTCGAGGTTTTCGATAAAGGCTTCCTTCTGGGCGTGCGTGAAGGCATCCAGTTCCTTGGCTGCGTCGCGGGTGTCTGTCTGCACCTGCTCGATTTGGCGGGAGACACTGGATTGGGTGTCGCTTTCGGAGCGGTCGGCGGGTTTGCAACCGGCGGCGAGGGCGGCAACGGCGACGGGGCCGATAAGCCAGAATGTGTGTTTCATTTTCATACGGTTTTTATTATACGGGCGCCGGAATCGGCAGACTATGGGGTGTTTTCCCACTGTTTGCGAGAATGAGAAGAGCCGCGATATCGGGAAGCAGATTCGTGAAGGAGAAGGGCTTGGCGACGGCTGCGCCCGGGAGGAGCAGTTGCTCCAGTTCGGGCGTTCTCTTCGGCATATTGCCCGACATGAGGATGGCGGGCTGGTTAAGGGAGGCGGCGCGCATGCGGCGCAGCAAATCGAGACCATTGAGCTTCGGCATTTCGAAGTCGGTGATGATCAGGTCGAAGGGTTCGGCGCAGAGGCTTTGCCAACCCGCTTCGCCGTTTTCGGCGCAGCGGACGTCGTAGCCCTGTGCTGTCAGCGCCTCGCCGAGAAGGTCGCGCAGGAGTTCATCGTCATCGACGATGACGAGACTGGGCCGCCGACCGTTCGCACGGGGATCCGCCGGGTGTAGGCGGAGCGGTCGACGAGCAGGATGAACAGGAGGTATTGTAATCGAGTGCTGAAGGCTCATGACGGTTGCGGCGTTTGTCGTTTGCGATGGATTGAGTGAACGCCGCCCGTTTGCACAGGCGGATTCGTTTCGTTTAGGAGATAGTATAGGCAGCTGTTCCTTCTTGGAATGGGGTGTTGCCCTACGCTGGTTTTCGGTCATTGAGTAAAGGGGCGCGCGGCTTGTGGTGTACATTTACGCATTCGCTCTGCCGCCGGAAGCGGCGGGCTGCGCGGTGGAGGTAGGTGATCACCCCATGTGTATTCCCTTGCCGCTTGCGGCGCGTGGAAGTAGTTCTTGGATAAAGTCGCTGATCCATTGTAACGGTTCACCGGCATAGAATGCAGGAATCAGGAATCCATGGGCGGAAGAAAACGGGAGTTGAAAGGGGATTGTACGGAAGAGCAGAAAGCAGCGGAACCGGAGGCGGAGGTTGCCTTTCCCATCGTTGGCGTGGGCGCGTCGGCGGGCGGCCTTGAGGCGCTGGAGCAGTTTTTTGCGAAGGCCTCGGGAGGCGCCGGAATGGCCTACGTAATCATCCAACACCTCGACCCGACCCGCGAGGGGATGATGCCGGAATTACTGCAGCGCGGCACGGCGATGCCCGTTGTCCAGGTGGAAGACCGCACTCCGGTGAGGAAGGACCACGTCTATGTGATTCCGCCGAACAAGGACATGTCGATTCTGCACGGGGTTTTGCATTTGCTGGAGCCGAGAGCGCCGCGCGGGCAGCGCCTGCCGATTGATTATTTTCTGCGCTCGCTCGCGCTGGACCAGCGGGAGCGGAGTATCGGGGTGATCCTTTCGGGGATGGGATCCGACGGGACGCTCGGGTTGCGGGCCATCAAGGAACAGGGCGGGCTTGTCCTCGTGCAGGAGCCCGCGACGGCAAAGTGCGACGGCATGCCGGGCAGCGCCATCGAGGCCGGTCTTGCCGATATCGTCGCTCCGGCGGGCGAGATTCCGGCAAGGATTGCTGCTTGGCTGGAGCGCAAGCCGCTTCGGGGAGATGGAGCGGAAGCGTTGCCGGAGGGTTCGCGAAGCGCGCTGGATAAAGCCGTCATCCTTCTGCGCGAACACGCGGGGCACGATTTTTCACACTACAAGCGCAATACACTCTACCGGCGGATCGGGCGCCGCATGGGCATCCACCAGATCGACCGGATCGAGGCCTATATCCGCTACCTGCGCGACAATCCGCAGGAACTGGATCTGCTCTTCAAGGAGTTGTTGATCGGCGTGACGAGTTTCTTTCGCGACCGCGACGCGTGGGACCGTCTGCGGGAGGACGCGCTGCCCGCGCTGCTTGCGAGCCACACTCCGGGGAGCGCCCTGCGGGCGTGGGTGCCGGGTTGTTCGACCGGCGAGGAGGCGTATTCTCTGGCCATGGTGATGCGTGAAGCGGCGGACAAACACCGGTCGGCGGGGAGCTTTCCCATGCAGGTGTTCGCCACCGATCTTGATGGCGACGCCGTCGACCGGGCGAGAACCGGTCTCTACCCGGAAAACATTGCCGCCGATGTCCCGGCGGACCGGCTCAAGCGTTTTTTTAACAAGGAAGAGCGTGGCTACCAGATCCGCGCGGAGATCCGGGAGATGGTCATCTTCGCGACGCAGAACCTCATCACGGATCCGCCGTTCACGAAGCTGGACATCCTGAGTTGCCGCAACCTCCTGATCTACCTCGGCCCGGAAATACAGCGTAAGTTGATTCCGCTTTTTCACTACGGGTTGAACCCGGGCGGGGTCCTTTTTCTTGGCAGCGCGGAGACGGTGGGTGAGTTCACTTCTCTGTTTTCGCCGGTCGACGCAAAGGCGCGCCTCTACAAGTGTCTCGCACCCCGGGACCGGCACCATCCGCCGGAGTTTCCGGCGGCCTTCGGAACACGGGTTCCCGGCCGGGTGGACGCGGCGCGGAGCCCGAAGCCGGTCGCGAACCTGCAATCGCAGGCGGACGAACTCGTCCTGCGCTCCTTCGCGCCCCCGGCGGTCCTCGTCAATGACAAGGGCGACATCCTCTATATCAGCGGACGTACGGGGAAGTATCTGGAGCCGGCCGCGGGCAAGGCAAACTGGAACCTCTTTGCCATGGCGCGCGAAGGGATGCGCAACGAACTCCTCGGCGCGTTTCAGAAGGCCTTGCGCAAGGAGGAGCGTATTCTGGTCCGGGGGCTGCGGCCGGAGGGGTTCACTGAGGGCCGGGCGGTGGATGTCGCGGTGGAACGTATCACCGGGGGCGGTGATTTGCAGGGCTTGGTTATGCTCGTTTTCTTTGAAGTCGCGCTTCCCGCGGAAGTGAAGCGGCGCGGGCGTTCCGCGGCGTCATCCGCCGCGAATCCGCAGTTGGACGAACTCAGGCGCGAGCTGAACGAGGCGCGGGACGACGCGCGGCTTACCCGCGAGAGCATGCAAACCACGCAGGAAGAACTCCTCTCGGCCAATGAGGAGCTGCAGTCCACCAACGAGGAAGTCCAGTCCGCCAACGAGGAGTTGATGACCTCGAAGGAGGAAATGCAGTCGCTCAACGAGGAGTTGCAGACGGTGAACGCCGAACTGCAGGCCAAGGTCGACGAGTTGTCCCGCAGCAGCAACGACATGAAGAACCTCCTCGACAGCACTGACATCGCCACTCTGTTTCTCGACAACGACCTCAACGTGCGCCGCTTCACGGAACGGGCGACGTCGATTTTCAAGTTGATCAAGAGCGACCTCGGGCGCCCCATCACCGATCTTGCCTCGCGCCTCTGCTATCCTGAGTTGGAGGAGGATGCGCGCGGGGTTCTGCGCAGCCTGCTCGCGTCCGAGAAAGCCGTGAGCACAGAGGATGGCTCATGGTTCACGTTGCGCATCATGCCCTACCGGACCTTGGACAACCGTATCGACGGTTTGGTCATCACCTTTGCGGATATCACGGCGGCCAAGCAACTGGAGGGCCGGTTGCGCGACCGGCACGCCGATCTGGAGGCGCGCGTCGCCTGCGGCGGCGGGAAAAAGAACGGAGGATCCAATGGCAACTGAGCCCGAAGCTGAGCACGGCGATGCCGCCGCGTTGCGCCGCCGCGCCGAAAAACGGCTGCGGGTGCAGGCACCGCCTCCGCTGCCGCAGGAAGGTGATCGGCGTCGTATCCTGCATGAACTGCAGGTCCATCAGATTCAGCTGGAGATGCAAAATGCGGAGCTGCGCGACGCCCGTGCCCGCCTTGAAGACTTGGTGGAGAAATACACCGACCTCTACGATTTCGCGCCGGTGGGCTATTTCTCGCTGGACGCGACGGGGCGGATACAGGAGGTGAACCTGCCGGGAGCGGCCATGCTCGGGGTCGAGCGTTCCAATCTGTTGCGGCGGCGCTTTGCCGGATTTGTCGCGCGCGGATATCACGCTGTCTTCGAGAATTTCTTGCGCGATGCGTTCGGGGGCTCACAGAAGCAGATGTGCGAGTTGGCTCTCGACCTCGGAGCAAAGGAGCCGGCATGGGTCGACTTGCAGGCCACGACGACCGCGTCTACGGGTGACGGCAGGCCGCTGTGCCGTCTCGCCGTGTCGGATATCACGGCACAGAAACACGCCGCCGAGGCGCGGCTTCGCGTAGCCGCGCTGGAGGCCATGAACACGGCGCTTGAAAATGAGGTTTCGAGGCGGAAGATGGTGGAAAAGTCCCTCCGGGATAGCCGCCAAAGCCAAAGTCTTTTGCTCACCGAATCGATGCGCATGGAGCAGGAACTGCGGCTTCTCTCCCACCAGGTCCTGCATGTGCAGGAAGAAGAGCGCAAACGCATCAGCCATGATCTGCACGATGAAATCGCGCAGACCCTTGCCGCCGTCAACGTCCACCTTGCCGATCTCTCGCGCGGCGCCGTTTTGGACGGGGAGGACATCAGCGGGAAGATTGTGAAGACGCAGAAGCTGGTGGAGCGGTCGATTGAAAGCGTGCACCGCTTTGCCATGGGGCTGCGGCCGACCCAACTGGACGACCTCGGGTTGATCCAGGCCCTGCGGGGCTACACCAAGGAATTCACGAAACGAACGGAGATTCCGGTCCACCTGAAGACACCCGGCGAGTTGAAACCACTCGGCGACAGCCGGTCTGTCGCGCTCTACCGTGTGGCTCAGGCCGCCTTGACGAACGTCGCCGAACACGCCGACGCCACGCGGGTGGAGGTGGACATCCGCCAGACGCAGCGGTCTGTGTCCATGGAAATCAGCGACGACGGCAAATCCTTTAATGTGAAAGAGACACTCCATGGAACTAAGTTCAATCGGTTGGGCCTGATCGGGATGAGGGAGCGCGTGGAGATGGTCGGCGGCAAATTCAAGATCGCCTCGTCCCGCGGCAAGGGGACGACCGTTCGGGTGACGGTGCCCTGCGCCAAAACAGATTCAGTCACCATCCCCGTGACCAAGGATAACTCATGAAGAACCGTATATCCATCGTTCTGGCGGAAGATCACCTCATCGTGCGCGAGGGGATCCGCAATCTCCTTCAAGGCGAAGACGATTTCGCCGTCGTCGGCGAAGTCACCAACGGTCGGGAGGCGATCGAAAAGGTGGCCGAACTCCGTCCGGATGTTGTCGTCATGGACATCGCATTGCCCCTCCTCAACGGCATCGAGGCCTGCCGGCACTTCCACAAAGCGCACTCAAAGAGCCGCGTGCTCATGCTTTCGGCGCACGGTGACGACGCCTATGTGGAAGGGTCCATCGAAGCCGGGGCGGCCGGCTTCGTCCTCAAACAGGCACCCGGCAGCGCCCTCGCCCACGCCATCCGCGAGGTCCACGCAGGGCGGCGGTTCTTCAGCGCGGCCATCCTCCAGCGCTACCGCGACGTGCAATCGGGGCTTCGCGACGGATCCGGGCCGAAAAAGCGACCGCCCCTGACCCCGCGTGAGGCCGAGGTCCTGCAGCTGATCGCGGAGGGCAAGGCCAATAAGGAAACCGCCGTCGAACTGGGCATCAGCATCAAGACCGTCGAAAAGCACCGCACCAACCTCATGCGCAAACTCAATATCCACGACACCGCCACCCTCACCCGCTATGCAATCGCCGAGGGCATTATTGAAAGCCGCATCCAGAACACCACCGGGTGAGGGGAGCGCCGGAGCTTGTCACCATCACGGTCACGCGCGCGGGGAGGTGACTTCGTCAAGGCAGGGTCGCTTCAACTGCGTTTCGTAAACCTTGCGAAAATGAAAGCCCATAATAGAGAAGGTCACGGCCATGGCGAACAAATCCCTCCGGCGCAGGAGTGTCCATCCCAGAAGCTTCCAGTATTCGAAGCGCTCCCGGCCGACAAGCCCGAGCCTCCATGATGAGCGGAAGAAGGCCCGCAGGTGGGCGATCTCCATGGCGGGACGGACGGACGGGCGGCGGTATTCGCGGAGGAACTGTTGCACCCGGCGATAGTAGGGCTTGGGAAGGTAGATACTTTCGAAGATTCTGCGGTAGCCTTCCTGAAGGGCCTTCATGCTCATCACCGGCTGGATGTTGGTATCGCAGGCGGTATTGTCGCCCCCCGTGAATCCCTTGATGCGGCCCTCGCCATTGAGGCGCTCGTAGAGGCGGGTGCCGGCCGGCGCCTGCAAAATCCCGACCATCGCCATAACGATCCCGCTGCGCTGGATGAAATCGATCTGGCGCTGGAAGATGTCGGGGCCGTCACTGTCGAAGCCGACGATGAATCCGCCCTGCACCTGAAGGCCCGCGCGCTGCATGCGCGAGACGCTTTCGAGCAGGTCGCGATTACAGTTCTGGCGCTTGTTGCATTCCTTCAGGCCCGCCGCGTCAGGGGTTTCTATCCCGACAAAAACGGTGTTGAAACCGGCGCGCCGCATCGCGTCCATCAACTCCGGATCGTCCGCGCGCTTGCACCGTGCGATGGCGCTTGTGCGCGGATTCACGCTGGACGACCATTCCCCCGATCATCACGAGTTCCGCCCATGCAAGGTCCTTGTCGCGCAACCGGCGGATATTCAGATCCGCGAGCCGCAGTGCCCAGCTCCCGGGCAACATCGCCGCTACTGTGAGCAAACCGAGGGGTGGAAAGGCCGCCCGTTTGCCGAGAAAGCGAAGCGCGTATTTGAAGCTCCAGTAGGTCGCCGGAATCTCCGGGTTGATCAGCAAGACATTCACAATGCATCTCTGTGGTTCACGTAAGGGATTCTCCTTCCGAGGTTGGAAATGCATTGGAAGAATGGCAATCCGTTCTACATGGGGTGATACCCTACCCGGTAAGAACCTACGACGAATCTTTACCGGTCCGGAACGTGTCCGTTGCGGAGAAGTTCAGGGGCTGGAAAACCCCTACGGGGTCAAGCGAAGCGGGCGCGGCCCCGCCGGAGCACGGGCTTACTCCGAGGGAAGCATGAAGAACCAGATGGCCGAAACGCCGGGAAACGTGCCGGGGGGCAGGTAGACCCACTGCTCAAGGGCGGATGAATAGAGCCATGGATCGTGGGTCACATAGACCCAGCCGAGTTGTCCGGCCATGTCGACCCAGTGTTCATCGACGAGGGTGTAGCCCTTCCAGGTGCCTTCCGGATCCACGTGCGGTCCGGCGACTTTCAGGTTGTCGATGGCCACGGAAATGTCGGCGCCGAGGACTGCGCCCGTGATCATTTCGAAGCGCAGGTCGACATACGTCGCTTCCGCCGGCACATCTTTGGCGACAAAGGTCAGTGAGGTATGCGACGTGCTGTTGATCAACGCCTCGACATTGAAGTTGATGAAAAACTGCGGGAAGCCCTCCGGCTCGATATAAAAGTGAAAGACCCCGGCGATATCGGTGAGGATGAGCGCGTCGAAGGTGACCGTGATATCGGAATCATCCTCAAAATCAAGCGGCAGCCGCACGGTGAAGTTTTTATTCGTCGGCTGCACATTGTTGGCAACGATCACCGCCCCGCCCGGGTTCCCGTCGGTCGCACTCCATTGCGGTTCGCCGGTCCAATCCGCTATCGCGTCGGCCGTATCGAAGCTTTCTTCGTAGATTGGCGTGCCGGTCGCAGCGGCAGTGAGGGCGGCAAGCGCGAAGGCGCCCGCGAGGGGTGTAAGGGTCCTTGTCGTGTTCATGGGTAATCCAGTTCTTTTGCGTGAGTATTGGCCGCCCGAACCGGACACCAGCGGGTGCTCGTCGGCGCGGCTGCATGGAGAAAAGCCGCTCCGGGGCGGTCACGTCAAGTAAATTATGCATATTCATGCAAAATAATATGCAGAACTGAAGTGCGGGCGTGTTGGTGTCCGTAAGAGCAGGTGCAGCCGGCTGAAGACCGCGCGCGGCAGTGCCGGACGGGGTGGGGGCATGCGTACCTGCAGGGTTCCGGGCGGACAATTGCACCGCACGATGGGCGCACGGGTCCCCTACCGGGCGAAGAGGTCGAGCTGTTTGCCGCCGACGGGTCGGAAGGCGTCTGTGCGGAGGGTATGGGGGCGGGCGGTGAAGCCGCTGCGGCGCACGCCGAGTTCGTAGAGCTGGCGGAGAGTCTGCGCCCAGAGACCGGTGCCGCGGAAACGGCGGCCCGGTGCGGTGTCGTTGAGGCTGCCGCCGCGCAGTGAGCGGAGGCGGTCTTCGACGCGGGCGCGTTTGCCCGGAAACTCCCGCTCGAGCCAGTCGAGAAAGACGGTGTCGGTTCCCCGCGGGAGGCGGAGGGGCAGGTAGTGGACCCAGCGTGCCCCGGCCTCCTTGGCGGCGGCAACAATGCCGGGGAGTTCAGTGTCGGTGAGTCCTGGAATCATGGGCGCGGCCATGACGCCGACGGGGATGCCTGCCTCCGCGAGGGCGGCGACGGCTTCGAGGCGTCGCCGCGGAGAGGCGGTGCGGGGCTCCATGCGGCGGGCGAGGCCGCTGTCGAGAGTGGTGACGGAGAGGGAGACACTCACGCCGCCCCACGCGGCGAAGGAAGCGAGGAGGTCGCGGTCGCGCAGGACGAGGCTGTTTTTGGTAATGAGGGAGACGGGATTGCGGAAGCGGGCGAGGACGGCAAGGCAGTCGCGCGTGACCTGCCGGTGCCGTTCCGCCGGTTGGTAGGGGTCGGTGACTCCGCTGAGAAAGAGAGGACGGGGCTGCCATGAGGGCGCGGAAAGCGCGCTTTCGAGAAGACGGGCCGCGTTGCTCTTGACGAGGATGCGCGTCTCGAAGTCGAGCCCCGCGCTCCACCCGAGGTATTCGTGCGTGGGCCGGGCATAACAGTAGGCGCAGCCGTGCTCGCACCCGCGGTAGGGATTGAGGCTGGCTTCGAAAGGCAGGTCGGGGCTGCGGTTTTCGGAGACGACGGATACGCTGGAGTCTTCGTAGAAAACGGTGTCGACGCGGTCCGGCGGCTGGTCCGCGGGGTCGGGCTCGAATCGGGAGCGGGCGAAGCGGACGGCGGGGTTGATGCCCGTGCCGCGGGCTTTCGGTTGATCTCGGCGGGCGTCCATGCAGCGTCCGGACAACATGGAGCGTGTGCGTTTGTTCATCAAATCAATTCCGCCCCGACCCAGAAAAAAAGCCCCTCCGGCGGATGCGCGGAGGGGCTTTGAAAAAAAAGAAATCTACGTGGACGCTCAGGGGTCGACCCGCACGACACGGATGTCGGCGCTGGCCCCGTGGCCCATGGTGAGGACTTGGAAAGGCCGGGTGTTGGTGAACCGCAGCAGACCGTTGTCGTAAACGAAGGCCTCGACGAGGTAAACCTCGTCTTCCTCTATATCACCGCGGTTGTAGCGCAGACGGTAGCTGAGCGGCGGGCTGCCGGGATCGCGCTGACGGTCTTCGGCGATGACGGTGGCTTCGCCCACGCCGCGCGAGGCTTCGATGAGGCGAACCCGTAGTTCCGCGCCCGACGAGAGGCTGACGTCGGAGGGGAGGGACACGGAGCCAGTGATGGCGTCACCGCGGGCGGGCGCGCGCCGCTCGGTGTCTGTGTCCGGGGCGGTCTGGCAGGCGGAGATGAGGACGAGGCATGCTGCCATCAGGCTTAGAGATATGATTTTGCTCATTGTTGTCGGCTAGTTTGATTAGGAAGCGTGGGTCAGAAAGCCCGTGGTTTCAAACGTTTTCGGTAATTTGTGAAAGATTCGGCAAAACCGGGGTGACCGCGGCTTCAGAAGCGGAAGTGGAAGCTGCCGCGCACCCAGAAGTTCTTCTGGAGGTGGCTGGTTCCGGGAAAATAGCTGCCCACATCGCCATAGGCAACGCCGAGCTTCCAAACGGAATCTTCTCCGATCTCGTAGGGGAGATCGGCGGAAAATCCGGTGTAGTGGTATCCTTTGCGGACGGTGGCGCCGGAGTCGGGAAAAAGGTCGCGCGCGTCCACGTATCCGGCGTAGGCGGAGAGGCTGAGCGACAGCGGGATGCCGTTTTCGGCGAAGGAACGGGCGTAGCCAAGGGAGGCTTCGGCGGTTATGGCGCGGCGGCGCACGTCGTAGTAGAGGGTGCCGCGGGTGCCGACGGTGTTGGTGCCGTCGTCGTGCAGCCGGAGGTCGCCGCCGATGTGAACTTCCTGGCTGTAGCGGGTGCCGCCGAGCGCGTTGCTGACGTCGGCGGGGCTGGTGTTCCAGTAGCGGTACATCGTTGCCCCGATGTCGATGGTGAAGTTCTCCGTCAGCGGTTGCCGCCATCCGGCGAAGGCGTCCAGCTCGGACAGTTCGTCGGAGTCGCGGATGGGTACGCTGGCCCACAGGCCGATGTAAATGGCTTCAAAATTAGCCGTGACAGCGGGCTGGACGGCGGCGTCGGAGAGCTTGAGGCCGCGGAAGACGTTTTTGCTGCTGAAGGTGAGATCGGCCTCAACGACCGGTCGGGCCGTCAGCGGAACCGCGGCGGTCGCCACGGCGAGAGCGAGGGCAAGTAGTTTGGTGTTCATCGTAGTAGAGCGGAATAAGGGTTTTGCCGAACGGTTTGTGGTTGTCTGAAAAAGAGGGGAGCCTGCGGTTTGGACGCAAAGCTCCCCTCAAAGCCATAGGCGGTGGCGACCTTTAGTAGATGAAGGTCGACTCCTGCTCGATGATATGCTCGGAGAGGTAGGCCGGCATGTAGTTGAGCGTGGCGCGGCCCACACCGGCATTCACGGCGCGTGCGCGGACTTCAATCTTGATCGTGCGGCGCGGGCGGATGTCCACTTCGGCGAAGCGGATCTGACCGTCTTCGAACGTGAAACGGGACGGTCCGCTGGCATCGATGTATTCAAGCTCGCTGGAGAGGGTCAGGTAACCCTCTACGGAGACGGACTCGAACTGTCCTTGGTTGGTGATTTCCACGATGTAGGTCACCGTGTCGCCAACCCGGATCGGGTCGTTGTCGTCATACATGACGGACTTGACGCCCGGAGCGGCGACGAAGCGTGTGGTGGCGCTGTCGCTGTCGGAAAGGCCGCGTGCGGTCTCCACGGCGACGCGGTTGGTCAGCGTGGTGGGCACGTTCGAGGTGTAGGCGATACTGTAGCTGCGCTCGGAACCGGCGCTGAGGCTGTTGATGCGCCATGTGAGGGTGCGGCCACTATGGTCGGCGCCACCGGCGTCAACGAGTTCCGCACCTTCCGGAAGCGTATCCGTCACGACCACGTCGTCGAGGGTGACGTCACCGGTGTTGCGCACGACGATGTCGTAGCGGGCCGGACTGAAGACGAATTCGCGCTCGGGTCCGGTCTTTTCGATTTCGATGCCGGGCTGGGCGACGCGCACGAGGTGGTCGTCGGAGACGCGGTCCACACCGTCGGCGACGGCGCTTGCGCGGTTGAGGAATTCGCCGGTCTCGTTGGCGCGGGCCTCGACGGGGAAGGTGTGGCTTTCGCCCGGATCGAGGCTGCGCACGCTGTCGGTGACGGCGCCGCGGGCAGAGAGGCCGCGCGGCAGTTCATCCTCGATGCGGACGTTGCGTGCCGGGGCCGTGCCGGTGTTGGTTACAGTGACATCGAAAGTGATGGTTTCGCCGACTTCGGCGTTGTCCGGGCCGGTCTTGCTGATGGCGAGGTTGGCGGAGCCGGCGTACATCGGCAGACAGAGGATCGGATCGGCGGTGACGATGGTGCACGGCTCGAAGCGGCCTTCAGTGGTCGGAACGACGGTCACGTCGAAGGTGCGGCTGGAGCCGGCCGATTGCCGGTCATACGCCCAGAGGAGGTTCTGGCCGTCCTCTTCGCTGGGCGAGGGGCTCGACCGCGTAAAGCGCACGTTGTCCGGGAGTTCTTCATGCACGCGGATGTTGGCGAGGTTTTCCTTCGCCTCGACGCGGATGCGGTAGGTGAAGTCAGAGCCGACTTGGCCGGTGGAAATGACTTCCTTGATAACGCGGAAGAGCGGACCGTCGTAGACGACGGATTCGGAGTCGGACGGCTGCGCGGCCTGCGCCACCGGTGCGGCTGCCGCCGCCGGAGCCGGGGCGGGACGGGCGGCGGGCGCCGGAGCGGCGCGGGGTGCCGGGGCCGGAGCCTCCGCGCGTGCAACCGCTGTGCGCTGCGTTTCCGCGCCGTGGAACGGATAGTTCTGCGAAGTCGGATTGGCCTGAACCATGCCCGTGAGGGTGATGGCGGCGGCGATGCCGACCAGCAGCGAGGAGAATGACCGTCTTTTTGTTTTCATGAACAGTTGTGGCTTCGGAGATTGAACTTGAAGTATGGGTTTGTGTTGCATGCGGAAGGGCTTTGTTCAAGCAACAAAGCAACTTTCGTTAGAAATTAACGGCCCTCACCCGCCTGCGCTTCAATTGTCGTGTTGTGGATCTTGCTGGTTTTTCTATGGGAAATTGTAGTTTCGCCAGCCAAGAGATAGGTGAATTGCCGCCGCGCGCAATCTTTTCTTTCGCCCTTTTGCGCCCTTTTACGTCCGTTTGCGGGGCGGCCCGCGGGGGAATGGCCGCAGGGCGCTTTACGCGGTTGCGCGGCCCTCTGCCGCGCCCTCCGAAAATCCCCGCGCCGGGGCTTGACTCGTGCGGGCCGGGGATAAAGTATGGTTTGAAAGGTAGGAAACCTTAGATTCAGTTCCCGTAACCAATACACCGGAGAAAAACAGACTTATGAAGAAGACGATCATTGCATTCACGGCGGCCGCGGTTTCCACGCTGTCCGCTTCCGACGCCCTCGTCCCGACGGATTGGGTGGCGGAAAATCTACGCAACCCGGAGGTCCGCGTCATCGAAGTGAGCGTGGAGGACGGCGTCTATCAGCGCGGTCACGTGCCCGGCGCGGTCAATGCCCGCTGGCACACCGATCTGGTCGACCCCGTCAACCGCGATATCGTGTCGAAGGAGAACTTCGAGAAACTGCTTTCGGGCTTCGGCGTGACGCCGGACACGACGGTGGTGCTCTACGGAGACCACAACAACTGGTTCGCCGCGTGGGGCGCGTGGATCTTTGACTACTACGGCCATGACAACGTGAAGCTCATGGACGGCGGCCGCGACAAGTGGGAGGCGGAGCGCCGCCCGCTCTCGACCTCGCCGCAGCGCCACCGCCGCACCGAATACACGGTGCAGGAGACGCGTCCGCACCTGCGCGCGCTGCTGCCCGATGTCCTCGCGGCGGTGAAGGGCGAGACCGACGCCCACTTGGTCGACATCCGCTCGCGCGACGAGTTTACGGGCAAGGTCGTGGCCCCCGCGGGCATCCAGGAGCTTGCCATCCGCGCCGGCCATGTGCCCGGCGCGGTCAACGTGCCGTGGGGCGAGGCGGTCAATCCGCGCGACGGCACCTTCAAGTCGAAGGACGAACTGCGCGAGGTCTACGCCGCGGTCGGTATCGACGGCTCCAAGCCGGTCATCGCCTATTGCCGCATCGGCGAGCGCTCGAGCCACACGTGGTTCGCACTGCGCCACATCCTCGGCTACGAGGTGAAGAATTACGACGGGTCGTGGACGGAATATGGTAACTCCGTCGGCGTGCCCATCAACAATCCGTCCGGAACGGTTTGGACGGGTAAGTAACTGGAAGCTTGTGTCTAGACTTCCTTCCGGGCCGCGGCATTGTGTCCGCGGCCCGGTTTTTTATGGTCATGAAAACAGAGGACACAAATGAAGGGGCGCGCGGCGGGCCGTCGCGCGGGTCGCTGGCGGCGGCCGCCGTTGCCGCCGTTTTGTTCGCCGCGGGGGCGGTCTGGTTTGGCGACGAGGACCGTTTCGGCAGCCGCGCGGGAATTGTTTTTTTGCTCGGAGGGGCATTCGGTTATGTGCTGCAGCGTTCCCGCTTCTGCTTCCTCTGTATCCTGCGGGATTTTTTTGAGGAACGCGACGCGCGCGGGATTCTCGGTATCCTCGCCGCCCTTGCCGTCGGCCTGCTCGGCTACCTTGTCCTCATGTCGTCGTGGGTCTACGACCCTTCCGCGGGCCACACGCCGCCGGGTGCGCATATCGGCCCGGTGAGCTGGGTGCTCGTCCTCGGCGGGCTGGTCTTTGGCTGGGGCATGGCGCTCTCCGGTTCGTGTATCAGCGCCCAACTCTACCGTCTCGGCGAGGGCTCGGTGCTCTCGCCCGTGGCTTTGGCCGGCACGGCGGCGGGTTTTGTCCTCGGCTTCCTTGCCTGGAACACCCTTTACCTGCGTGCTCTCGCCACCGCCCCGGTGGTCTGGCTGCCGGAGCGCTGGGGCTACGGCGGCGCCCTCGCGGTGTCCTTTCTGGTCCTCGGGGCAGCGGCGGTTTGGCTCCTTACACGACTCCGTCCCGAACCGGCGGAGCCAGGCGAAGCCCTCGGAGCGCCGCCCTACACGCTCCGCACGCTTCTCCGCGCCGTTTTCGTCCGCCGCTGGCCGGCGTGGGCCGGCGGCATCTTTGTCGGGCTCATCGCGGCTGTGGCCTACTACCGCGCCGAACCGCTTGGCGTGACCGCGCAAATCGGCAGTTGGTCGCGGCAGGCGGGCACGGCGGCGGGCGTTGTGCCCGGGCGCATGGAGGGGCTCGACGGATTCGCCGGGTGCGCCACCGCCGTCGGCGCCCACTGGCTCTCCGAGAACGGCATTTTTATTACCGGGCTTGTTTTGGCGGGCTTCGTTGGTGGCTTGGCGAGCGGGCGCTTCCGCCTTCAGCGAAAGCGTCCCGCGGAATACGCCCTCGCGCTGCTAGGCGGCGTCTTCCTTGGCTTCGGCAGTATGATCTCGCTCGGCTGCACGGTCGGCACGCTCCTCTCCGGCATCCACGCCATGGCCCTCTCCGGATGGGTCTTCGCCGCCTTTGTCGTCCTCGGGGTGTGGACGGGGCTGCCCCTGAAGCGCCGCTTCGAATCAGATTAGAGGCTTTTCAAACGGTGCGGAACCGTGCAGTTGTAGGATCATGACCCGTCCGCACCTGCCCAAAGCTCTCGACGGCTTCTGCGCCGCCGTCGGCAACACGCCGCTTATTCGCCTGCGCCGCCTTTCCGAGGCGACCGGCTGCGAAATCCTCGGCAAGGCCGAGTTTCTCAACCCTGGCGGCTCCGTGAAGGACCGCGCCGCCCTCGGCATCATCGAGGACGCCGAGGCGAAGGGCCTGCTCAAGCCGGGCGGGGTGGTCGTCGAAGGCACGGCCGGCAACACCGGCATCGGGCTCACGCAGGTCGCCAAAGCCAAAGGATACCGCTGCGTCATTGTCATTCCGGACGACCAGTCGCGCGAGAAGATCGACCTCTTGCGTGCTCTCGGCGCGGAGGTGCGGACCGTCCCTCCCGCGCCGTATAAGGAGCCGGGCAACTACAACAAGGTGGCGGCGCGGCTGGCCGAAGAAACGCCGGGGGCGTTTTGGGCCAACCAGTTCGACAACACCGCCAATGCGGATTTCCACTACCGAACGACGGGACCGGAGATATGGGACCAGACCGGCGGCAAGGTGACGGCTTTTGCCGCCGCCGTCGGCACGGGCGGCACCCTCAACGGCACCGCGCGCTTCCTCAAGGAGAATAACCCGGATGTCTTCACGGTCTGCGCTGATCCCATGGGCGCGGCCATGTGGTCGTGGTTCACCCACGGCCACCTCGACATCGACGACGGCGACTCCATCGCCGAGGGAATCGGGCAGGGCAGGGTGACGCGCAACGTGGAGGACACGCCCATCGACAAAGCCTACCGTGTTCCCGACCGTATCCTCATCGAGACCGTCTACCACCTCCTCAACGAGGAAGGGCTCTTTCTCGGTACCTCCTGCGGCATCAATGTCGCCGGTGCGGTGCGCGCCGCTCTCGAAAAAGGAAAAGGCCAGGTCGTCGTCACCATTCTCTGCGACGGCGCCCAACGCTACCAGTCCCGGCTCTTCAACAGCGAGTGGCTGCGCGAGAAGGACCTCCTGCCCGAACACTGGTCCACTGACCGCCTTATCGAGAAAATCGCGAAACTGTAGCAGCGCCCGCGCAGGCCCATTTGCGCCTGTCGCGTCCTCCGCATGCACCGGAACGGGGGAGCGGATATTCCTTTCCGCTTTGGACCCGGGCACGGGTTGGAAAACCTGTGCTCGCGAGTATGGGGCACGGGTTGGAAAACCCGTGCTCCGTTGGGCGAAGCGGGCACGGGCTGAAACGGAGCACAAGCATGGTCTTCGACATGCCGCCGCTGCGCTCCACGGAACCTGTCTGCGGAAAGGTCGACCGGCGAAGGCGGCTACGCCATGGCCCGGATTCGATTCGGGCTTTCCATGGGGGGCGTCGGTGTGCATGTTATGCTCCCATGCCGCGAGCCGTCCGAGCCCTCTTCTTGAGTATTGTCCCGTCCCCCTACCAGCGCGACCTCTTCGCGCGGCTTGCCGCCCGCGCCGATGTGGAGGTGCGCGTGGTCTATTGCGAGGCCGGCAGCCCCGACTCGCCGTGGCCGGAGAAAGAACTTGCCCCCTACGAGTCGGTCATGCCCGGATTCTACCTCTCATGGGGCGGTTCGCGCTTCCTCCTCAACGCGGGAGTTCCGCCGGTGCGCGCCGCCGATGTGGTGGTGTGCAACGGCTACATGACGCTCTCCGCGCAGCGGCTTATGCGGCGCTGCCGCGGGCATGTGCCGGTGCTCTTCTGGGGCGAAAAAATGGTCGCGGCCTCGCCCGGCCTCAAGGGCGCGGTGCAACGCCGCCTCGCCAGTCCCCTTGAACGTGTCGACGGGTTCGTCGCCATCGGGCAAGGTGCCAAGGCGGACTACGAGCGCCGTTATCCGGGCAGGCCGGTGTATTCGATTCCCTACTTTTGCGAGATGGAATCGTTCCGGAAAGACCGGCCGGAGCGTCCGCGAACGCCGCCGGTCATCCTCTTCTGCGGCCAGATGATCGAGCGCAAGGGGCTCGATATCCTGCTCAAAGCCTTTGCGCGCGTGCGGGAGGCGGGCCTTGACGCCCGCCTGCTCCTCGTCGGTCGCGAGGAAGCCCTGCCCGCCATGCTGGAGGAGATCCCGGAGAAGTTCCACGGCGACATCGAAAATGCCGGATTCCAGGCCCCCGAAGCCCTTCCCGCCTTCTTCCGCCGCGCCGACCTCTTTGTTCTGCCGAGCCGCTACGACGGCTGGGGCGTGGTTGTGAACCAAGCCGTCGGCGCGGGTCTGCCCGTCATCGTCTCCGACGCTGTCGGCGCGGGGCCGGACCTTGTGCGGGAGGATCGCAACGGATTCGTTTTTCCGTCCGGCGACGCGGATGCCCTCGCCGAATGCATCGACCGCCTCCTGCGCGACACCGGCCGCCTCGCTGCGGCCTCCGACGCCTCATGGGCGCTCGCACCGTCCTTCTTTCCCGAGCGCGGCGCAGAGTTGTGGGCCGACGTTCTCCACTCCGTTGCGCCGGACAAGCCGTAGCACCCCGCAAGCGGCGCTTCCTTTGCTCTGTTTACCGTGCGGGTGCTCAGCCCGGGAGGTGGAAGTGGAGTTTGACGAGATCGTCGAGGATGTCGCGGTCGGCGTCGCGGATGTAGAGGGTCATGCGGGCCATTTGTCCGGCGCTGCCGAAGCGGAAGTCGACGTCGCGGATGCCGTCGTCGAGTTCGATTTCGAAGGGAATGCCGAGTTGTTCCAGCTCGTCGACGAGGATTTTGCCGTCGCGCAATTCGAAGCTGTTGTAGCGGCGGAAGCCGTCGGGAGAGAGTTCGTCGCCCTCGCCGGGAGCGGCGGGTTCCGGGACGTCCGTATCGGGCGGGGAGACGTCGATCTTTTCGATTTTTCCGCCGAAGAGGGCGGCGAGTACTGACTTGAAATCCATAACGTGGCCCGCGAGGTCGCAGCCCTCAGATGCGGAGGTCGGGTATGATCTCGGGGTAGACTTGTCCGGTGGCGGTGAGTTTGAAAACGTAAATGAGGCCGGGGCGGAGCCGCGTGTAGACGGCGTTGCCGTAGGTGGCGGAAATACCCATGGAGGCGAGTTGGTCGGGATCGTTGGCGAGGTCCCAGATATGTTCCCAGAAGAGGAGCCGGTCGCGCATGCGCAGGCGGCTGAAGACCTCGGCGTAGCGCACGGGCTCGGCGCCGAAGGTCTCGATGGGAAAGGCGTCGGCGGGAGCGGTGTGTTCGCCGTAGACCCGGCGCCAAATGAAGAGCGCCCGCTCGCGACCGTCTTCCACGAGCTTCGGATCGAAGCGGACGATGAGGGCGTCGAAATGCACGATGTCGCCCATGATCTCGTATTCGCGCTCCATAAGGATCTGGAGCGGGTTGTCGCGGGCCGTCTGGACGAACCGTATGGTCGTGAAGAGGCGCCCGTCGCGGTGTTCCTGCCGCAACACGCGGGCGTAGCCGATCTGTTCTTCGCGGGAGAGGTTGGCGATGGAGGCGCGCAGTGTCTTGTTCTCCGTGAGGAGTTCCTGGAGGGTGCGTGTTCCCTGCAAGAGAAAGAGCGCGAAGACGGTGCCGAGAGCGAGGGCCGCGAGGGCGATGACACGGGTGAGCATGGCGAGTACGCTACCGGTTTGGCGCTGCCGTGCAAGGGCGGGCCTGAGTCATGGCGGCGGTATCTCCCCGGCTATGCCGCCGGAACTCGCCGGGTGTGCGGTGGAAGTGACGCTGAAAAACGTCGTTGAGGTCGCCTTGTTTTCCGAAGGCGCAGCGTTGCGCGATCTCGCCGACGCGCAGGTCGGTTTCGAGGAGAAGGCGGGCGGCGCGCGTGAGCCGTTGGCCCATCGTGAATTCACGAAGCGAAACGGAGGCTTGTTTCGCAAAGAGGGCGGAGGCCGCGCGCGGCTTGAGCTGGAACTCACGGGCCAGATCCGCCACCGCGGGTGCCCGCCCCTCATCCACCTCCGCCCGGATCCAGCGGGCCATCTCGTTGACAACAGGATGTCCCGTGGCGAAACCACAGGTCGATTCCCGTTCGATCAGAACAGCGCCACTGACGCGGACGACGGACCCCGGTGGACGGGATGAGCGGTCATCCATGGCCTCGTGGAGGACTTCCGCGGCGCGTCTGCCGAGAGCCTCGAAAGCCGGCCGCACCGAGGTGAGATGCCTGGCATAGGAGTCTCGCTCTCCGTGATGAAAGCGGTCATCCACGCCGACCACAGCATGAAACGGGAGGTGTCCGCTGCTGTCTTCGCGGCGGATGCGGAGGATGCGTCCGGCGAGTTCGTCGTTGGCGGCGAAGATGCCGGTGGGTGCGGTCCATGAGCGCAGCAATCTCCGGATTTCGCCGTGAACGGCTTCTCCGAATTCGACAGGGTGCGGGTTCGGCAGCGGGTTGATGTAGTGTTCGCGGACCTCGTACCCCCGCGATTGCAGGACTTTCCGAAAACAGGCACCGCGTTCCCGCGAAAACCCCGGCACTTTGCCGAATCCAATGTAAGCGAAAGAGCGGTAACCGCGTTCGATCAGGTGTTCGACCGCCAGTGCCGCAATCTCCTCCTCATCGAGAAATACATTGATGGCGTGCGCGCACGGTCCGAAACGGTTGGAGAGGTTGACGACCGGGAACCGGCGGCTCTGCGCGAGAGCCCGGGCTGCTTTCGAGAACATGGGTGCGATCCATCCCGCGCAATCGGGATGAGTAAGCGTCTTCTCGCCCGGGAGGTGGGAGGAAACGGCTAGTTCGATGACGGCGAGTTCGTTCCAGCGCTTGCTGAAGTTGCGTCGAATCGGCACCAGAAACAAGGGGGCGGCGGGCGCGTGCAAGAGGATGAATTTCATCGCGGGACGATTGGGGAAAACTCCGCTGTTCATTCCACAACCGCCGCACCCTTGGTAGCAACACGGAAATCAGCGCGGTGGAATCCGGAAACCGCCGGGTGCCATCGACCGGGTGAGACCCATGGAGGCGCCGATCCCGGTTTCCAGTTCTGCCTGCCGGGCAAGAACCGGCCCACCGGGACTGAAACCAGCGTGGTGTCGGAATCCGGAAAAAATTAGCGCAAAAACCGGAAGCCCAAGACACCTTGCTCATGGTAATCTCCGGGAGATTTACCGATATATCCAGAGCTTGCTTCCCCGGTTTCCCCACAGGCTGCCATTTCTGCAAGTCCAACGAATAACCGAAAAACAAACACATACACCTATGATTCAAAACATCCCTAAAACCATCCTTCGCGCCGCCTGCCTTTCCGGGCTTTGCGCGGCGTTCTCCGTCGCCTCGCTCTCCGGGCAGGTGGTTACAACTGCCAACGACGGGGCGTGGATCCGCAACGACAGTACGGCGCAAAGCGGCGGGACGGACATTCTCGCCACGGGCACGCTCAACAACAGCACGACGCTTCGTTCACTCGTGACCTTCAACCTGCCCGCAGCAGGCTCCTCGGCCATCCCTTCCAACGCGGGCGTATGGTTCTATATGGACCGCGATGACATTGACGATCTTCCCGGCTTGCAGACAATCAACCTGCATCTTTTGGCGCAGGATGTCGAAAGGGTGGTGGTAGACAACAACAACCAGTGGCCAAATTGGCTCGAATACAGCGCGGGTAATGCTTGGAACACTCCCGGCGGAGACTTTGATCCGACGCCGCTCGCCAGTGTCGAGATTGACATGAACACCGCGGGTGCGGGGACGACCTTCACCTTTCAGTCGTCGGCGCTGACCCAGGCGCTGCAAACGGCGGCTGACGGCAGCGGGACGATTTCATTCGCTCTCGACATGCCCGGGTTGAATCAAGCGGCGTATGATCAGCGGGCGATTGTCTGGGTGCAGGGCCAAACCGGCTCCAACCCGCCGACCATCATCCCCGAGCCCTCCACTTACGCCGCCATCTTCGGCGGTCTGGCGTTGCTCGGGATGCTTTTGCGCCGCCGCATGCGGAAGTAAGTTCCTTCCATTTTGTCTCTTCAAAACCGCCGCGGCCCGAAGCCCGGCGGTTTTTTTTATGGGCAGGCGACGAATATTGCCACTCGGTTAAGCCCGTGCGTGATCGTGCGCAGGCACCGGGTGTCCGGCTCGTTTTTGCTCTTGCTGGCCGGGTTG
Source organism: Opitutales bacterium (assembly GCA_020831525.1). Taxonomy (GTDB): domain Bacteria; phylum Verrucomicrobiota; class Verrucomicrobiia; order Opitutales; family Oceanipulchritudinaceae; genus SLLG01. The sequence continues at coordinate 26,735 of JAFIGH010000034.1, forward strand.
GGCGGGGTTGGGCTGCGGGGGTGATTATGGCGAAGAGAGAGCAGAGATTGCGGGGGCGCCGGATTGTTGTGACGGGCAGCACGGAGCACGGCGGACGCCTTGCGGGGCGGTTGCGCGTGCTCGGGGCGGAGGTGGTGGAGCTTCCGCTCATCCGCGTCGTAGCGGATGTCGACGTGGAGGCGGCAAAGGAGGTGTTTGCCGAGATCGGGCAGTATGAATGGATTGTATTCACGAGCGGGAACGGGGTGCGGCACTTTTTCGAGGTCTTTTTCCGGCAGTTCGAGGATATCCGTTCGCTCGGATTGATGCGCATCGCGGCTATCGGCGACGGCACAGCGGAGGCGGTCCGCGACCTGTGCCTTAAGGTGGATGTCCTTCCGGAGAAGGCGGTGGCGGAGGATTTGGGCGAGGCCCTCGCGGCGGAGCAGACGCTCGACAACGTCCGCATCCTCGTCATCACCGGCAACCGCAACCGCGACGCGCTCCTCAAGCGCCTCGGCGAGGAGCGCGCCATTGTGGACACACTGCGCGTCTACCGCTCGGAGACGGCGGACCTCTCGAAGCACCCGGCGGCGGGGGATTTCCGCGAGCGCGGGGCGGATGCCCTCGTCTTTGCGAGCGCCTCGGCGGTGACGGCCTTCGGCGAACAGGCGGCGCACCTCGCCTTGAAGAAAGGCGCGAAGGTGCCGCTGTTGTGCAGTTTCGGTCCGGTGACGTCGCAGCGGATGGCCGAGGCGAAAATACCTGTCGCGGTGGAGGCGGCGACGCCGGGTGTCGACGCCATGGCCGAGGCTTTGGTTGCCAAGCTGGGGGTCTGACCTTTTGCTGCGCCGATCATGAGCACGCGCGTTAAAGTTTGCGGTATCACGCGCCCGGAGGACGCCCGGGCCGCGCTGGAGCTGGGCGCGGACTATATCGGGATCATTGCCTACGACCGTTCACCGCGCGCTGTGCCGGCGGAGCGCATGCCCGCGTTGCTGGAGGCGATCCCGCCGGGCAAGCGGGTGTTTGTCGATGTCTCCACGCCGACACACGAGTTCGAGCGCTACCTCGGCATGGGTTTTGATTTCTACCAGATTCACTTCGATCTCGATGTCGCCATTGCGACCGTAGCGGCGTGGGCGGGACTCGCCGGGCGCGAGCGGCTGTGGCTGGCCCCGCGTGTGCCGGAGACGGAGGAGGGATTTCCGCAAATCATCATGGAGTTTGCCGACACCTTTCTCGCCGACACCTACAGCAAGGGTGCCTACGGGGGCACGGGGCGCACGGGCGACTGGCAGCGGTTCATCGACTGGACGACGCTCTACCAGCACAAGTCGTGGATCCTCGCGGGCGGCCTTGCGCCGGACAATATCGGCACCGCCCTGCGCGCGACGGCGGCGGATGCGGTGGATGTGAACAGCGGCGTGGAATCCGCGCCGGGGGTGAAGGACGGCGCAAAGCTCCGCGACTTTTTCCGGCAGGTGCGCGCGTACGATGAGCAGGAGCGTGCCAGCTGACCCCGCGCTTTCTGCGCGACGACACGTTTTCGCGCTGAACCGCTAATTGGATTTGCCGCGGCGGCGGGCTGTGCGCGAGGGTGGGGGGATGCTTCCGTGGTTCAGTGAAGGCCGCTTCCCCCTTGTCCTCGCCCCGATGGCGGGCTTTACGGACGTGGTCTTCCGCGAACTCTGCAAGCGCGAGGGGGCCGATGTGCTTGTTTCCGAGTTTGTCATGGCCAACCGGTTTCTCGACCCGGACGGCGAGGTAAACGCATGGGAGACGGTCGACTTTACGGAGGCGCAGCGACCGATGGGTGTGCAGCTCTTCGGCAGCGACGGGGCAAAGATGGGCGAGGCGGCGCGGCGTATTGTCGACCGGCTCGCGCCCGATTTTATCGACCTGAATTTCGGCTGTCCCGCCCCCAAGGTGGTGGACAACTGCGCGGGCAGCTCGCTCCTGCGTGATCTGCCGCGCCTGGCGTCGGTCGCCCGCGGGGTCGTCGAAGCCGTCGGCGCGCGCGTGCCGGTGACGGCGAAGATCCGGATCGGCTGGGACGACCGGAGCATCGTGGCCGTGGAGGCCGCGCGCCTCCTCGAAGGCGAGGGCATATGCGCGCTCACCGTGCACGGGCGCACGAAGGTGCAGGGCTACCAAGGCGCCGCCCGCTGGGATGTGATTGAAGCGGTGGCGGCGGCGGCGGGGATTCCGGTCGTGGGCAACGGCGGCATCGAATCGGCGCGGGACGTTGCGGACCGCCTGCCGTCGACCGGTGTGAGCGGCTTCATGGTGGGGCGGGCCGCGCTCGGCTATCCGTGGATTTTCCGTGAGATCAAGGGGTATCTGGAAACGGGGACCGTCCCGCCCGAACCGTCCCTTGAGGAGCGTTGGGCGACGATCCTCTGGTATTGCGACACCCTCATGCGCCACACCCTGCGCCCCGGCCGGTGGGACCGGTTGCAGTGGATGCGTGCCCGCCTCAAGAGCTTCACAAAACGCATGCCGGGCTGCCGCAAACTGCGCCCCGCCCTCGACCGCGTGGCGACCTACAGCGATTTGCACGCGCTTGCCGCCGGATACCTCGGGGACCACGGGGCGGATCTCGCCGCCTTTGCAGACAGTGTGGAGCAGGCTCGCGGCGCCCTCGTCACGCATCATGCGCCGCGGGCCGGTGCGGCGGCTCCGGTCTCCGCACACCCCTCAGCCGCCGAGGCCCATGGCCAGTAGGCCACCGACCAGCCCCACGGTGAAGCCGTAGGTGGCGTGCCCCGCCACGTAGACGAGCCCGATCGCGAAGGTTACGTTGTCACTCCGGTTTTCCGTGCGCGGATGGACGTCGCGCACCAGATACATCAGGAGAATACTCACGAAGATCCCGTGCGCGATGCCGAAGCCGAGGCCGATGGGGATGGCCGAGGGCATGGAGACGCCATTGATGGCGTCGAGACCCCAGAGATAGAGCAGCCCGAAGACGACGCCGCAGGTCAGGTGAACCGCCGTGCCCGCCGCCGTGCTGTCGCCGCGTGTAAGCAGGCTGCCGACAACTTTTGTCATATCGACGGGCGTCGCGTGCTTTTGCGAGAGGATGCGCATCAGCGTGTTCATCGCCAGACCGCCGGCCAAACCGGCGACCAGCGCGGTGATCAGGAAGGGAAGGAGGGGAAGGCTGTCGTTCATTGTATCAACGTTCGAGTAAAGCGCCTTTTGATGCAAATTAAAGTCTCTAATCGACAAGACTACGCCTTTCCCGGGCGCGCCGCGGATTTGGTCTTTCGTCCGGCGGCACGAGCATGCACTGTCGCCTGCAAATGGGCCGGATCCTCAAGTTACCTGACCACGTGGCCAACCAGATCGCCGCCGGCGAGGTGGTGGAACGGCCCGTGGCCGTGGTCAAGGAGCTGGTCGAAAACGCCCTCGACGCCGACGCGCGCTCCGTCGAGGTCGAGTTCCGGCGCGGCGGCAAGGCCTACATCCGTGTGGCCGACGACGGCACGGGCATGGATGCCGAAGACGCCCGCGCCTGTCTCGAACGGCACGCCACCTCGAAAATCCGCGACGCGCGCGACCTCCTGCGGGTGGGAAGCTTCGGGTTTCGCGGCGAGGCGTTGCCGAGCATCGCGAGCGTTTCAAAGTTCCGTTTGCGCACGCGCCTGCGCGGGGCGGGGGAGGGGATCGAGATCACGATGTCCGGCGGGGTCGCGCCCTCCGCGCAGTCGTGCGGCATGCCGGAGGGGACGGTGGTCGAGGTGGCCCACCTCTTCAATACCGTGCCCGCGCGGCGGAAGTTCCTCAAGACCGACCGCACCGAGGCGGCCCACATCGTCCACCTGTGCCGCCTCCTCGCCGTGGCGCACCCGGAAGTGGGGTTCACACTCGTCGAAGACGGGCGTACCGTCTTCCAGTCACCCGCCTGCGAGTCGCGGGAGGCACGGGTGGCGGAGGTCTTCGGACGGCGCACGGCGGGCGACCTCATGCCTGTCGAAGGTGCAAGCGCGGAGGGCTGGCGGATGGACGGCCTCGTCGCCCTGCCGGGCCGCGGGCGGTCGACCCGCGCCGAGATGGCATGTTACGTGAACCGCCGCCCGGTGGACAGCCGCCTCCTCAACTTCGCCCTCATCGAGAGCTACCACACCTACCTCCCGCGCGGGCGCTACCCGGTCGCGTTTCTCTTTCTCGACGTCCCAAGCGATATCGTGGATGTCAATGTCCACCCCGCCAAGCGCGAAGTGCGCTTCCGCGACGAGGGAGCCGTCCGCCGCTTTGTCATGGAGGCGCTCCTCGCCCGGCTGCGCGACGCCGCCCGCAAACCGCTGGACCGGGCCGTGCCCGCCGACCGCGGTGAACAGCCGGGTGCCGGCAGCGGTACGGACAGCGCATCCGCCGGGCCGCCTGCTCCGCGACCCACTGCCGCCCCGCCCCCGTCCGCAGGCAACCCGAAGCCGACGACGGACAGCCCGTCGGCCGTGCCCTCGCCGCGCCGGGAGATCCCGCCCGAACCCCATTCCGCGCGGTCCTCCCCCGCGGCATCGCCCGCACCGGCTCCCGAACCCGCCTCGGCGCCGCCCGCGAAGGATTCCTCCGGCGGACGCCGCACGGGCTGGCGCCTGATCGGCTCTCTGCACGAGCGCTTCGCCCTTTGGGAAACACGCGAAGGACTCGTCCTCATGCATGTGCAGGCCGCGTGGGAGCGCGTCTGGTTCGAGGACATCCTCCGCAACCTGCGCAGCTCCGGGGCGATCCGGCAAGGGCTGCTCTTTCCCGTGCTCATGGAACTCGACCCCGTCGCCTCCGATCTCATGGAGGCCGTCGCACCGCTCTTCGAGGGAATGGGTTTCGAGGTCGAACCCTTCGGCCGGCATGTCTTCCGCCTCTCCGCCGTGCCCGACTGGTTCAGCCCCGAGGAAGGGGAGGGCTTCCTGCGCGACGCCCTCGCCCTCATGCGCGAGCGCGGCTGGTCGTCGCCGGAAGGCGACGATGTGCGCACCGGCGTCGCCCGGCTCGCCGCCCGCCGCGCCGCCCAACGCATGGCACGGGTCGAGCGCGATGCCGTCGATGCCCTCCTGCCCCGCCTCCTCGCCTGTCGCGACCCCCTCGTCGACACCCGCGGCCGCGCCACCTTCGTCGAATACCGCTCCGGCGAACTCGAACGCCGCTTCGGCATCCGCGCCGATTCCGCCCCGTCCGCCGCCCGAGGCTGATCCGTCCCCCCGCCTGAGACCTCCTCCACCCGCCTTCCGCTGTCCGGACAAATTTCTTCTCACCTGCGAAGGAATCTGTCGCAGACATAAAACTTTCCACCTGCAAGAATTTTTGTCGCGGGGTTGCGGGGTAGCCCTCCGCGTCCCCGGCGGGGCGGCTGCCCGGATGTGCGGGCAACGAAGAATACGCTTCACAGTGGAACGGGCCGTGCTAGTCTCGTCCGGTGCGTTGAAGACCCGCTGTCTTCGACGACTGCCAACCACTTTATCCAACCGCATGACTGCCAAGAAAAACGACCGCACCGCCGCGCGCAAAACGTCCGGCAAGGCCAAGAAGTCCGGGGCGAAGACCGCTTCCGGAAACGGGGACGCCTGCGACTTCTACAAGTTCAATATCTGCGAGACCGTCGAGGGCTTCAAGACGTCCGTCCTCAACCACCTCAAGTTCACGCTCGCGCGCGACGTAAACTCCGCCTCGCCGCGCGACTGGTGGATCGCCACTTGCCACGCCGCCCACGACCGCATCCTCGAGCGCTTCATCGCGACGATGAAAAAGCACAACGAGGACAACGTGCGGCGCGTCTACTACTTGAGTCTCGAATACCTCATGGGGCGCATGTTCGACAACAACCTGTGGAACGCCGGGCTGCGCAAGCTCGCTTCCGAAGCGTTGGGCGAACTGGGTCATGACCTCGAGTCCCTGGCGGAGGAAGAGGACGACATGGCGCTCGGCAACGGCGGTCTCGGCCGGCTTGCGGCGTGTTTTCTCGATTCCCTCGCGACGATGGAGTACCCGGCGGTCGGGTACGGGATCTACTATGAATTCGGCCTCTTCGAGCAGCAGTTTCACAACGGCCGCCAGCACGAGATGCCCGACCCGTGGCGCAAGTTCGGCACGCCGTGGGAAATCGTCCGCCCGGTCTATTGCCGCCGGGTGCGCCTCTACGGGCGGGTCGAGATGAATTTCGACGACAAAGGCAACCCGCGTCCCACGTGGGTCGACACGCACGACCTTATCGGATTGCCCTACGACATTCCGATCTGTGGTTTCGGAGCCGACACGGTGAACTTCCTGCGCCTCTGGGAAGCGCGGGCGAGCGAGGAGTTCGACCTCAAGGTCTTCAACGAAGGCGGCTATGTGGACGCCGTGCGGCAAAAGGCTATTGCCGAGACCATATCAAAAGTTCTCTACCCGAACGACTCCTCCGAAGCGGGCAAGGAGTTGCGCCTCGTGCAGCAATACTTTTTTGTCAGTTGCAGCTTGCAGGACATCATCCGCCGCTGGCGCAAAAACAACGGCGACTGGAGCACCTTCCACGAGAAGGTCACGATCCAGCTCAACGACACGCACCCCGCCATCGCTGTGGCGGAGCTGATGCGTATCCTCATCGACGAGGCGAACCTCGGCTGGGACCGCGCGTGGAACACCGTGCGCGAGGTGTGCAACTACACCAACCACACCCTCCTCCCCGAAGCGCTGGAGCGCTGGAGCGTCCCGCTCTTTGAGAAGGTATTGCCGCGCCACCTCCAGATCATTTACGAGATCAACCGCCGCTTCCTTGAAGAAGAAGTCGAGGCGCAGTGGCCGGGCGACGGCGAAATGAAGAGCCGCCTCTCCATCATCGAGGAGGGGCATCCCAAGATGATCCGCATGGCCTACCTCGCTGTCGTCGGCAGCCACCGGGTTAACGGCGTGGCGGCATTGCACACCAAGCTTCTCAAGCAGAATTTATTCTCCGACTTCGACCAACTCTATCCCGGCAAGATCGAGAACAAGACAAACGGCATCACGCCCCGCCGCTGGCTCCAGGGCTGCAATCCGCGCCTTGCCTCCCTCATCACGGAGACGGTGGGCGACGGTTGGCAAAAGGACCTCAAACGCCTGCGCGGCTTGGAGGCGCATGCCGCCGACGCCGGCTTTCAGAAGCGGTTCATGGAGATCAAGCGGGCGAACAAGGTCGATCTCGCCAATATTATCGCGAATACTATGGGCATCAAGGTGTCGCCCGACGCAATGTTCGATGTGCAGATCAAGCGGCTCCACGAATACAAGCGGCAGCACCTCAACCTCCTCCATATCCTCCATCTCTACCGTGCGATCCTTCAGAATCCGGAGGCCGACATCCAGCCGCGCGTCTTTGTCTTCGGTGCGAAAGCGGCGCCGGGTTACGCCCTTGCCAAGACGATCATTCACGCCATCAATGCCGTTGGTTTCCAGATCAACAACGATCCGCGTGTGGGCGACCGCCTCAAGGTGGCCTTCCTCCCCAACTACCGGGTTACTCTCGCCGAGAGTATCATCCCCGCCGCCGACTTGAGTGAGCAGATTTCCACCGCCGGAAAAGAAGCCAGCGGCACGGGCAATATGAAATTCGCCCTCAACGGCGCCCTCACCATCGGCACGCTCGACGGGGCGAACGTGGAGATCCAGGAGGAAGTCGGGAACGAGAATATCTTCATCTTCGGACTCACCGTGGAAGAGGTCGAGGCATGGCGGGAGCGCGGCTACAATCCATACGACGTCTACTTCCAAAACGAGGAACTGCGCACGATTGTCGACTGGGTCGGATCCAATACCTTTGCCCAGGACGAACCCGGGGTGCTCGCGCCGCTGCGCCACAGCATGCTCGACGGCGGCGACCCCTATTTCGTTCTTGCGGATTACCAAAGCTATGTCGACTCGCAGCGGGAGGCGGACGCCGCCTACCGGAATCCCGCCCGCTGGGCCCGCATGGCCATCCTCAATACGGCGCGCGTGGACAAATTCTCCAGCGACCGGACGATCCGGGAGTACGCGCAGAATATCTGGAAGTTGAACGCGGTTCCGGTGCCCTAGGTCTCACGCCGTCAATGGATATTGCACGGTTCCTGACCCTTGGCGGCGGACCCGGCGGCCTGTCGCTTGCGCGGTTTGCCGGGCGGGCCGCGTTGCTCGGCTTCGCCGCGATCGCACCGCTTGTCGCCAGCGGCGGAGATGACCCGCCGACCACGGCACGCGACCTCACGCCCGAGATTCTTGAATCCATCACCGTGCCCGACCCGGACCGCGAACTGCCCTTCGTCCCCGGTGAACGCCTCACTTTCCTCATCGGTTGGAGCTTCTTCGATGTCGGCGAGGCCGTCCTTTCTGTCGACGAATCCAGTGTCGGCGACGAACCGGCGCTTGTCTTCAAGCTGGAGGTGCAGACGAATGCCTTCGCCGACCGTATCTACCGGGTGCGCAACCGCACCCGCTCATGGATGGATCCGCAGGCCACGACAACCCTCCACTACCACAACGAGCAGTCCGAGGGCCGCCGGGAGCGCAACATCGAATACGAATTCGACTGGGTAGCCAACACCGTGCGCTACCGCAACCGCGCGGATGACGACAATCCCGCCTACCACGACCCCATCGAAATCATCCATGGGACGTTCGACCCCATGGGCATCACCTACTTCGTCCGCACGCTGCCCTTCGATGTCGGAGACCGGCTTGTCGTTCCGACGACGAACGGCCGCGAACTCTTCATCACCGAGATCGACGTCGCCGAGCGCGTCGAGCGCAACTTCCGGCTCGGGCGCCAGAACGCCCTCGTCCTCCATCCCGACATCAAGGACGTCGGCGGGGTCTTCCAGCGCAGCAGCGACGCCTCCGTCACTTTCTACATGTCCGATGACGAGCGCCGCCTGCCCCTGCGCATGGAGAGCAGCGTCACCGTCGGTCGCTTCTGGGCCGAACTCGTCCGCGTCGAACGCCCCGGCGAGGCGGTCGAAGAAGAAGAAACCGCCCCCCGCACCCGCCGCCGCCGCGGCCGTTGACCGTCTCCCCTCCGCGGGTCTGCAGTCAACAATTTTAATTCTTAATTAAGTATAAAATGAATTAATTCGAAATTAAGTATTGCTTTTGCGGAGTCTCCGCGTAGTCTGCGGGGCATGTCGTATCATAGACGGATGAAGCAGAGGGGCGGGGACACACGGGCGATGGCGTTTCATTGCATCGTGCGGGTGACCCGGCAGATGACGTTGCTCGACGCGGGGGCGCGGGACGCGCTGGCGGGGGCAATCCGGCGTGTGGCGGATTTCAGTGGGGTGGAGGTGACGGCGTACTGCCTGTTGTCCAACCACTTCCATGTGCTCGTGCGGGTCGACCCGCAGGCGCGGAGCTGTGCCGACGATGAATTGGTCCGCCGCTTCCGGGCGCTCTACGGGGACAGTCGGGCGCAGTGTATCGGTATGGACGCGCGCAACTTGGAGCGACTTTTTGCCGATCCGGACCGGGCTGAAGCGGCGGAGAGGGTGCGGGCGAAGCTGCGCGCCCGCATGGGCGATGTCTCGGCCTTTATGCAGACCCTGAAACACCGCTACACGAAGTGGTTTAACCGTGCGCGAGGCGGCGGCGGGAGTCTATGGGCGGAGCGCTTCCGCAGTGTGCTGGTGCAGGACTCCGCCGCTGTTCTGCGGGCCGTGGCGGCCTACATCGACCTCAATGCAGTGCGGGCGGGTTTGGTGGAGGATCCCAAGGATTACCGCTGGTGCGGCTATGCCGCTGCACTGGCGGGGGACGCGTCGCTGCGCGCGGCCTACGGGCGATACGCTGTTCGGGGAAGGGATTCCTCGGAGGCCATGGCCGCCTACCGGTTGTATCTCATGGGAAAAGGCGAGGCGGCGAAGGGCGACGGATCAGGCGCACGCGTGCCCCGCAGGGTGGCGGAGGCGGCGAGGAAGCGGGGAGGGCATTTGCCTGCGGACGAGGTGTTGCGCCTGAAACTGCGTTTCATGACGGAGGGCATTGTCGTCGGCGACCGTTCGTTTGTTGAGGGGGTATTGGACGATGCTGCCATGGTGCGCTACCGGCGGGGCCGTGCGCCCAAGCCGGTGCCATCGCCGGAGGGCGTCGAATCTTTTGTGTGTGCCCGCCAGTGGTCGCACCGTCCGGAAGTCGAGGCACCCCGGCAGGCTGAAGCCTGACTGACGCGGTTGAATCGTCGCGATCCGCACCAATGTTTTGGGCTGCAATAACTTGTCCGCCGCGCTCAACGCACTTTCGAGGTGCGCCCTCGGGGTCGTCCAAGCCGTTTCGCTCCAAAATCTTATCGCATCTCATCGACGCTCGACTGCGTCTATAAGGTAGAGAAGGCTATCCGGCGCCTCGCGCCTCGGATAAGGGGTGGAGTTTAACGGCGATCCGGGGCTGCCCGGGAATGCGTGGCTGTCTCCGTCTTTCCCATGGAAGTGGAAAATCGCGGCAGTGGCCGGATTTCCCTTGCCCGCTTCGGCGGGATTTGTTGAGACAGGTGGTTCAATAACTGTATATTCATGGGTAAGAGTCTATTTAAGAAAGTTTGGGACGCGCACTCGGTGAGAGAGTTGCCGAACGGGCAAACGCAGCTACTCATCGGCACGCACCTCATTCACGAGGTGACGAGTCCGCAGGCGTTCGGGATGTTGCGTGAGCGGGGTATTCCGGTCCGTTTCCCGCACCGGACGTTCGCGACGGTGGACCATATTGTGCCGACAAACGAGGTGGCGGAGCCGTACAGCGATCCCCTCGCCCAAGCGATGATTGAGGAACTGCGCAAGAACTGCGCGGACCACGGTGTCACCTTTTTCGACACCAACACGGGCCATCAAGGGATCGTGCACATCGTGGGTCCGGAGCAGGGCATCACGCAGCCCGGCACGACGATCGCCTGCGGGGATTCGCATACCTCGACGCACGGCGCGTTCGGTGCCATCGCCTTCGGGATCGGCACGAGTCAGGTGCGGGACGTGCTCGCCACGCAGACTATTGCCCTCAATCCGCTGAAAGTCCGCCGCATCAATGTGGACGGCGAACTGGCCCCCGGAGTCTACGCGAAGGACGTGATTCTGCATATCATCCGTCTCCTCGGCACCAAGGGCGGGACGGGATTCGCCTACGAGTACGGAGGTTCCGTGTTCGACGGTTTTTCCATGGAGGAGCGGATGACCGTGTGCAACATGTCCATCGAGGGCGGCGCGCGGGTTGGCTACGTGAATCCAGACGAGACGACCGTCGAGTACCTGAAAGGCCGTCCGTTTGCGCCGAAGGGTGCCGGGTGGGACCGCGCTGTCGAGCGGTGGCTCTCGTTCGCGAGCGATCCGGATTGCGAATACGACGACGTTGTAAATATCCGCGCAGAGAACATCGCGCCCACGGTGACGTGGGGAATCACGCCGGGACAGGCGGTCTTCATTCACGAGAACATCCCGACGCCGGACGACGGCGGGACGGAGAGCGCCCGCGAGTCCATCCGCGAGGCGCTGGAGCACATGAGCTTCGCGGGCGGTGAGCCGATCAGAGGCATCCCGGTGGACGTGGCCTTTCTCGGCTCCTGTACAAACGGGCGGCTTTCCGATCTCAAGGAGGTCGCGCGATACCTCGAGGGGCACAAGGTGAACCCGCGTGTGAAGGCGATTTGCGTCCCCGGTTCGCAAGGCGTTTCGAAGATCGCGGAGGAGCTGGGCCTCGACCGGATCTTCAGGGAAGCGGGTTTCGAGTGGCGCGCCGCGGGATGTTCGATGTGCCTTGCCATGAACCCCGACAAGCTGATCGGCAACCAGCTCTGTGCCAGTTCGAGCAACCGCAACTTCAAGGGCCGCCAAGGCAGCCCCACCGGGCGCACGATCCTCATGAGTCCGCTCATGGTGGCGGCCGCCGCCGTCACCGGAGAGATCGCCGACGCGCGCGAAGTTTTCGGCATCCTGGAGTCCGCCGGTGTGTGATTTTTCCGGCGGCGGCGCGATCCCGTTTGCCGGACGCGCCTTCCCGTGCATACTTCCGGACAGCCCGGCGGCAACCTTTCGGTGCCGACGGGGTCTAACCTTTCGACCTTTCCCTCAACTCTTTTCCCAATGGCTTTGGAAAAAATTCATTCCGTGACCGGGCGCGCCGTCTACGTGCCCGGAGACGATATCGACACCGACCGCATCATTCCGGCGCGCTTCATGAAGTGTGTGACGTTCGACGGTTTGGGCGAATACCTCTTTTACGACACGCGGCACACGCCGGACGGTGAAAAGAAGGACCATCCGCTCAACGATCCGCGCCACGCGGAAGCGTCCATCCTCGTCAGCGGCAACAATTTCGGTTGCGGCAGCTCCCGCGAGCATGCGCCCCAGGCGATCTACCGCGCCGGATTCCGGGCGGTGGTGGCGGAGAGTTTCGCCGAGATCTTCTTCGGTAACTCCATTCAACTGGGAATGCCCTGCGTGACAGCGGATGCGGCGGACATCCGCAAGCTGGCGGCGACTGTGCGCGAAGACCCGTCTACACGCGTTGAGATTGATGTGAAAGAACGTGTCGTGCGGTTCGGCGGAATGGAAATCCCCTGTGGTCTGCGTGACGGTGCCCGGCAGTCGCTGCTCGAAGGGCATTGGGATCCGATCCAGGATCTTCTCGAAGGCGCGCCCGAGGTCGAGGCCTTGGCGGGCGGACTCGAATACATGCGGGCCTGAGCCGGGAGGCTCCCTCCGCTATGTGGACGCTCTTCGAGCAAGCCGGGATTTTTGCGTGGCCGTTGGCGGCTTGTTCGCTGGCAGCTGTATTTATCGTCATCGAGCGGCTCTTTGCGCTCCGTTCCGGCAACGTAATTCCGGCGGAATACCTCGACCACTTTTCCCGTGGTGACATTCCGGCCCAAGGCGACCAGTCCTCGGTGGCCGGGCGCATTGTGGGTTTTTTTCACAACCACGATGTCGACGCGGACCAGTTGAAGGCGTTTGCCCGGTTGCAGATCACACGGATGGAGCGGGGCCTTTTTGTCCTTGATATCGTCGTCAGCGCGGCCCCGCTTCTCGGCCTGCTTGGAACGGTCACCGGACTCGTTAAGGTGTTCAGCCGGATCTCACCCGATACGGGCCTGCCGGAAACATCGATGTTCATCGAAGGGGTGGCACTCGCCCTCTCCACGACCATGATTGGTCTGGCCATTGCCATCCCCGCCCTTGTCTTCAACTCGTACCTCAGCCGCCGCATCGATACCTATGCCGCCCAACTGGGTGTGGGCGTGGAACGGCTCATTGCGGCGAAAGGCGACGGATCCCGCCGCCGCCGGGAGTTTTGAGGGGCTTGACCATGCACGTCGATCTGCGCCCGCGCCACCACCGGCAGAAGAGTGAGATCAACATTATTCCGTTGGTCGATGTCCTTGTTGTGCTCATTTTCTTTTTCCTCGTCTCCATGCAGTTCCGCAACCTTACGCTGCTGCAGTTGACATTGCCGGAAATCCGCACCGCCGGCCAGGAGCAGGTCTCCGAGCAGGTGGAAATCGGCATCACACCGGAGGGACACTTGTATTTTCAAGGTTCACGGGTATCCGAGGAAGAACTGGTCCGCCGTATCGAGCGGGCCGCCGCCGAGACGCGCGCCCGTCCGGTGCTCATCATCGCCGACGAGGAAAGCAACCTCCGCACCCTGACCTTTGTCATGGACACCTGCCGCCGCGCAGGCCTCGATCGCATCCGCCTCCAGTCGCGCTGAGCCTGCGCGGCTCGCCACCGGGCCTTCCAGCATCCCTCCTCCGGAAGTGATGCAAACAATTTAATTCGCAAATAGCTTTATTATTGCTGAATTAAAAATTTTGACGAATCACAGAACGGAACAGCAGTGCTCTGTAATTTGCTGCGGATTCGTTGACACCGCCAAACTTTCAATACTTACTGAAAGTTATGCTTCAAGTGGAACCGGAGAACGGGCGGGCGGCTGCCGGAGCAGCGGCGGCGGACTCGCTGGAGTCGGTGCGGGATATTTTTATCCGGCAGTGGGGTGCGATGGGCAGCCAGTGGGGGGTGAACCGGAGTATGGCGATGATCCATGCGCTCCTCCTGGTTTCGCCGGAGCCGCTGACAACCGACGCAATCATGGAGGAACTGGAGATCAGCCGGGGCAACGCGAACACCAACCTGCGCGAGTTGGTGGACTGGGGGCTGGTGTATCCGGTGTTGGTTAAAGGGGACCGGCGCGACTACTTTGTGGCGGAGAAGGATGTGTGGCGGATATTCTGCATTGTCGCGCGGGAGAGAAAGCGCCGAGAGATGGAACCAGCGCAGAAAGTGCTGGAGGAGTGTGTGCGGCGTTCGGGTTCGCTGGAGGGCGAGGAGGCGCAGGCAATGCACGCGCAACTCGCGCGCTTGTCCGAGTTTGTGGGCACGGCCAACGAATTGATGGACAAGCTGGCGCGACCGGAGCGCGACCGGATCTTGCCGAATCTCATGCGGGTACTCTGAGGGACGCCGGACGCCGTAATTGCCGAGGAGGAGCAACGATGAAGAAACTGACCGTTTTCTATGATCCCGGGGACGCGCGTGCGCGTGCGGTGCGCGGTTTCCTCGCGCGGCACGCGGCGCGGATCGAGGTGGAGGTGTTTCCGATCGACGCCGGGTCGGTGCGCATGTGCTTCCCCGAGCTGCACGGAGCACCGACCGGGGCGGCTTTGGTCACCCTGTCAGACACGGGCATCCTGGAGCATGGCGAGGCGTCGTTGCGCACGGTTTTGTGGGCACTGGAAGGGTGCGGTGCCTGGCATCGTTTCGGTAAGGAGGATGCTGCGGCCGGGGATTTCGAACGGGCGGTTGATCTGCTTTTCTCCGGTGCGTGCCGGATTGAGGACGATCCCGTCTCGCTTTTTGTGCCGAAAGAAGACCGGCCGCGGCGCACGGCCCAGAGCGGTCGCATACGCCCGCGCGTCTTTTCCGGACTCCGTTGAGGTCTGCCGGCCAGTCTCCCGCGGTCCGGGGGAGGCGATCAGAGTCGGCAGGTCCGGATGTCGTGGGCGATGATTCCCTGGGCTCCGAGTTCCGATAGCGCGTCGATGATTTTGTTGAGGCCCTTTGTTTTGACCATGGCGGCGACAGCCACCCAATCGGGGTCGCTCACCGGGGAGAGGGTGGGGCTCTTCACTCCGGGCGTGAGGCGGCAGGCGTCGTCGCGCTGTGCGACGGGCACGACGTACTCGAGCAGGACGTAGGTACGCGCCACGAGGATGCCCTCAAGGCGGCGAAGGAGCGCTTTCAGTTCGTCGGACCCGTTGTGGTCCGACCGGGTGATAACGACCGCCTCGGAGAGGAGGATGGGCTCCCCGACGATTTTGAGCCCGGCTTCAAAGAGTGTGCGGCCCGATTCGACAACATCAGCGATTGCGTCGGCAACGCCGAGCTGGACGGAGATTTCGACGGCACCGTCGAGCCGCACGACGCTGGCGTCTACCCCCCGTTCCGCCAGATCCGCGCGGACGATGTTCGGATAGCTGGTGGCAATGCGCATGCCGCCGAACTCCCCGGGCACGGCGTCGGAGGCTTTGGGCACGGCGTAGCAGAACCGCGATTTTCCCAACCCGAGGCCGAGGCGCTCTTCAACATCCGCCTGGCTGTCGCGGGCGAGGTCGCGTCCGGTGATGCCCGCGTCGATGATGCCTTGGCTCACATAGATGGCGATGTCGCGCGGGCGCAGGTAGATGAACTCCACGCTGTGCTCCGTATCGCGCACGAAGAGTTCGCGCCCGTGTCGTTTGCAACGGTATCCGGCTTCCGCGAGGATGGTGACCGCGGCGTCGGAGAGTGCGCCCTTGTTTGGAATCGCTACCTTGAACATGGAACTACGAGAGCCCGAATTCCGCGCGGGCGTAAAGGCATTTTCCCGTTGGTCCGCGCCAATGTGCGGAAAGCCTTTGCCAAGCGTCACTTTTGTGTGCTTGTTTTGCGCGGTTTTTTCTTCGGCCGGGCTTCGGCGTGCGGTCGACCAACCAATAGAATACGATGGATTTGAGCAGTGTCAGGAGGGCTTACAAGTTTTACGCCCCGATCTACGATCTGGTCTTCGGGCGCATAGTCGAGGAGGGCCGCCGCCGCGCGGTGAGCGCATTTCCGCAAAACCCCGGTGACCGCATCCTTGAAATCGGGGTGGGCAACGGGCGGGCTTTGCGCTACTACGAGCCGCATGTGGAGGTGACCGGGATTGATGTGAGCCCGGAGATGCTGAAGGTGGCGCGGGACCGGTTCTTCAATGCGCGGTTTCCGCAGGTGAAGGCGCTGTTGCAGATGGATGCGCAGGCACTTGAGTTTCCTGACAATTCCTTTGACGGTGCCGTGGCCATGTATGTCGCTTCCGTCGTGCCGGACCCGGCGGCGATGATCCGCGAGATGTTCCGCGTCTGCCGTCCGGGGGCGCCTCTGGTCGTGGTCAACCATTTTGCTTCCCGCAACGGAGTTGCCCGTCGGGTGGAGCGCGGGTTTGCGCCCTTTTCGCGTCGGCTCGGTTTCCGCCCCGACTTTCAACTGGACGACTTTGTGCGGACGGTCGGCTGCGAGCCGCGGAAAATCACGCGGGTGAATGTGGGTGGATATTGGAAACTCCTTGAGTTTTCCGGCTGGGAAAAGGCCGGTCCCGTGGGCAACAACGGCGCGGGAGCGCCCGTTGCGGATAATGGAAACGGGCGGCCGCCGTCGCCCGACGCGCTGAACAACGGTCGCTGAGCGCCCCGCAGGTCGACCGGTTCCGCTGCGCCGCCGTCTCCGCGCGCAAAAAAGCTTGGCATTTCTCCGCCTGCCTTGCCGACTGAAGGGTATGGCGAAACTGGCTCTTCTCTCCGTCAGCAACAAGGATGGACTGGTCCCTTTTGCGAAGGCGCTGGTCGAAAACCACGGCTACCGGCTGCTCTCCACCGGCGGCACAGCGCGGGCTCTCACGGCGGCGGGTCTGCCCGTCACGGAGGTCAGTGAACACACCGGCTTTCCGGAAATGATGGAAGGCCGCGTGAAGACGCTCCATCCGAAGATCCACGGCGGGCTCCTCTGCCGACGCGACAAGCCGGACCATGTCGAAGCCGCCCGGGCGCACGGCATCGACCTCATTGATCTCGTCGTCGTCAACCTGTATCCCTTCGAGGAGACCGTGCGCAAACCAATGGTCACGGCAGAGGAAGCCATCGAGCAGATCGACATCGGCGGACCGTCCATGTTGCGCAGCGCGGCGAAAAACCACGTTGACGTCACTGTCGTTGTCGATCCGGACGATTATGGTGCCGTCCTCGACGCCCTTGCCGACGGAAACGCCCTCTCCGCCCTGCGCCGCAAGCTCGCGCGCAAAGTGTTCGCCCGCACAAGCGCCTACGACGCCGCCATTGCGCAATACCTCGAAAGAAACGGGGACGAGGAGTCCCCCGATCTCGCCGCCCTCGCCGGCTTTCCGCCGTCCTTCGACCTGCGCGTGGAAAAGGCGCAGGATCTGCGCTACGGCGAGAACCCCCACCAGAAAGCCGCCCTCTACGGGCGTTTCTTCGAGGTCTTCGAGCAGCTCCAGGGCAAGGAACTCAGCTTCAACAACATCCTCGATATCACGGCCGCGACCTACCTCATCGGCGAGTTTGAGAAGCCGACCGTCGGCATCCTCAAGCACACGAATCCCTGCGGGGTGGCGAGCGCGGACGACCTCGCCGAGGCATGGGAACAGGCCTTCGCCACCGACCGCCAGGCCCCCTTCGGTGGGATCATCGTCGTGAACAATACTGTCGACGCGGAACTCGCCCGGAAAATCAGCGGAATTTTCTGCGAAGTGATCATCGCGCCTCATTTCAGTGACGACGCTCTCGACCTCTTCCGCAAAAAGAAAAACCTCCGTCTTATGGTCAACCGCGATGGGGTGGGGGCCGAATCACTCAAGGACATCCGCTCTGCTGTGGGCGGCCTCCTTGTGCAGGACCGCGACCAAAAGCGCCTGCGCCCGGCTGACTGCAAGGTCGTGACAAAGCGCGAGCCGACGCCCGCCGAGTGGGATGCCATGTTGTTTGGCTGGAGGGTCGTGAAGCACGTTAAGTCCAATGCCATTGTCTACGCCGCGGCGGAACGCACTCTCGGAATCGGCGCGGGCCAGATGTCGCGCGTGGATTCCTCGCGCATCGCCGTATGGAAGGCAGGTGAGGCCGGGCTTCCGCTCAAAGGTTCGGTGATTGCTTCAGATGCTTTTTTTCCGTTTGCCGACGGATTGAACGCCGCGGGCGAGGCCGGGGCGACGGCGGCCATTCAGCCCGGAGGCTCCGTGCGCGACGAAGAGGTCATCGCCGCGGCGGACGAGCGCGGGATGGCCATGGTCTTTACCGGCGTGCGTCACTTCCGCCATTGAGCGTGGGCGGGACCGAACGGCGGGGCGGCGGCGCATGGACGGCGGGCTGGTGGTGCCGATGCCCGCGGTCATCGGCCGACGGGAAACCATGAGCCGTATTCAGCAAACCATGCGTAGGGAAAAAATTCGGCATCGATCCAGATCCATCCGTTATCGGGATCGAAATACCAGGATTGTTTTTTTGCCACGGGTGTGTCCTTCACGCGGACGGTTACTTCCTGTCCGTTGATCCAGAGAAGACGTTCGCCCGTCGACAGGGGTTCCGCATAGCGGAAGTGCAACGTAGAACTGCCTTGGCCGAAGGCGGGTCCCTCGAGGGTGATCGCGGAATCCGTCCACTCCACCGAACGGAACGCATCCGGGTCCTCAAGTGTGACGGCGATGGTGAAGCCGTGTCCCTTCGGGCCGGTGCGGATGTCCGTTGTCGACAGGCGGGTTTCAGGCCGGACCGGTCCCGGCTTCACGCGGTAAATCCATCCGTTGTGTTTATTTAGGAAATACAGCTCTTCATTGCGGTCGCGGCCGACACGGAGGTCCGTGCGTTGTCCGGATTGCCCGCGGATAATTCCCGCCAATGTTGTGCGGTGTCCATGGCTGTTGAAGACCGGAAGTGTGTAAACCGGCAGCGTTTCGGTGTCGGCCAGCTTGTCCAGCGGGCTGGCGGGGGAGACAAACAACTCGTCGCGGTTGGTGAAGTCGGCGTAGATGTAATAGCCGAATAGCTCGGGTATGGCGTCGCCGCGGTAGACGAAGCCTCCGGAGATCGCTCCGTTGCGGTCGGCGTGAGCGTATTGGACGACAGGGTACAAGAATCCGGAATCGTCTTCCTGCAGCGGGAAGATGAGTTCTTCATCGTGGCGGAAGGTTCCTTCGCGTTCGCTCCAACCGTAGTTGCCGCCGCGTTCGATGAGATTGATTTCCTCGATGAAGTCCCCGCCGATATCGTAGGCAAAGAGCCCGCCGGTCACGCGGTCCCAGTTGATGCGGTGCGGGTTGCGGAGCCCGTATGCCCAGATTTCAGGCAGGGCGTCCGCAGTACCGACGAAGGGGTTTTCAGGCGGAACGGCGTACGCCCCGTCAGCCCCCGCGCCGCCTTCGGGATCGATGCGAAGGATTTTGCCGAGCGGAGAGGTGAGGTCCTGCGCCGCGCGCTGCGGGTCCGGCGAAACCTGCTTGAAGACCCATCCGCCGTCGCCCGTGGCGATATAGAGCATGCCGTAGTCGGTGTCGCCCGGACGTGACATCGGGTTGAATGCGATCTCCCCCACGTTGTGGTCGGCGTAGGGCTGCTCGATGCGCAGCACTTCACGAACGTTTCCCGTGAACGTCGTCGCGCCGGGGTCGTCCGCCTGCCAACCCAGGAGGACATCGTGATGGCTCGGCTGGCGACTGCTACCCCCGGGGCCGGGAATAGGCCGTTTGCCCGCGAAGGTGGCTGTGCCCGTGGTTGCGGGGGCGGAGACAACGGTATAAAAGATGCCGTTGTCCGTGAATTCGGGATGGAAAGCGAAGGAAGAGAACCCGGTTTGGCCTGCGTCCTGTGTAATCCAGTCAAATTGCGGAAAGTGGACAGACACGTCGAGGTATCGGCGCGGGGCGGCTTCCTCGGTCTCAATGACGTAGAGATAGCCGCGCTGGTCGTTTACGAAGAACCGCCCGTCCGCCGTCTGGCGAAAAAGGTTGAGCCTGGGTTGCTGTTGGTTGGCGGACGAAACCGGGATGCGCTTCCATTGTTCAAGGGTGATTCCCCATGGCGCTTCGGGGGGATCCGGAAGCGGATCGGCGATGGGTGCGTCCGCGTGGACGGCAGATACCGCAGCGAGGAGCAGGGAGAGGAAAGCCGGTGCGGCCGGGAATCGGAAACGGAGCATGCGTGTTACAAAAGACGTCCGCGCGCGCGGCGTCCAACGGACGGATGCTATACCGTCAAGCGCCGGTTCGCCCGCCCGGTGTTTCAAGAATGTGGTAGCCGGTCTCCCGGAATCCGCATTCGCGGTAAACGGCATGGGCGCGCTCGTTCGACGCATGGACGTAGAGGCGCAGTCCGCACACATCCGCACGGGCGGAAGCTACCTCGCGGAGCGTTTGTAGCAACGCGCGGAATACACCCTTGCGGCGGTGGGGGCGGTCGACGAAAACGCTTTGTATCCACCAGAAATCGGCATTGCGCCAGTCGCTCCACTCCGTGGTCACAAGCAAGCAACCGGCGGCGGTGCCATCCAGCTCCGCGAGGAAATAGAGCCCGCGTTCCGGTTTATCGAAAACCGACTGGACGCCTCGCGCGACGGTCGCAGGATCGAGACGGATACCCTCTGTTTCGGCGGCGAGGTCTATATTGAACCGGGCGATGGCCGATCCGTCGTCAGCGGTAGCCTGCCGCACACAAACGGGACCGGCGCTCACTGGTGTGGCTCCTCCGGGCGTGCTTCACGCGGCAGGCAGACTGCGCCGGGTCCGGCGTGCCGCCGCCCCGCCACCGCGATGTCGGTGCCGTCCATGACTTTCAGAGGGGCCGTGCCCGGTGGTTTCCGCATTCGACCGAGGGCAGCCCCACCGTCGCCTTCGGTCAACCAGTCATGGGAGCCGAGAGCCGTTCCTTGAGTGACAAAGCGCAATTTCAGCTGCAGAAGTTCATGGACCTCCAGTTCGCCGTCCGCCCGGACTGCGTCCAGCAGGGCCTCGCGGTCGATGCGTGCGCCTGTGCCGTCCCGTTTCGCCGCCGCACCCTTCCCCAGCATGCGCAGACGGTATCGGGCAAGGGCCTTCATCGTGCCGCCTTCGCCCGGAAAACAGCGGGCGAGGGATCGTCGCAGGCCGTCGTTGCCCGCCAGCGCCTCCGCGTAGCCGCACCAGCGGTAGTCTTCCGGAAGCTTCGCCAGTCCGGCGCGCACGGGATTCAAATCGATATAAGCCGCCACGAGGCCCACGAGCCACGGCGTGTCCTCCACCAGCACGCTGCCGAAGCGCTCCGCCCACAGCGTGCCCGCCGTGTCGTAAGTGTGATTGAACCACTTTGTGTAGCGCTGGCGGAGCGTTCGCATGAACTCCGAGACATCGCCCATGCGCGCCCGCAGGCGGGTGCGCAGAAGGCGGGCCTCCTCCGTCTCACCCAGCGAGAGGGCGTGCGCGAGACCGCGGGCATCAAGTCCGCACCACGCCGCCCGCGCAGTGCCGTAGAGTGCCTCGAAGCGCCGCACCAGTTCAGCATCGCTGCACTCTCTCGTGGCCGGATCGATGCGAACGAGAATGTGCGCGTGGTTGCCGAGAACACAGTAGGTGATCAGTTCGATGCCGCTGAACGCCACCGCCCGGTGCAACGCCCGCACCCACACCTCGCGCTGCACCTCCGCTAGCAGATATCGCTGGTGAATGACTCTTGCAGTAATGTGATATACGGCAATTTTATCGGATTTTAAACGTATTTTTCCCATAGCTTACATTTTTGATTGAATCAACTTTTCTAATATCTTCGAGAACTTAATCTTAGTGGATGGGCGGGTCAAGGGAAATTTCAGGAGACGGTTTTGAGTTTGGGGAGGGCGGGGAGGCGGAGGCGGCGGGAGAGGGAGTCGCGGAGTTGGTGGACGGAGA
>JAFIGH010000183.1 GCA_020831525.1 Opitutales bacterium
TGTGTCCCCCGAAATTCCCGTTCTGGCTTTGCCGCGCCCGTTGGTCCGGCGCGGCCCGGGGGAGGGGGCGGCGGACTGAGCACCGCGCTGGTTTTCTGTGCGTTTGCCGCACCTCTGCTTGCCGGTCAGGCCGCGTATCCATGGAGTGGTGACACTTACCCCGACGAGGCCGGCTTCAAGGAACGCACGGCGGAAGTCGTGACGGTGCTCGCGCAGCGCGGCTACCTGCGCCGCCAGATGTCGCGCTCGCGCTGCCCGGACACCGGATACAGCGTGTTCTTGTGGGCGCTGCCGGGCGAGGATGTGGTTTCGCCCTACACGGGAAGTGTCTACACTCAGGAGGGTACGGGGTATTTCGGGCCGCGCCGGCGCGACGCCGACGGGCGTATCGACCGCTTCGGCGGCGATTCTCTCAAGCACGGCCTCATCCCGCCGACAGCGCGGTTGCTCATCGATCCGGAGGACCGCGCCGCGCTCGGTTTCGTACGCATTCCGGGGAATTTGCACCAACAATATCATTTCGCGGCGATCAACTGGGCCCGCTTTCTCGGCTTGCACGGCGCGTGCATGGACAGTGCGTGGCAGGCGGATTTCGCCCGCCACGTGGCGGATTACCGGGAGGCGTCCAGTCCCATCAACCGCCCGGGCGAATTTGTCCCGCTCACCTATCCGCACGATCTCGTCGGCGAGGAGGGTGAACCTCTCGGGGGCAACCGTGTCGACGGCGGGACGGAGAACCACAAGCTCATGTGGCGCACGAGCGGACTGCTCTACGCCGAGCTGCTGCCGGAGGGGGCGGAAGTTTCCGGGTATCCGGCGGATGAGGCGCGCCGCCGCACGCGCGCGGCCCTCGCCGGCTATCTCGAAGGTCTGCTGGAGACAGGCAACGGCGAATACAACTCCACGATTTACTACCCGTACATCGTGCACGGGTTGCTGAATCTCTACGATTTTTCGCCTGACGCGCAGACACGGAGTCTCGCGAAGGCGATCCTGGACTATTATATGGCGGTCTACGCGCTGAAGTCCTTCAATGGATACCTGAGCGGGCCGCAGAAGCGCGGCTTTTCATGGGGTCCGGCGACGGATGACCATTTTGACGCCCTTTTCTGGGGCTGGTGCGCGGAGACGACGGCTCGCCCGCGCGGGGAGACGCGCATGTATTCCCTGCACCAGGCGACAAGCCGCTACCGCCCCAACGCGCTCATCCACCGCCTCGCCGCGAAGGACGTCGAGCTACCCTTCACCGCGCGCATGACGCGGCCCGACATCCGCATGGAGCGCGCCGGGATTGCGCTGGAGACGTTGCACGTCAGTCGCTCGTTCGCGCTCGGCAGCGCGGTGCTGCGCGATATCGAAGTGCCCTCGCAGGAAACGCGCTGGGTGCTCAACGTGCGCGCGGAGGGCGGCTCGGCCCTTATCACCGGCGGGCATCCGCAGTGGCGCGAACCCATGGGAGTGACCCCGCACGACCAGGTGGCGCAGGCCGGCGGAGCCGCGCTCCTGCTCACTTCGCCGAACGCCGGGCACCTTGTCGAGCCGCCGCCGGGGCAGCTGCAATACTTCACGTATTCGCCCGCGCCCGCTCCGGCGGAAGAGGGCGCCGCGGCCCCCGCCGCCGCGCGCGCCGCGCTGCGGCCCTACGCCCGGCCGCGCGACCGCGCCTTTCCCTTTCCCCGCGCATGGACGATGGCGCCGGCGAGCGCGGTCTCGTGGCTCTATGTTTCGCGCCGCTTCGACATCGTCCACGAGGAAGACGCGTTTCTTGTTCTCTCCGCGCCGGAGACGTGGGTCGTTGTGCGGCCCTTCGGTGGTGACTGGGGCTGGCTCCTGCGCGACGGGGTGCCGGAACTCGACGGCACCGCGGCGGGCCGGCGCCAGCGCGAGGCCCTGCGCGATTTCCGCGTCCTCGCCGTCGACCGCCTGCCGGGCGGGTTCGCCGTCGAAGCGGTGGAACGGCACGATATGGCGGACCTCTCCGCCTTGAAAACCGCCGTGCGCGCCGCGGGTGAGGTCACACTCTCCGCCGGAGCGGACTCCTCCGCCGCGGAGCACACCACGGTTGCGGGCCGGCGCCTCGGCATGGAATCGTTTCACCGCTCTCTCGAGCCGCGCGTCACTGTCGACGGCGGGGCTCTCGACTTTGATGAGTGGACCGGCGGCCTCGCCGTCGACATTCCCTTCCTGCGCGCGGGCGGCGGCACGATGCGGCTCGCCGTCGGCGGTACCGGCTACGAAGTCACTCTTTCCTCCGACGGCGTGCCCGCATGGCGCGCCCTCGATTCCCTCGACGCCCCGTGACAACAATTACCCGAAAAAACCCCGCCACCCGCGCCCGCCCCAACGTGAAACAGACATTCCTGTCTGTTCCCCCGGGTTTGGCGACACAGACAGGGTCTGCGACATGTCGTCGCCGCGCTCCCCGGAACCTGTCCGTGCCCTGTCGGCAAGAACGGAGCACGGACATTCCTGTCCGTGTGCGGCAGCCAAGAACGGCGCACGGACATGGTCTGCGACATGTCGTCGCTTCGCTCCTCGGAACCTGTCCGTGTGCGCGCCCGGAAACCCGCAACTCCCCGCGTATCGACCCGACCGCTACACTGCCATTCCGTCTATTTCAACCAAAAACAAAGAAAAAGAAGAAGAGGGAGACGATGATCCGTATCCACGAATCCATGACTCCACCCCGCTAACCGCATCCATGCCTCGCTGAAGCTTCAGCCTACGCCCGCCGCTTCAGGTTTCCGGCTTCAGGCTTCCTCCACCACTCCACCTCCACACCAAAAATCATCATGAAACACACCACACCTGCAAAACACCGCACCGCGCGCGCCCTCGCGGCCTTCGCGTGCCTCGCCCTCGCTTCCGCGGCCTTCGCCGGGGAGCGCGGCGCCGCCGCCTTCCACCAACTTGTCGCCGACATCGAGACACACATGCGCGCCGCCGAGCCCCTGCGCGTCGACTTGCGCGAGGCCCGCCGTGAGGCCGCTCTCGCCGCGCGCGGCACGGCGTTGACCGCCGCCGACCGCGCCGCCGCCATCGAGGCGCGGGCCGCCTTCGACGAAGCCCGCCATGCCGACATCGTGCAGCTCGCCGCGCTCGACCGGGCCGTCGCCCGCGCCGTGCACGATCTGCACGTCCACCTCGCCGCCGCAAACTACCTCGATCTCGACGAGGCCGACTACATCGCCGCCCGCCGCGAGGTGCGCGACGCTCCCGCCGGGCAGCGCGACGCCGCCCGCGCCGTGGCCGACGACCTGCGGCAGGTCGTCCTCTCCCGCCGCAGTCAGGTCAACCAACACGTCGACGCCGTCGTCGCCGGCATCCGCGCGCAAATCCGCGAAGAACAATCCACAGCGAAAGACTGAACCCAAATGAAACAGCAAATACAGAAACTTCTTCCCGTCCTCACCCTCGCCGCCTTCGCCGCCCCCGCCTCCCTCGACGCCCAGCAGTACCAGCTCGACAACTCCGGCGCCGCTATCTTCGGGGGTGACTTCAAGCAAGGGGAGGCGAGCCCCCTGACCGAAGGGGACACCCGCATGTTCTGGTATCCCTACAAAGCCGCCTTCCGCGCGGGGCGGTTGGTTGATGATTATGATATGTGTGATCCTCTGACGGATCTTCCGCTCACAACCTTTTGGGACGCCGGAAACGTGGGGGACTATTCCTTTGCGGGCGGAAAGAATGTCATGGCCAGCGGTACCGGGTCCGTCGCTTTCGGTGAAGCTTCGCGATCTTCGGGGAATTGGTCGCTGGCGATCGGATATGACAACGTGAGCACAAATAGTTATGCGGCTTCCATCGGAAGTCGCAATATCGCAAGCAGTCTCCATTCGCTCGCGTTGGGATTTTCAAATACAGCCTCGGGGAGCCGGAGTATTGCGGCGGGAAGTGATAATTCTACTCAAGGCTTCGGCTCAGTCGCGGCCGGCGGGGGTAACTCAAGTCTTTCCTCCTATTCAGTGGCGATGGGCTTCAACTCCACTGCCAAGGGTGGATCCGGTTCTGTCGCCATAGGTGATAATGTGTCTGCCGACGGAAACGGCTCTGTTGCATTGGGCCGACAGACGACTGCAATTGGCGTTGGAGCTTTTTCGGTTGGCAGTCTGACATCTGCAACGGATGATTATACATTTGCGCAAGGCTACGACACTGAAGCCGGGGAAATTGCGAGTGTCGCTTTGGGCTGGGAGACTGTGGCCGCTCACGGAGCGGCAGTTGCCATTGGAGTATTGAATGACCCACTGACCACCGAGTTCCCGGATCCTATGGGTTTTCCAAATGCTCCGTTGTTCATGGTTGGAAATGGGGGAACAAGTGAAAATCCCGGACGCTCCAACGCCTTCGTCGTATACGGAAACGGAAATGTCAAAGTTAACGGCGAACTCCACGCCTCCGTGCCCCCCAAAGGCGGCATCTCCATGGGCGACTTCCAGTAAGCCGCTGCGCCCACAATCGCGAACCTCTCCCAAAGGAGCACGACCCATGAAATCCAGACACACCGCCCTTGCGGCGGCGGGGCTTTGCCTTGCCCTCACACCAGCGTTTTCCGCCTCCGGCCCGGACTGGTGGGCTACCTACGGCGTCCTCGAATCCGGCCAGGGCGGCGACAACTGGTCGCCCGTCAATGTCGGCCAGCTAAAGAACATCGCGGCGGGAGCCAAGGCACACCTCGACGATACGCCCGGCGTTTCTCCGGGATCAGCGATCAATAATATGGTCGCTGGCTTCTCCCAGAACGATCCGGAGAACTTCGCGCCCGCGAACATCGGTCAGCTCATCACCGTGGCGACCGTCTTTTACGACCGGCTCGAATCGCTGGGGTACAACACCACGGAGAGCCTGATTATGAACGGCTATCCGCCGTCATGGGCTCATCCGTATCCGTGGGACCCGAACACCGATCCCGCCGAACTCCATGCTCCGGTGAACATCGGCCAGCTCAAGGTGGTGCTCTCCTTCGATCTGGAGCGCGACTCCAACAACGACGGCCTGTCGGATTTCGAAAGGTGGCAGAACGGGCTGACGGTCGTTGAGGTCGCTCCGGACGGCGAGTCATGGGACTACGTTTTCGACACCAACGGCGACGGGCTCTGGGACGCGCACTATGTCAACGGCGGCACCGGCGGTTACGGCCTCGGCTATGACGCCGCCAAAGCCACGGACGGCCCCCCGCTCCTCGTGCTCTACGGCCCGAACAACTGATATCGATCAAAAACCAATCACTATGCTATCCATGTATCCCAAACTCCTTACCTTTCTTACCTTGTTCTCCACTTTACCCGTCGTGCTCTTGGCCGAAACCGGATTTGTCGGTGACGGCGCGGACGCGCCCTCGGAAAGCGCCGTTGGCGCGGCCGTTCCTCCCCCGTTTCGCACGGCGCGTCCGGGCGACGAGGCTTTGGCGGCGTTCCGCGAGGGCCGTGTGCACGAAGGCCTCTCCATGGTGCGCTCGACCGCCGAAGGCGACCCCGCTGTCGAGGCGGCGTTGATCCGTGCGTCGGCGCGGTTTCTCGCGGACATGAGATGGTTCGGGAGTTTGCGCGAAGCGCGGCCGGGGATGGAGCGTCGGCTGGACGAGTTGGTGGAGGCGGCCCGCGGCCTGGACAGCGCCGCCCGCTACCGTGTGCTGGAGGAGGCGGGCCTCTATTATGAGCGTATCGTCTTCGATTCGGCGCGGGCTCTTGCGTTGTATGTTGAAGCGGACGGACTGGGTTACGACCGGTCGCATCGCCTCGGCGCCCGCGCCGCGACCATTCTGGACCGCCGCCCCCACATCGCCCCCTCCGTGAACGGCGACGACAACAACCAACCACAGAAGTGAGGAGAAGACCCATGTGCGCACCCAATCGCTTTCCCCGCGTGCTTTCGGCCGCGCTTTCCCTGATCCTTCCCTCCTGTGGACTCTTTGCCTCGGTGGTGGAGAAACCCACCTACGTTCCGGTGACGGTGACGCTCTCGGGCGATGTGCCCTCAGGCGGCATGTTGTCCTTTTCCCTCACGGACGTGAAAGAGGAGACCATCGAGGATTTCGAAATCACGGATTCGGAAGATTCTGTCTCGGACATTGTGTGGATGCACGTGGGCGGCACAGTCGATGTTGAGTTCGTAAACACGGGGACGAATGTATCGAATGTCGAAGTGGAGTTCCGCGGTCCCGCCGGCTTTGAAACGCTTGTCGATGGGGTGCGCATTGCCCACTTTATCGCATCCGACATCGCCGGGGGAGAGTCATTTGAGGTCTCTGTCCGGCAAACATCGGCCTGGCGCGGCGCAGCCGCGGCGGGCAACCTGTCGCTTGATGATACCCTTGGCGGCGTCAACTTCGGCTTCGGCCTCGGGACGTTGTCGGACGGTACATCGGCCGGCCCCATTGAAATCCGCGAGCCGCCGGCAAGGCTCGGCAGTGATTTCGAGGCGTTCCAAGCCCGCTCCATCCTCCGCTACCCCAAAACGGCGGGGGCGGACGAAGAGATCGATGTCGTGCTCGACGGCCCCGGCTTGTTGCGTCAGGTGCGCACACATTCGGTCCTCGCCGACATTCAGGACCTTCCGGACGGCAGCGGTTTTGAGATCCGTTACTTTCAGCGCGGCGAATACCAAATGTATAAGACGGGCGGCACCTACGGAGGGCTCGGCAATCCTTTCATGACCTACAAGGTGACCGCCGCCGACCCCGGAGCGGACAAGGGCCGGCTTGTCGTCGAGCGGCGCTACGGCGGCGATCCCGCGACCGCCGTGGAATACACCTACGAGGTGGAGAATTTTGCCGTGGGCGATCCCCCTGCGGCAAAAAAATGGTCGCTCGAGGACGGTGCGGGCCTGCTGCGTTACGAGCGCGAGCACACCGGGACAGACGGAGCGGAGCGGACCTACCGCCTCCGCCATGTCGATCCGTCTGACAGCTACACCGAGGTCTATGTGGCCGATTTTGTTTACAAGGATCTTAGCCACCATAAATTCGGAGAACGCCGCGAGCTGGTGCGGCGTATCGAGGATCCGGCCGGCAAGAGCTACACAAACTTCTGGACCTACTACGACGGTCATTGGGACGGGACCGACGAGCACAACTACGCCAAGCTCTGGCAGCAAACTGACTTCCGCGGCAACTGGTCGTGGACCTACTACTACCGCGGCGAGTCGGACGATCACACCCCGCAGCCCGGTGAGACGGCGGGTATGCCGTCCACGGTCATGCGCCCGTTCACGGACCAGTACGGGGACAGTTCGTTCACCGACTACATCATCACACGCCACCGCTATGCCTCGCATGACTGGCCCGGTGATCCCACGAAGGGAACGGACGACACGGTCCGCACCAAGTACCTTCCGGCGCGCCTGCACACATTCGTCGGCGGGGGTGGCGGGCCGACGCTCTCGGACCGCCGTTTTCTCTACGCGCACCACACCGCTCCGGACGGGCGCGAGGTGCTTGGAGTCACGGTGACGGACTTCACCGATTCCGGCGCCTCGCTCGTGACGCAGAATTTTGCCTACAGCGCCTACCTTTCCGGCACAGACGCCTCCTACTTCCGCGGCAAACCGTATGCCACCGTGTCCGCAGACGGTACACAGCGCTCCTACGCCTACCGCAGGGCGAAGATTACGGTGGACTTTGACGCCGCCGCCGCTCCCGACAGCACAACTTTTGCGTACTCCGGTTCAGATCTCTACGGCTGGCAGACGATCGTTGCGGAGGGTCTGAGCAGCGGAAATGCGGAAAACGGCGGAGAATCCGTCACCGATCTGTTCGGCATCGACATCGGCAACGCGGATTCCGCGCTCCCGAACGGCATATACCTCGTTCCGTGGCAAAGCATGGTCCGGCGCGTGACCCGCTACGGTCTGCTCGAGATCTCCGAGGTCTTTGTCTACACGGGCGGGTCGTCGTCTACGCTGGAGTTGGTCTCATGGTCATGGGTGGAGTACCTGCCCGACGGCCGGCCTGGCCGCTCCCTCAACAGCCGGGGCGAGACGACGTCCGTGGACCTGCATTCACAGACAAGGCGCGTGGTCTCATCCACCGACGCGCAGGGCATCGTCACCGAGTACCGCTACGACGCCCTCGGGCGCATGCACATGAGCCTGCGCCACGGTGTCGACGACAAGCTCGAGGCCATGGCCACCGTGCGCGAATGGAGTGCCTCCGGAAACAAGATCCGGGAGAGTGTCCACGGTGTCGCTGCAGCTGACGTGACCTCCGGCAACTGGGATACGAAAACCGAAGGCGAATATCCGAAAATCAAAGGCGAGGCCATGGTCTCGGAATGGGAGTACGATCTCGGCGGCAGGCTCGTGGAGAGGGTGCTTCCCTGCGGGGCTGTTGTCGGCACCCAATGGGAAAAAGACGGCGTCGATTACTACAACAAAAGGGCGACCACCCGCGACGGGCACAC
>JAFIGH010000140.1 GCA_020831525.1 Opitutales bacterium
CAGACGCTCTTTGTTCACGCACCTGCCGTAGCAGTGATAACACGCCGGACCATCCGTGCGCACATACCGTCGGGGGTAAGGCCGTCTGTACATAGTCATGACCCAAACATATCCGTAATTCCACCACAAGCCTAAATGTTTGCCATTTGCAATTAGATGCAATGAAATAATGCCTGTCATTGTATTTTGTATTTGGAGGCACGCCGCGTATGTGGCCAATTTCGTCTTGAACCACCGGGACGTATGAAAAGCATCGGTCACACGGTTGTCACATTTCCGTAACCTACATGCGCTTCAACGGTCCACTCCAAGCTGCCCCGCGCAGCCGCCGCAGCAAATGCTTGCCGACGCCTCCGGCCAGCCAGTTTTTCACCACAACCGGGTGCCGTATATGAGGGCACTTCATCTTCCGCCGCCGCTCGTTAACACGCTGAAGATCGTCGGGATCGTATTCGCCCTCTACTTCTTCATCGTCGGCGTGGGTGGCATGGGGCACGCCTTCAAGCTCTTCGGGGTGGCGTTCGCCGAGCAACTGCTGGCGGCGACCTCGAATCCTTTCAAAGCGCTTTGCATTGGCATTCTTGCAACATCGCTGGTGCAGAGTTCGTCGACCTCGACGTCCATTATCGTCGGGATGGTGGCGGGCGGGGCGCTCTCCGGGCAGGCCGCCGTATTCATGATCATGGGGGCGAACATCGGCACGTCCATCACGAGCATGCTGGTGTCGCTCGGGCACATCCACCGCAAGCAGGAGCTGGAACGGGCGTTCTCGGTGGCATCGGTACATTGCTTCTTCAATCTTTCGGCGGTCGCGATTCTGTTTCCCATCGAGTGGAAGACCGGGCTGCTGAGCCGGGCGGCATCGGGCAGCGCCGACCTCTTCGCGGGATTGGGCGGCATGCGCCTGAGCAATCCGCTGAAGGCGGCGACCGAACCGACCATTGAAGCCATCGCCTTTCTCTGCATGAACAATGGCTGGATCATGCTTATCGTCACTGTGTCGCTGACCTACGGCATGCTGGTGTGCATCGTGAAGCTATTGCGCGGCATGGTGTTGCACCGCATGGAGCAGTTCTTTGACACGCACCTGTTCCGCAACAGCGGGCGGGCCATGGCGTTCGGACTCCTCCTGACTTTCGCGGTGCAGACGAGTTCGGTGCCGACAGCGCTTGTCGTGCCGCTCGCCGGGGCCGGCATTCTGCGTCTCGCCCAGGTCTATCCCTACTGTCTCGGGTCCAATATGGGTACGACGATGACGGCGATGCTGGCGGCCCTTGCGACCGGCAGCGATGTGGCGGTGAAGGCGGCCTTCGCGCACCTGCTGTTCAATATCCTCGGCATCCTCCTCATCTGGCCGATTCCGGCTGTCCGGCGCATTCCGATGAAGGTTGCCGAGTTTATGGGGAAGCGCGCTCACGACAACCGCTACGTGCCGCCCGCCGTCATCCTCCTGCTCTATTTTCTTGTTCCGGCGGTCTTTGTCTTTATCCTCAACTAAAATCTATTCATGTGGCGTAATCTTTTCAACATTTTCAAACAGGACAACCTCTTCACGCAAGCGCTGAAAGAGTCGCACGAGATGCTCGACCTCGACCTGCGCATGATCGAGGCGTCGGTGGAATCGCTCCGACGGTCGGACGACGGATCCATCAGCATCGACATCCTCGGGATGGACAAGCGCATTAACCGCTTCGAGCGCGACGTGCGGCAGAAGGTCCTGACGCACCTTGCCGTAAGCGGTCCCGGCGATCTCTCCAGCGGAATGGTCCTCGTTAGTATCATCATCGACATCGAACGCATCGGTGACTACGCGAAAAACATCCACGATCTTGCGCGGCTGCACCCCTCGCGGCTCACAGGCGGCGCGGTGGAGGAGGACCTCGCGCGGGTGGAGGCGCAAACGCTGGAACTCTTCCGCGACACCGTGCAGGCTTTCCGGGAGAACGACGTGGAAATGGCCCGCCGCGTGATGGTGGGTTACAAAGAAGGACTGTCAGCCGCCAGCGAAGGGATTGTGGCGGCTATCGTAGAGGCGCGCGCCGGCGATCTTGATCCCGGCACGTCGGCCGCGGTCGCCCTCTACGCCCGGTACCTCAAGCGGATCGGCGGGCACTCGCGCAACATCGTCACCAGCGTGGTGAATCCCTTTCACCGCCTCGGCTACAAGGAAAAGAAGCCGAAAAAACTGAAGTAGGCCGGCCGCTCAACCGGATACCACCGGGACTTACAGTTTGCCGACAGCCGCGGCAAGCACCTCGCACGCGCGGTCGATGTCGGCGCCTTCATGGGCCGTGCTGATAAAGAGTGTCTCGAAGGGGCTCGGGGCGAGGTAGACGCCCGCCTCCAAGGCGAGGTGAAAGAGTTTTTTGAAATGCGCGGTCCCGCTTGCGACGGCGTCGTCGTAGTCCACGACCGGTTCCTCGGCGAAGAAGAGGCAGAGCATGGAGCCGGTCTGCGGCACTTGCAGGGGGAGGCCTTTTTGTTTCGCCGCGCCGCGGAGGGCGTCCGCCAGTCGCCGCCCCATGGCGTCGAGCCGCGCGTAGGGATTCTTCTCGACGAGTAGCTGGATGGCGGCGATGCCCGCAGCCATGGCAAGCGGGTTGCCGGAGAGCGTGCCCGCCTGGTAGACAGGTCCCTCCGGCGCGAGTTTGGCCATAATGTCGGCGCGCCCTCCGAAAGCACCGACGGGCAGGCCGCCGCCGATCACTTTGCCCATGGCGGTGAGATCGGGGGTGATCCCCTCGATCTCCTGCACACCGCCCGGAGCGAGGCGGAAGCCGGTCATGACCTCGTCGAAAATCATCACCGCGCCGTGCCGCGTGCAGAGGTCGCGCAACTGCTTCAAGTAGCCCTCACGAGGCAGAATGAGACCGCAGTTGGCGGGATAGCTCTCGACGATCACCCCGGCGATCTCCTCGCCGTGGTCGTAAAACAAGGCGTCGAGCGCCTGCGGATCGTTGTAAGGAATGACGAGCGTCTCGGCGGCGAAGGAAGCGGGCACCCCGGCGCTGTCGGGATTGCCGAGGGTCAGCGCGCCGGAGCCGGCCTTGACGAGGAGCGAGTCGACGTGCCCGTGGTAACAACCGGCGAACTTCACGATCTTGTCGCGGCCCGTGAAACCGCGCGCGAGGCGGATGCAGCTCATGGTCGCCTCGGTGCCGCTGTTGCAGCAGCGCACGCGCTCGACCGACGGAACGAGCCGGGTGATCCACTCGGCCATCTCGACTTCATAGGGATTGGGCGTGCCGAAGCTCGTGCCGGCTTCGAGGGCCTCCGCCACGGCGGCACGGATGACCGGGTGGTTGTGTCCGTGCACTGCCGGTCCCCATGTGCAGACAAAGTCGATCAGTTCGCGCCCGTCGACAGTGTGGAGGCGGGCGCCCTCTGCCCGCTTGGTGAAAAAGGGCGTCCCCCCGACGGAACGGAAGGCACGCACAGGCGAGTTCACGCCGCCGGGAATGAGTTGCTTCGCCCGCTCGAAGAGAGCCTCCGAAGAAGAATTTTGGTCTGCCATGCGCACGAACTTGAAGGAGAGGCTCGGCAGAGAGCAAGTCCGCCTGTGACCGCGCCTCAGCTCACATACTTCTGCACGATGGGGATGCGGCGGCCGACGCCGAAAGCGAGCGGCGAAATCTTGAGGCCTGGCGCGGCCTGCTTGCGCTTGTATTCATTGAGGTCGACTTTGCGGATGACGTCGCGCACGACGGTTTCGTCGATCCCTTCCGCGATGATATCGGCGGCGGCGTGTCCTTCTTCGACGTAGAGTTTGAGGATGCGGTCGAGGACGGGATACGGCGGAAGACTGTCCTCGTCCTTCTGGTCTGGGCGCAACTCAGCGGACGGCGGCTTTTCGATAGTATTCCACGGGATCACTTCCCGGTCGCGGTTCATCCAGCGCGCAAGTTCGAAGACCTTTGTCTTCGGCAGGTCGGAAATCACGGCGAGCCCGCCGGCCATGTCGCCGTAGAGCGTGCAGTAACCCACCGCGATTTCGCTCTTGTTTCCGGTGGTGAGGAGGAGCGCGCCGGATTTGTTGGAAACCGCCATAAGAAGGAGGCCGCGCGCGCGGGCCTGGATATTCTCTTCCGTGACATCGCGGGCGCGCCCCGCAAAAAGCGGTCCAAGCGTGCCTTCGGCGGCCTCGACAACAGAACCGATGGGCAAGGTATGGTATTCGATTCCGAGGTTGCGGGCAAGTGCGGCGGCATCGTCGCGGCTGTGTTGGCTGGAGATCGGCGAAGGCAGACTGATCCCGGTGACCTGATCCACGCCGAGCGCGGCGGCGGCGAGCGCCGCCGTAATGGCAGAATCGATACCACCGGACAATCCGATAATCGCGCGACAAAAGCCGCTCTTGTGGGCGTAGTCGCGCAACCCGAGAACGAGCGCGTCGTGGATGTCGGCGCACTCCGACTGCTCGAAGGACTCCGCCACGGACTCCCCTCCCCCGTCTTCCGTGTCGATGACGCGCACCTCCGGCCGGAATCCGGCGAGGGCACCGACAAGTTTTCCGCCGGGGCGCATGACGAGGCTGTGCCCGTCGAAGATCAACTCGTCGTTCCCGCCCACGGCATTGACGTAGACGACCGGACAACCGGCGCGGTCCGCGGCCTGCCCCACGGTCTCCAGACGCGTCGAGTCCTTGCCGTAGTGCCACGGGCTTGCGGAAAGGTTGACGACAAGATCGACGCCGCGTCCGGCCAGTTGCGCAAGAGGATCGCTGCGGTAGTGGCGGCTGGTCTCGACCACCGGGCCGGTCCAGATATCCTCGCAGACCGTAATGCCGATGCGCCGACCTGAGAACTCGATGACGGCAGGCTCCTCCGCCGCCTCGAAATAACGGTCCTCATCAAAGACGTCATAGGTGGGCAGGAGGCACTTGCGGGCGACGTGCGCCACGCCTCCCTCGCAGCACCACGCGGCGGCGTTGAAAAAGCGTCTCCCGCGCGGGGCCGGATTGTTGTCGGCAAAACCGACGACCGCCGGGACCCCGCCGACCTCCGCGGCAATGGTTTCGAGGGACGCGAGGTTGTCCGGCACAAAGCGACGCTTGAATAGCAGGTCGCGCGGGGGGTAGCCGCAGACCGCCAGTTCGGGAAAGACAACCAGCTCCGCGCCTTCGCCGACGAGACGGCGGTAGGCGTCGAGGATGAGGGTGCGGTTGCCCTCCATGTCACCGACGATGGTGTTGATCTGCGCGAGGCCCACTTTCATGGCGGCAAACCAGAACGCGGAATCCATCCCATGGCAAGCCGCCCGCGAGAGTCAACGGCGCTCTCCGGGGCCGGTCCGTTGTCGGATATGGGCGCGGGTCGGACGTATGCGCAGCCGGAATGGACGGAGCCGTGCCGATGCCTTTGGCGTTTGCCTTTGCCGGCGACCGTGCCGAGGGTAGACGTTTTTGCGTCTCCGCTCCGGGGACCGGCGGCGCGCAACATTTCCTCTTCACCATGCCATTCGATTTCGACACACACATCCACACACCCCTCTGCGGGCACGCCCTCGGGGAGCCCGATAGCATCATCGAGGCCGCCGACGAGCGCGGTCTTCGCATGATCACCTTCACCTGCCACATACCGATGCCGGACGACGCCTTCGGCGGGCGCGGCATACGCATGCGGCGTGACGAGCTGCCGGTCTACCGCCGCTTTGTCGATGAGGCAAAGCGTCTCGGGACACCCCGCGGGATCGAAGTGCGCTACGGCATAGAGGCGGAGATATTTCCGGAAGAAGGCGTCATGGCGCAGATGGACGAAATCCTCAAGGCGGAGCCCTTCGACTTTGTCCTCGGATCGCTGCACCACCAACTGCCCGCCTACCACACATGGTTGCGCGAGCGCGGACTCGAGACCGACGCTGAAGTGGTCCGGCACTACTTCAAGCACCTCGAAAGCGGCGTGCGCTCGGGCCGCTACGACAGCGTGGCCCATCCGGACCTCATCCGCCTCTACGGCACCATCGCGGGCCCCTTCGATCCGGCGGACTACGAAGAGACGATTCGCGCCGCCCTGCGCGCGGCGGCGGAAAGCGGAACCTGCTGGGAGATCAACACCAGCGGCAAGTTCAAGGGCCAGGGACCGCACATCCACCCCCTCCCGGAGATTTTCGCATGGGCGGTGGAGGAAGGGGTCAGCTTCACCCTCGGATCCGACACCCACGCCCCGGAGATGCTTACGCAAGGTTTCGACGACGCCCGCCGCCTCCTCGAAATCAACGGCGTCGCCTCCATACGCACTTTCCTCCGGCGCGAAGCGGAAGAGCGCCCGGTAGCGACCGCCGCTCCTGAATCCACGCAATAGAAGCCCCGCGCCCTGAGCCGGCAGGCAGGAACGGACGGCACCGGCGCGCGCCCGAGCGCCGGGGACCGGACGGCAAGCCGTGCCGAATACGCCGGAGACGTGTTGAGCCCAGGTAGTCGGGCGGCCTTGGCCCCAGACCCCGGAGTGTAATGCGGCTGCCCCCTGCCAAACGGTTTTGCGACGCGGGAAACGCATCTCCCCGTTCGAAATTCTTTACACCTCCGCCCCGACTGCGCAATTTTGCACATGGTAAGCGTCTCTTCTCCAAACCCGTCCCCCGCCCGGCCCGACGCCGGAGCTGCCTCCGTCGACCCCATCATCGGGCGGTGGTCAGGCAAAGACGGCGGCGAACGCGCCAACTACCAGCTCTTCATCCACGAGTTGTGCGGGATTCTCGGCGTCCCCGGCCCGCGCCCGAAATCGTCCGACGCCGCGGAGGGCCGCCCGCCCTTTCTCATCGTCGCCGACGTCGGCCACTGCATCGAACTCTACGCCGAGTTCTCCCGCAGCGGGGGCGTCTACACCCCCTTCCCCGACGCCCGCTCGCACCGCATTCACCTTGACGACCTGCGCCGTCCGGAAATCCGCGAGCGCCTCCGTCTTGTCTGGACCGATCCCCTCAGCCTCGATCCGGCCCGCCGCACCGCCGCCGTCACCCGCGACGTCGCCGCCAAGCTCGCCGCCCTCGCGAAGTCGTTGGAGAAATCCGATCACGAGCCGAAGTCCGCCGCCGAGAATTCCAACTCCGAATGCCGAATTTCAAACGTCGAATGGCTGCAATTCGGGAACTCACGCTTTCAGAGGAAGGCAGCTGCATAGAAATGAGCAACGAGCTGAAACAACGCACGCGGACATTCGCATTGGATGTCATCTGCATGAGCGTCGATTTCCCCCATGTCCTGAACCCGCACCACCCATCATCTCGTTCCGCCAACCAACTCTCCGCGTGCTCTGCGGTTGATTCCAAACCTGCAGCACCCAGCCCTCTGCAATCCCCATCCGGTCTCTCCGGAACCGTTCGAATGCGCTGAGCGTTTGTCTGCGGTCTTGAAGGAGGGAACCGCCGAGAGCGCGGAGAACGCAGAAAGGGAACGGCCTACTTTTCCGATTCGGTTGCATCCCCAGTTGGGCAGTGAACCCGCGCGGCCCCGGCCCATCTTTCGGCTAGCTCAAGGCAGAAGCGTCCGCAAGCGGACACGCTACCTTGGGCGCCGGAAGGTGCGTTTGAAGAAAATGTCGCACGTCGAATTTCGAGCGTCGAATGGTGGTATCCGTCCGGCAAACGACCCCGTGTCATGAACCGGCGGCGGTGTGGTCGACTGCGGACGGTTCTTTGACAATGTTTCCGGGATGGGCGGCGGCCCGGCTCCGGGGCAGGAGGCGCTCGGGCAGATCGGCGGAGCAGGCGCAGGAGGCAAATGCCGAAGTTCGAAATACGAATGCCCAATGGTGAACGTTTGGATGTCGAATACCTGAATCCGCCAACAACCCTCCTCTATCTCCGCGCTTCCCTGCCTGCCACGCCGAAGTTCTCCGCCGTGTCCGCCATAGCGCGAAAAGGGGGAGCAAAAGGCGGGTGGAATCCGTGGTTGATAAAATGCGGAGGAACCGTCTTTGCGTCCTTCGCGTTCTTGAGCGAAGCGGGCGGTGGAGATTGCGGCTGAAAAGCTCTCCAACGGCTTTTGCAACCGCGGAGGAAGCAGAGGTTCGCCAAACGGATTTCCGGAACCACGGAACACGCGGAAAACACGGAAGGCGTATCCGCCGAAATCAACCACCCGCTTCCACCGCCGCCCTCCGAGCAATGGTGGACCTGTCGCTGGAGTTCACGGAGGCAAGACCGTCCGACCGTCCGACAGTCCTTCCCGGCATCCCTCCGTGCTCCGCGGCGGAGAAATACGTTAAACTGCGCTGTCTGGACCGAGGAGGATTCAGCGGTGGCTTCGATAAGCGTTTATTAGCGAAGATTAGCGGTTCCCGGCTCCGCCGGGTCTACGGTTGGAAGGGCTTCCGTCGGCGACGTTCTTCCAGCAGAGCTGGAGACCGGTAGAGTAGAGAGTGACAGGCGGCGCTTGCGAAGCAAGGCCCTCCTGCCA
>JAFIGH010000141.1 GCA_020831525.1 Opitutales bacterium
GTAGGCAATGCAATCGGGACGGGACTATCGCAACGTTCGAACCTGCAATATATTTCTCAAAACAATCCGAACCCATGAGTGCTTGGCTTCTTTCACTTTTGTCAGGAGGGCTCTATCTGATAGTTTTATATCCGCTTTACCGCTATTTTCCTGGATTAATGCGTCGATCTTCAGGGCTGGAGTTTGCGGTTCCTTTATCGGTGACATCCGCCCTTTTGTTTGCCCTTGAGGTAGTCCTCTCTGAATTCTTTTCGATCCGTATGTCTCCCGAGGGGAGGCCCCTTTGGGTGCTATACGTTGCTGTGCCATTGCTGGCATGGATTGCAGTTGCGATTAACGCGTTACTTAAGAGGCGAAGCAAAGGTTCTCGTTGACGGCTTTGCTTTGGGTTGCATGCCTACGATGGATGAGAATGTCGAAGTGGCAGCGCGGGGGGGCGGACACGATGTCTCGCACCTACGCTGTGGCCCTCGTGCCGCGACCCGAAGATCGGGCCGCGCGCTACGTTCATCCAGCGGAAAATCGTTTACAGGAGGACGCAGAGACCGCGGAGGAGAGAAGCAGTGTGTCATCCTTCGACCCGCAGAATCCCGCATCCGCACCACCGGTTTGTCGACGCGGGAGAATCCCTCCGCGCCCTCCGCTTCCTCCTGTTCAAAGATTGCGGTTGGCGGGCGGTTGGGCGGCCCTCGGTGCGGCGGATTGGCAGACTGCAATGGCGCTCATATAAGAAACAGCATTCCCGTGTGGGCAAGTCGGCCTGGCGGCCCCCGGACAGCCAGACAGGTCGACTTGTCCATGCGGGAGGAATGTTTCTTCACTTTCTTTTTGGTTCTTTTTCTTTGCGAACAACTTTTTCCCATGCGAAAAAATGCCCGGCCGCGGACCCTTTATTGTGTGGCGCTCAGTGCCCTTCGGACACTTCAACCGAGACAAGGGCCGCGGCCGGAACATTCAACACGTCCGGGCATCCCTGATCGCTTGATAGGAGACCGCTGTGGTCATCCTTCATTTGGCAATGAGCTTGGGAGCCGCGGACATTCATTCAACGAAAGGAGACCTATGATATACGCCGGAATCGACATCGGTAAAGCCAGACACTGCATCGCGGCCATTTCCGCAACGGGCGCGGTCCGGCTCAAACCCGTTTTCATTGAACAAAGCCCGGAGGGTTTCGAGGTCCTCGCCGCGCGTCTGCGCCGCCTCGGGGACGCCTTGCAAGTGAAGATCGGCATGGAAGCGAGCGGACATTACTGGACGCATCTGTATCATTTTCTCAACGAGGCGGGCTGGACGGTGGAACTCTTCAATCCAGTGCTCTCCAGCGCGCAGGGCCGCTGCCATCTGCGCGGACGCAAAACCGACAAGGACGATGCCCTGGCCATCGCCAAAACCCTGCGCGACGGCGGCTACACTCCCTGGGCGCTTCCCCCGGACGAACACGGCGCGCTCAAACTGTTGTGCCGCCAGCGCACCTTCGTCGTCGCCGAGCTTTCCAACGCGAAGAGACGCCTGAGCGCGTTGCGCGACATGGCCTTCCCGGAGTTGGCCGGATTCTTCAGCGACGCGCACGCAAGAGCGCCCGCGGCCTTGTTGCGCGAGGCGCCCACCGCCGGGGAAGTCGCCGCGCTGCCGGTGCGCAGGATCGCCGCGGTCCTTTCGAAGAACAGCGCGGGGCGCCATGGCATGGAGACCGCACGCAAGGTGCGCGCCGCCGCCGCGCAAAGCATCGCCGCCGGCCGGCACGTCGGCGAACTCGCCGGCTTGATCCGAGGTATGCTCGATCAGCTCGAGTTTTTCGACAAGCAGATCGCCAGGCTCGACGCACGCATCCGCGAACTCTTCAAATCCATCGACAGCCCGATCAAAGACATCCCCGGAATCGGGGAGAAAACCGCCCCGATGATCCTCGCCGAACTCGGGGAGCTCTCCCGCTTCAAGGGAGGGTACAAGAAGCTCCTCGCGTATTGCGGACTGGACCCGCGCGTGCGTCAAAGCGGCCAATGGAAAGGCACGGTGAAAATGAGCAAACGCGGCTCTCCGGCATTGCGCACAGCTTTGTTCCAAGCCGCCAGCATGGGCAGGATTCACAACCGGAGCCTGCGGTCGATCTACGCACGCCACCGCCATGAGAAAGGAAAAAACCACCGCGTCGCCGTCAGCCACGTCGCCCGCAAGCTCGTCCAGCTAATCTGGGCGACCTGCCGCAACAACGCACCCTTCGACCCTGAAAAAATATGCCCGAGTCCCTCTTGACTTTCCTATAGCTTGTCTCGGATAAGCAGGTGATCCCCCGGGAGCGCGGGCGTCCCGCCCGCATTCTGCGCCGCAAGAGCTATCGAACGGTGGCTTATCCAAGCGCCATTGTCCGCGGACCGTCGGCTTCAGCCGATGTTTCCGGCGGCCCCGCGGCAACCCGCGCGCTTGACAAATCGCGCACGCTTCGAAGAAATATCCGCCTTCAATGGACCGTCGCCGCCATTCTTTTGTCAACAATATCCTCCGCGCCGAGGGCGAGGCGCACCTCACGCCCTTCCGCTGCCAGACGAAATGGGACATGGACTATCCGCCTTCGCGCAAGCGCTACGGCAGGACAGGCGGCATGGAGGCCGACACCTCGTGGTTCACCTTCGGCCTCGTCGACTATCCGCCTTCGCTTTGTGGAGCGCTTCATGAGGATTCCGCTTTTTGTAAGAGCTACGGCGGGACAGGCGGCCTTCGCTACGAAATGGAGCCTTGGCGGAATCCCGCCGAGCGAAGCGAGGGTAACGAACGCCGCGCCAGCGGCGGAGTCGGGAACCCCAAACACGGCCGCTTCATCAACCGCGACCCGATCGGCGAAGCCGGCGGGCTCAACCTCTACGAAGCCTTCGGCGGCGATCCTGTGAATAGGTGGGATTTGCTGGGGTTGAGTGCCTCGGGCCTTTCACCGATTTATGACGGCGGAGAGTTGGAGCCCTTCCCGGTGAGCGGATCCAATTTGGGCGGCTTGGCCGCCGCACGATTCCATTTGCAGAACCGCGCGCGGATTCTTTCCCTTCGCCGCGACGGCATGGCTTCAATGGGCGCCCAGCACGAATATGCCCCGAACTACACAGGTTGGAGTCTGAACAATCGCCCCAGGAATCGAAAACGGGGTGCGGATGCCGCGAATTCTGACGGTTCGAGTGACGACGTGGTTTACGATAACAACGGAGAGCCTTTCGAGCTTGAAGATGTCGTCGTTGAAGGCAAAACCGATATTGCTTCGTGGATTTCTAACCATGGAAACGATTGGGGAAGGACGTTGATTTCTCCTTATAGTCTAAAGGGAGGAGTCGATTTAGCGAAAGGATTTGGGTTAAGTAATTCGATTTCCCGGAACTTGGAGGGCGGAGTTGGATCCGTTGATGCTATACTGGGTGCTGGCGCAATCATGTATGCCGGTATTGAAGGAACAATACCCTTATTCTCGTCGGATGCAGAGAAGCAAAACCTCGGATTGGGTGCAAAGCTCGCAGCCGGTTTGGGCTTGGGAATTTCATTGGATTTTGATATTGGTAGGCAACCGCTCTTTAGTATTGGGCGTCACGAGATTGGAATTAGAACTTTCACGCCAACTTCGGTTAACTTTTTTCTCGGCGGTGGCGTTGGAGGCGTACTAAAGCTAGAGTCGCCGGGCCCATCGACAAGGTTGTTTGGAGTGTTATCTGATAATGAAGGGAATATTACGCCAGCGAAGGGCTGGTTTTCTAACCCAAATCCGTAATGATATGATAATATTGGAAATAATTGGAACCGTTTCTGTGGTTTCGTTCTTGTGTTCAGCGGTCATCACGATCATACTTCAGCGCTGCATTGATCCGGTACGAGTGAAAGAACATCCGAATGTCAGCAGTGTATTTGTGCTGGGGGGATTCGTGCCAAGAGAGATACTGAATCAACGTGGAAGAAAGCTCTGGATCGTCCGCAATGTTCTTCTGGGAATTGGGTGTCTTGGTATCACTATTTTGATTGTTGCCTTGAACCTATGATTCACAGTGGCGGTGAGACCTCCAGTCGTTGCCCGATTGTGTTGTGCCCTTGACAAAGCGAAGGCACATCAAAGATAAATCCCGCGCTCAATGGATCGCCGCCGCCATTCTTCTGTCAACAACCTCCTCCGCGCCGACGGCGACCCGCCGAATTTTCAATATTACGGCCCTGCTTCGGCCAGCGGACCCCGGGCACAATCAGCCGATGATTCGATGGCGGCATTCATGGAGTGGAAGGCGCAGGAGATGGCGCTGGAGAGAGCCGAGTCGCTTGGTGGCGTCAGGGGCACGCCTCTGTTGCGGGGATCGGCTGACGTCCCGCGATGGGAATCGGCGCCCGGTCCGGGAGCGGTGGTCCCTTCCCGCCGTCCCATCGGTGCCATGGACCGTATTGATGTCCTGAATGCGGCCGCAGGGTATTCGAACGAACTGACTACGCGTCAAGCGCGTTTGCTCGATGCACGGGGACGTTTCGCGCTCAACGGGCGTGATTATTCGCAGCGTTTCTACGGTAACCAACACGCTGTCACCTCGTCTGCCCGCGTCGCCGCGGCCAAGGCCACTCAAGCACGTTTGGCGAGAGTGGGGATGACCCTCGCAAAGATGACCCCCATTGTTTCCGTCGGATTGGGCTCCTATAATTTGCTAGCGGGGGGTGCGTCGAATCGTGCGATAGTAGAAATGGCGAGTAGTTTCGCTTTCACTGGAGTTGGCGTCCTCGGACCAAAGGGAGCAGCCATTTCTTTGGGCCTGACTATTACGAATGCTTCAGGTGGATTCGATGGTTTTTATTCAAGATTTGATCATACACCGAGGTTTAATTTACGGTTGTTTGGCAGGGATCCCGAGGGAGAATCTCCATGAACTGCAGATTCGCTTGGGAGAAAGTATTGTTGGTTTTCGACTTGGTCTTTCTCTCGTTTTTCGCATTTTTCGACTCGTCGAGATGGATGAGAGACGAGGGTTGGAATCGGGCTATGGGCGCCTTGTATCTCGTTGCGTACCTCGCAGCTTTTCCGATTCTGCTATTTTTGTTCTTATTTGAGTCACTCGTCTTTTATGTTTTCGGATTGGCATTGCAAGATGCTGTTCTTCCTGTATATCTAGCCATTCTTATGGCACTAACCATTTATACGCAATACAAGTATAAGAAGAATGAAAGAGTGGATCAGTTGATTATGGAATGGTTGAAACCGCAGCATTACCGTACCTTTTTTTGGATTGGCGGTATATTGTTTGTCCTTCCATTTGTCGCCCTTCTTTCAATGTTTTTCTTCTGGACAGTCCCCGGGCGTCAATGAGGGTATGAGACGGGTCGCATGCCTACGACATCAGCGATTGCGAGTGATACAAGG
The DNA here is from genome assembly GCA_020831525.1 of Opitutales bacterium. GTDB lineage: Bacteria > Verrucomicrobiota > Verrucomicrobiia > Opitutales > Oceanipulchritudinaceae > SLLG01. The sequence goes on from JAFIGH010000141.1 coordinate 5,369, forward strand.
ATCATGGCAGAAATGCTTCTGACGAAGACCCAATGTTGACCAATCCACGACTGCGACGAGGCTGGCCCGCACCATTGGCGGGCCGTTGGGGGAGAGCGGGCGCAGGCGGCGCGGGGGTTGCGGACACGAGGTCTCGCACCTACGCTGCGGCCCCGTTCCGCGACCCGAAGGTCGGGCCGCGCTACGTCGGCACTCCCGCGGTGTCCGCCTTGACCAACGACGCTGGAGATCACCCCGCGCGTCCCGTAGCCGCGGGCCATCCTGGCCCCCGGTGCGGCGGATCCGCGGGACCGTCGGCTTCAGCCGATGTTTCCGGCGGCCCGGCGGTCACCCGCGCACTTGACAAATCGCGCGCGCTTCGAAGGAATCTCCGCCTTCAATGGACCGTCGCCGCCATCATTCTGTGAAAGGATTTCTCCGCGCCGAGGGCGACCCGCCGAATTTTCAGTATTATGGCCCCGCTTCGGCCAGCGGGCGCCGGGCACAATCAGCCGATGATTCGATGGCGGCATTCATGGAGTGGAAGGCGCAGGAGATGGCGCTGGAGAGAGCCGAGTCGCTTGGTGGCGTCAGGGGCACGCCTCTGTTGCGGGGATCGGCTGACGTCCCGCAAAATTCTGCCACGAGTCGCATTGCATCAGGATTATCGGTGCCGTCCGGAGTCGTTTCCGGCGCCAGTCTGGCAAACCACCGAATTACGTGGCGGCATCAGTTTGAAGCGCAGCGAGGACGGGCATGGGTGCAGCGTGCCGACGGGCGATGGAAGAGCCGCGCGTTGTCGGCGGCTCAGAGAGGTTTGGACGCTGAATCGGCGCGCCGCTCAGCGAGATTGGCAAGATTTGGCTCAGTAATAGGCCGAACTACACCGGTGCTAACAGGCTTCTTGACAGGTTACGATCTCTACTCAAGTAGCGCCTCATGGCGTTCGATCCAGAAGGCGGTTGTCACCGGCGGATTCCTCGCGGGCGGTGCTATTTTGGCGGCGAACCCGGTGGGGCTCACTGTTTTGGGCGTAGCGGGTGTAACCTACGCGGTCGCCGATTTGACGGGAGGCGTCGACTGGGTTTTTGATCGCGGGGAGAGGCACTTTGAGCGGTACTTCGAACAGCGTGCGAGTTCGGGCAATCGAAATCGGAGGCATCCGGATGACTTTGGACCATGATCGTCATTGAGAAGCTGACCTTGGGGGTCTATGTCTTTTGCCGCGATTGCGGGCGGATAAGGAAGTCGCTGCGGGAGAGGGTGGCATTCGTGATGTTTGCGAATTTCATATTCTTTTGTTCCAGTCCATTGTTTGCCGTGTTTTACCTGATTGGTCGTGGACCTACACCACAAGAAAGGATTTTGACTGCACTCGCGGCGACGTTAGTTCTCGGAACTATATGGACGTTCTTTCTTGAGCCGAAGATCAACTTCGACAAGATCCGGGATCGCGCGCATGCGCCCAACCGCGTTCTCCTGAATGTTCTTGGTGGTTTTGTCTTCTTTTTCTGGATATGGTGGCTGATGGCGATTGCGGCGCTTCCCAAGCCCGATGGACTGTGAGCGAAGGGATAAGGGCGGAACCGCTTGACGAAAGTCTCCGGATTTGGTTTCCAGATGGAGATGAAATACGACTACAGGGGCCGGCGGGTGGAGCAGCGCTACAGCCGCACCGTCGACAGCGTCATGACGGAGCAGTGGACGCGCCGCTACCTCTACGACGGCTTCCAGCTCATCGCCGAGATCGACGCAAGCGACGGCGTGTCCGGGCTGCCCGTGACCAGCACCTACTTCTGGGGCTACGACATCAGCCACACCCTCGGCGGGGCCGGCGGCATCGGCGGGCTCCTCCTCATCGACCACGACGGCGACCGCTACCTGCCCGGCTATGATTCGCGGGGCAACGTTGTCGTTTTACTCAGCGAGAGCGACGGCGAACAGGTAGCGGGATTTGACGCAGCGCGTGAGCGCGGAGATGGCCAGGCTCCGCTTGCCCGCAGGGCGAAGGCGACCGGGTGCCCTTTGGGCGGGCGACTGAGGCAATATGATCCCTACGGCAACCTACTTCGTGCCGAAGGCGATGCGGTGGAAAAGACCCCCTTCCGCTACCAGATCAAATGGGACATGGACTACGGCATGGAGGCGGACACCTCGTGGTTCACCTTCGGCCTCGTCGACTACGGCCTGCGCTACTACAACCCCAAGCACGGTCGCTTCATTAACCGCGACCCCGTCGGCGAAGCCGGCGGGCTCAACCTCTACGAAGCCTTCGGCGGCGATCCGGTGAACCGGTGGGATTTGCTGGGGTTGAGTGCGTCGGGTCCGGATGAAGAGCTCGATCCCATTTGGGGCAACATTCCGCCACCGCCTTGTGGGAAGACTACAAACGACGTAGATGACCGTTGACAAACCGGGGAAGACTACAAACGACGTAGATGACCGTTGACAAACCGGGGAAACCGGTCAGAGGGTGGGGCCATGAGCAAGGAGAAGAGAGAGGCGGAGGCCCGGACGGACGGCGTTGCGGAAGCGTCGAATCCGGTGGTGGCGCGGCGCGTGCCGGGGAAGGTGCGGCGGCTGCCGCGGGCGTGTGCTCCGGCTGGGTGCGACGGGTATTACCATGTGGTCAGCCGGATCAACGGTCGGGCGCGGTTGCTGACGGACACGCGGCGGGAGGCGTTCCGTGAGCTGCTCGGGCGCGTGGCGGGTTTCTGCGGGGTGGAGGTGCTGACGTACTGCTTCATGGAGAACCACTTCCATCTGCTGGTGCGCGTGCCGGGGGAGCTTGGGGAGATCGACGACTCGGAACTGCTGCGGCGGGCGGGTTTGTTGTACGGCGCGCCGGCGTCGCGGAGGCGTCAGCCGTTGTCGCTGGCGGGGATCCGGGGCGCCTTGGAGCGTGGGACGGCGGAGGAGCGTGAGGCGATGCGCGCGCTGCTGCTGGGACGGATGGGGTCGCTGCCGATGTTCGTGAAGATTCTGAAGCAGCGTTTCTCGCTGCGCTACAACCGGGA
>JAFIGH010000035.1 GCA_020831525.1 Opitutales bacterium
GAAACCGCCGGACCCGGCCGGCGTTACGGATTCCGGGTTTTTGGGACAGGCTCTAATTATGTGTTCCGGTTTTCGTCCGCCTCGGCGCTTCCGGGACTGCCACCTAGCGGGCACAAATCGGATTGCGCGTTGCGCTCGATGGCCTGAAGCTCGCGCCTGTATGAAAGCACTGTCTGCCGTTCGCCTCGTCTGTATTTCTACCGCGGTTTGCATGATTGCCGTCTCCGCCGGTCCCGCCGCATCGGTCAATGAACGTCTCCGCGAGCGGATCGACACCGACGGGGTCTTCCTCACCATGGTCGACCTCTCGGGAGACATCACGCGAATCGCCGAACTTCTCAACGCCGTCTACTACGATGTCGCCCCGCACTTGCCCGACGTGCCCATCCTGCCGATTCATCTGCCCGGACTCGCGGCGCAGACTGGGCTCACGCGCCTCGACGGGCTCAGTATGAGTTCGGTTCGCACGGGCGAGCGCCGCTTCCGCAACCGCACTTTTTTCGCCCTCTCGGAAGGCGAACGGGGACTCTTTGATCTCTTGGGCGCGGGGAACGAGCCCTTTAGGATCCTAGAGCACTGCCCGCCCGACCCCGATTACATCTTCGAGTTCACGCTGCGGCCGGATGTCGTCCTGCGCATTGTCGAGCGCGTCATGGCGGGCACCGTCGGTCCGACTGCGGCGCGTGAGATGCTCGCCGGACTGGAAGCACCGGTTGTCGACAGCGGCCCCACCGCCCGTGAGTTGATCGAAGTTCTCGCAACGCGCTATTCGGGCGCGGGGACCCTTGATTTCGCCGGAGCGGCGGAAGGCGCACCGAAGTTCGAGGGCTTTGTCGTCGTCCGTGGCGCGGGCGGTCTCCTCTCCAATCCGAGCGGCCCGCTCGGGCTCGGCGATTTGCCGAAGATCGCCGTCAACGGACACGAAGCGGTCGATCTTGCACCACTCGCCGACCTCGGTCCGGAGCAGCGCCTCTACGCCATGGACCGCGGGGGCGATCTTGTCCTCATGACGGGGACGGAGCAGCTCGCCTACCTGCGCAACCGGCAGCCTACACCGCCGAAGTTTCAGGAAATGCTGGAAGAGCTTCCCGCCAGCGGCACCGCCCTGTGGGCGCAGGCGAACCATGACATCGAGTCCCTTCTCCGGGACGAAACCGCCGAACCCGCGGAAAAGGCGATTATGGCTGTCGTACGACGGTTTCACGGCGAATTCTCCGGTCCCTATGCCTCGGTCACCCGCCACGAGACGGACGGAATTTCGGTGACGACACTCGCACCGATGTCACACAAATCAACGCTCTTCTCCGTCGTCCTGGCCCCTGTCGGTCTCACCGCCGCCATGGCCATTCCCGCCTTTCAGAAAGTGCGCCAATCCTCGCGGGAAGCCGCGGTTCTCAACAACCTGCGCCAGATCGACGCCGCCGGGCAACAGCATCTTCTTGAATACGGTGTCGAATCCGTTGCCTTTGACGACATTGACCCGTCGCTCGGGCTGCACGAATCCCTCCGCCCCGTCGCGGGAGAGGATTACAGCCATATCGTAGTTACCGTGGGGCCCGTCACCTACCGCGTGACACTCGCCGACGGCCGCGAAGTCGTCTACGAGCGGCGCTGAGAGAGGCACATTCCCCTTCATCGGTTGAGCGGTTGCCGTTGACCCTTCATTGTGCGCGGCCAACAGTAACACACATGGATAATGAAACCGTAGACGCCTTTCTGCGCAACGGGTATTGGATCGACCGCAAGGTCTTCAACGGGACGGAGTTGGAGCGCCTGCGCGAACTCGCCGCCGACATCCGCGAGGATACCCGCAGGCACCTATACCCCGGCACCCGCTACTGGTGGGGGGGCAAAGGGGCCGACGCCGTCGAAGAGTCCGACGACCTCCGCCCCATGGCAAGCTGGGGTGTGAACGAGATCACCCGCCCGGCACTCTTCGAGCCGGAGTTGGTCGACGTCTTCGCCCATCCCCGCGTGAGCGCTGCCCTCCACGCCATCCTCGGCCCCGAGCCGCGCGCGTGGGGCATCAAAATCCTCTGGACGCCCAAGGTGGTGGGCTACGATCTCGGCTGGCACCGCGACCAGATGAAACAGGATCTCTACGACTACGCCCACCTCAAACCCGCCGCCCAAGACCACGTGCAGTTCAACGCCGCGCTCAACGACGACGACTGCTTTCTCGTCGTGCCGGGCTCGCACCGCCGCCCGCTCAACGGCGAAGAGTGGGACGCCCTGAGCCGCAACCCCACCGCTGCGCTCCCCGGCGAAGTCGTTGCCGCCCTCGAACCCGGCGACATCCTCTACATGGACGCGCATACCCTCCACCGCGGCCGCTCCGCCGTCGAGGGCGACCGCCTCACCCTGCACTACTCCGCGCAGGCGCAATGGGTTCCCCTCAAGCCGTGGGGCAACGAGACCGACTTCGCCTTCATCACCTCCGACGACTTCATCCAAAGCCTCTCCCCCGACACCCGTCCGCTCTACGAGCGCCTCCGCACCGCGGCACGCACCGACCGCGCCCTCTCCTTCCTCGAAGAACGCGCCGCCGAAGCCGGCTGGCGCCCGCCGGAAAATTGAAGCGCCGCCGCAGGCGGGGACTCCGGCTGTTTTTGCGCCACTTTTTGCTTGCAGCGACCCCCGTCCATCCATGCCATCTCCGTTTCTCTTTCACGGGGGATTAGCTCAGTTGGTTAGAGCGCATGCATGACACGCATGAGGTCACTGGTTCAACTCCAGTATCTCCCACCACTTTCCCCGGAGCCCGTAGCCATCAGGATTTTACGGGCTTTTTCTTCTACTGAATCCGATGACTCCCGGATTTCAGGAAACGGGCTCCTGACGCCGCCAGCGAATCCGAGGGGCGGCACCGGGACCGCTTCCGGATGGGTACTAACGCCGCAATTCCTTGATCAACGTCTTATCAAAGGTCTCCAACGCCAGACCCACCGCATTTGCGGCGGAGAGAATCAGGTAGTCCGCAAAATCCGCCTTTCCGGCCGCAAATTGCCGAAGGCACCGCCGCAGTCTTTGTGAATCGTCAAAGCTGAACGCCGAATCTTCCAGCAATTCGTCGAAGACGTGCGCCAAAGCCGCGCGATCAAACCCATAGACGGACTCCAAAACCCATGCTGTTTCCAAAAGGACCAGATCCAGAACGCGGATATTCCTTCCCGCGGCCGCCTCACGCGTGATCAGGCGAGTCACTTTGCCGCATTGCCTTGGATCATCTTGCACGATGTGCCGGACAAGATGATTGGTGTCGAAAGCGATCATCCGCCGGAGGTCCTCGAGACGCTGAATCTCCTGCCAACGGCTTCGCGAATCCCTTCATTCATTGCCTCCACGGTAACGAAGCTTCGGGAAGGGGAGATAAACTGTTTTCCGCAGCCTGCGGAGGAGCCGGGACTCTTCTTTTTCACGAGAGAAACCCGGTCGGCGGCATCCAAGGTAAACTCAAGCCGGTCACCGCTTTTGATGCCCAACTTTGACCGAAGAGGCTTCGGGAGCGTAACCTGGCCTTTGGAGGTGACTTTCGCCTGAAGAGTGCGCATTCCTTACAAATGGCATGATTCCGTAGGAAATCAAGGCGAATCGTTTGCCCTTTTAGGTGGCTTCGGCCAATGCGGGCGCACTACGTCCACTCCGGTTCGACACCATCCGCTGTCGCCAACTCCGTGCCGCTCTGCGCACGCCTCGGCACCGCCCCGCGCGACCGCCGGCTCAGCCCCGTGCAAGGACGGCACGGGAGACGCGGACGCGGTTGTTCGCCTCACGCTCCTGCGTGGCGTTCCACTCGTAGAAGGCGACGCCCATGTATGCGAGGGAGACGACCATGTTGGCGACCTTCATGAGGAGTCCGCCGAGGACCTGGTCCTGGAGCGGATCGAAGCCGGGGATGACGCGCGGCGCGAACTCGTAGGTCGGGTAGAGAACTTCGGGCGAAAACGTGAGAATGCCGAAGAGAGGGATCTGCGCGACCATGAGAACAAAAAGGTAGAGCACGCGTACGCCGGGATTGCTGCGGCGGATAATATTGGAGGGGCTGAGGATCGGCCAAAACATCATGACCGAGGTCACAAACATCGTGATATGCTCAAAGGCATGGATGGCCTTGTTGTGGAGCGCGGCCTCGTAGAGCGCGGGGAAGTGCCACACACAGAAGACGAAAGTGAAGGCAAAGCCCGCGATGAGCGGGTGCAGCGTGAAGCGCGTGAGCGCCACGAGCCACGGCGGTGAGCGCTCGAGCAGACCGTCGAAGAGCCACCCGGGGATGCCCCGTATGAGCAGCGGCGCACTCGTGTACATGAGCAGGTTGTGCTGGAACATGTGCGCGCTGAAGAGGTAGTTCTCGCCGAGCGCGTCGATCGGCGACCCCACCGCGATATAGAAGATAACAACGGACGCTCCGAAGAACCACGCCTCCTTCTTCGGAAACAGCGCGTACGGGGCGATCCACTCGCGGAGCGGTCCGACCAGCATGGCATAGACCCACACAACGGCGAGGATTCCGCCGATGAGAAGGGGTTCGGTGTGCCAATGCCAGATGCTGATCATCGCAAATACGGAGGGAGTACCAAAGCCGCAGTGACCGCATCAACGTAGCGTGAAGCTTCAGCGAGCGTGCGCAGAGACTGCGCGCAACGCCTTCCAGCCGCCGTGCCCCGCTGAAGCTTCAGCCTACGCATGAATACGTGCCTCACCACAGAAAGGGCGGCAGAAGGGTCATGATCTCCGGCGGGCCGTCGGGATCACGGCTGAAGAGGAGCATCAGCGCCGTCACCGTGCCGGTGGCTAGAATGAGCCCGATGAGAAAAACAATCGTGCACAACGCCCGGTCCCACCGCAAGTGCATGAACCACCAGATGACGCCGAGAAACTTGACGGTCGAGAGCACGACCAACGATGAAAAGACAAACCACTTGTTGATCGGCACATAGATAATCACCAGTTCAATCCCCGTAATCGCGATCAGGGCGATGGAGAGATTGAAGAACGTGAAGTATTTTTTGTGCTCCTCGATAATGTAATCGGGAACATCGGACTTCTGCTGCGTATCGGCCATGTCGCGGGTCGTAGCCATTTCGTGGGTTATGTATTCGGTCGGTCGTTAAAATCCGAGGATCGGAAGGTATTCGACAAGGTAGACTGCGGTAAAGATGACGATCCACACAATATCGACAAAGTGCCAGTAGAGACCCGCCACCTCGACATCGAGGGCGTTCTCGTGCTTGTAGCGGCCCACCATCGGTGCGAAAATCACACGGATCGGCAGCCAGAGGAAGCGCCCGCCCCGGAGGGTGTACCACGCCCAGTCTTTGGGTAGGGAGCACGCCGTCCAGCAGGAGAGCCAAAGCACTCCGAGCGCGACGTGGACACCGTGTGTGCCGGTGAGGACATAGAAGGTCGAGCCGAAGACACTGCTGCTGAGCGTCAGTCCAGCGTCCTTGACGAAGTGATTGAACTCATACACCTGGCCGCTGAGGAAGATGAGGCCGAAGAAGATCGTTCCGAGGAGGAAACGGCGCATCCCTGCGATGTTCCCCTTGTGCGCGGCGGAGACGGACAACGCCATGAGAAGGGAACTCATGAGGAGAATAAACGAGCTGAAGCCCGTCAGCTCGATATCGAAGAACTCCGTCGGCTCGACGACCGTGGGGTACACCTTCCGATAGATCAGGTGCGTGGAGATGAGCGTGCCGAAAAACATGCAGTCGGACGCAAGGAAGGCCCACATGGCGAGCTTCTTGTTTTCAATGCCCGTGGACGTCTTCTTGAGCGGTTCAAGCGCGGCGTGCGGGTCGTCGGTGTTGGCTGCGTGGGAACTCATAATGAGGCAATTCCGGTTATTCGCTTTGGTGTCGGCGGGCGGCAATCAATGATGGCCGTGGCCGTCCTCCGGCGCGGGTGTGGCGTCGGCGTATTCCGCCGGGTCAGGATGGAGATGGAACCCGCCCGGCCCCTCGAGCGCCCACGCGACCATGCCGACAAAGGTTGCGACCAGGCCGAAGATGACGATCTCCAGACCAAAGACGGCCTCCGCCGTGAGCGGAATAGGCTGTTTGTGGAAGACCATGCCAAGGCAGGCGATGAAAAGACCGATGGACGTGATGAGGGGCCACCAAGACTGGTCCGGCATATGGATCCCGTGCTTGCCGGGGGCGATCTTCTCCATGCGCTTCGCCTCGACACCGTATTTGTCCTCCCATACCTGGTCGCGGGCATGGATGACGGGCGTGTAAGCGAAGTTATATTCCTTCGGCGGGCTGTCGGTATCCCACTCCAACGTACGTGAATCCCACGGGTCCTTCGGCGACTTTCTGCCCTTGTAGTAAGCATAGACAATCTGGATGACAAAAATCAGAATGCCGACACCGAGGATGAAGGCACCGATCGTCGACCAGAAGTTCGACTGGTCCCAGCCCATCTCCGATTTATAGGTGTGCGTGCGGCGGGGCATGCCTGTCATCCCGAGAATGTGCATGGGGAAGAAGGCGAGGTTAAAGCCGACAAACATAAGATAGAAGACGATTTTGCCGACGAAGTCGTCCATGAGACGGCCGGTGACCTTCGGGAACCAGTAATACATCCCCGCGAAGAGAGCGAAGATCGACCCGCCGATGAGGACGTAGTGGAAGTGGGCGACAACGAAATACGTGTCCTGCTGCTGGGCGTCGACGGGCGGCGAACTGTGCATGATGCCCGTGAAACCGCCCATCATGAACATCCAGATGAAGCCCACGGAAAACAACATAGGCGTTGTGAAGCGGATGCGTCCGCCCCACATCGTGCCAATCCAGTTGAAGATTTTCACGCCCGTGGGAATGGCGATGAGCATGGTGAGGAAGGCGAAGGCTGTCGTCGCGACGACGCCGAGGCCCGTCGTAAACATGTGGTGACTCCACACGGCGAAGCCGAGGAAGCCGATGACCGCGCCGGAGAAAACGATGAGCGGGTAGCCGAAGAGCGGTTTGCGCGAGAAGACGGGCAGGATCTCCGAAATAATCCCCATGGCCGGCAGGATGAGGATGTAGACCTCGGGATGGCCGAAAATCCAGAAGAGGTGCTGCCAGAGGATCGGTTTGCCCCCGCCTTCGACATTGAAAAAGTAGGTGCCGAAGTGCCGGTCGAACATCAACTCAACAAGCGCGATGGTGATGGCCGGAAAGGCGAGGATGATGAGGAATGACGTGATGAGTGTCATCCAGGTGAAGAGCGGCAAGCGCATCATGCTCAGACCCGGCGCACGCATATTCACGATCGTCGTGATAAAGTTGAAGGCCCCGACAAGCGAGGCGATACCGAGAATCTGCAGACCCATGATCCAGAAATCCGTCCCCATGTCGGGGCTGTACTGGCGGTCGGTGAGCGGAGCGTAGGCAAACCATCCGATGGCAGGCGCCCCTCCCGGAAAGAACCAGCTCAAGTTGAGCAACACTCCGCCAAGGAGAAAGCACCAAAGCCCGAGCGCGTTCATTCGCGGGAAGGCGACATCGCGCGCCCCGATCTGCAGGGGCATAATGTAGTTAAAGAAGGCAGCGCTGAGCGGCATTACGGCGAGGAAGATCATCGTCGTGCCGTGCATCGTGAAGAGCTGATTGTAGGTGCGCGCCGAGATCAGTTCCTGTTCCGGATACATGAGCTGCGCCCGGATGATGAGAGCCTCGACACCGCCGAGAAGCAAAAAGAAGAGTGCGCCGAGGGCATACCCGATGCCGATCTTCTTGTGGTCGACTGTCGTGAGAAAGCCGACGAGTCCTGTGTTCTTGAGCGGGCGCCGCCAGATTCCGTCGCGGACGGGTTCAGCGGGCGCGGGGGCGTGGTGTTCGGTTTCAACCGTGCTGGCCATGGTCGGAGAAAATCGGGTTTAACGAAGGGTGTAGAGGTACGCGGTGACAGCATGGACTTCCTCGTCGGAGAGGTCGTAGTCCTTCAGCCCCGGCATGATGACGGTGCGACCGTCGCGGTCTAGAAATCCGCGGTACATAAAATTGCCGGGCTTGACCTTCTCCGGCTCGCGGATCCAGCGGTAAAGCAGGTCGTATTCATTCTCGTACCACCCCGCGGCAACGGACGTGCGCGAACCAAAGTGGGCGAGGTTGGGACCGTTTGTCTGGATCCGGGGATTGACGCTGTGGCACCCCGCGCAGGCTTGGCGGAAGACCTCCGCGCCTTTGAGGATTTTGTCTTCAGGATAGCCCCAGTCCTCACGAGCGAGGAGCGGCTCGAACGATCCGTCGTCTGCCACTGTATCGCGCTGTTGCGTCTCCAGCCACTCCTCCCACTCATCCTCGGGCAGAGCGATGGCACGGAAGAGCATGTAGGCGTGCGAATCGCCGCAGAACTCGGCACACTGGCCCCAGAAATAGCCGGGCTCGTCGGCCATGATCCATATGAAGTTTTCCTGTCCGGGAATGAGGTCGACCTTGCCCGCTAGCTTGGGCAGCCAGAAGCTGTGGATCACATCGTCGGCGCGCAGGTTGATCTTCACAGCGCGCCCCGCCGGGAAGACGAGTTCGTTCGCCGTGTAGAAGCCCTGCTCCGGGTATTCAAAAGCCCACCACCACTGGAATCCGACAACATTCACCTCGATAGCGCCGTCGAGTAACTCTTCTGGAACAACCTTCTTGAGGATGATTCCTCCGAATGTGGGGATGGCAATGATGACGAGTAGCCCCGCCGAAGCGATGACAAGGCCCATTTCCAACATCGGATGACCGTGCGACTGCGGGGGAATGAAGTTGGGGTCGTCCCCCTTGCGCTGACGGAACTTCCACAACACCCACGCAAGCGCCCCCCCCACCGTGATGAAGATGAAGGTCGTCACGTAGAGCGTGAGCATGAAGATGTCGTACTGGTTTTTCGCGACAGGGCCCTTGGGGTCAAGGGCGGACTGTTGCCCTTCGATGTTGAGTGAGCAACCGACCGTCAGCAGAAGAAGCCCGGCGGCAAGTCCGGCGGCGGCGAGAAACGGAGTGCGGATTCGGAGACGCATACGGTCAGAAGATAAAGCGGTCGACGACGAGGAAGGAGAGATACACCGGCAGATGAATGAGCGTGGCCCCGAAGAGCCGCCGCGCGGCGGGCACGGACGCCGGACGGCGCAGGTAGGCAAAAGCGGCGGCGAGAATGTGCGCCGAGAGCAGCACGGCCGCGGCGAGGAAGAGCCAGCCTGTCTCCACCACGGCGAGGGGCAGGAAAGTCACGCCGACAAGGAGTAGCGTCCAGAGAAACGCTTTGCGCGCCACAGACCGCCCGGAGGTATCCGACACCGCGAGCATGCGGAATCCGCCCGCACGGTAGTCCTCGCGGCACATCCACGAGATGGCGAGAAAGTGCGGGATCTGCCAGACAAAGAGGTAGGCGAAAAGCGCCCAGCCGAGACCGCTCAGACCTCCGCCCGCCGCCACCCAGCCGATAACTGGGGGCAAGGCGCCGGGCAGCGCGCCCACTTCGAGCGCCCACGGTGTCATGCCCTTCATCGGTGTGTAGAGCAGCACGTAAAGAAGAACCGTCGCGAGGGCCAGAAGCGAGGCAAACGCATTGGCACCGAAAAAGAGCACCCCGACACCAGTCGCGCTGAGCGCCACGCCATAAGCGAGGGCCGTCGCCGGGGCGACACGACCGCTCGCCACGGGACGGTCCGCCGTGCGCCGCATGAGGCGGTCGGCGTCGCGCTCCCACCACTGGTTGAGCACGCCCGCGCCGAAAGCGGCAAACGCACAACCGAGCCCGACAACCACGGGGGCCGCCCATCCGGTGCTCGGCTCCGCCGCGAAATACCCGAGAACAGCGGAGACCACCGACATCAGGCTCAACCGCGGTTTGGTCAGCTCGACAAAGTCCGAGAAGCGCGGAGCGCCCGAGGCCTCCCGTGCCGGAACAAATACCGATGTGGAACTATGACTCATGAAATCAAATGGGGATGAAAAGACACGGAAAAACCGTTCGGCGGCATCGTCGAAACGTAGCGTGAAGATTTAGAGAGCGCGCGCCATGGAAAATCCGTCTGTGTATCGAAAACGCTTTCATGTCTATATTCACGAAGCGCGCGCCCCGGAAAGTTCGGCTCCGGCGGCGGCGGGCTCACCTTCCGCTTTCCGTACGGCAGAGCGTCCACCGTCCTCCGGCTCCAGCACGGAACGAAACGCTGCGAAGGTCCCCGCCCACACGACGGCGAAAAAGACGGCCCCGTTGAGGACGTGGAGGGTCGTCTGAAAAGGGGCGCGGCCCGACCAGATGATTTCCGCTCCGAGGGCGATCTGGATACACACGAGCGCCAGCGCGGCGACAGCGAGCTTCTTCATCGCCCGCGTGACGCCGGGGCTACGGAAGAGCGTGATCATCCATGCGATCAGCAGCGCGAGGATGACCACCGCAAGAACGCGGTGGAGAAAATGGATTTGCGTGGCCCAGTTCCACGCGGCGGGGAGCCAGCCCCCGTCGGAGCGCGCGTGCGGAAAATAGGGTATGGCCATCCCCGCCCCCCGGTGGCGCATGACCGCACCGACGACCAACTGCACAAAAACCCCTGCGCAAAGCACGAGCCCGAGCGTGCGCATGCGCGCCCACGCCCGTTCCGGCAGGGCACGCGGCAACTCGCGCCACCAGCGGCTCAGACCGACGACGAGGGAGGTGAGCGTGCAGAGGTAGAGCTGCGCCATGACCCCGTGGATCTTCGCCAGATCAAGGCTAACGAGCAACACGCGGAAGCCGCCGAGAAGACCTTGGAAAATGACAAGCCCCACCGCAAACCAGCCAAGGCGCCGGATCCACTTACGGTCCTCGCGCAGGTGGATCCACACCGCCAGCGTGAGCGTAAGCAGCCCCACGAGGGCACCGAGGAGGCGGTGGCTGTGCTCGGCGAGCATCGCCTCGTCCGTCGTCCAGCCCGGCGGGTTGAGCGAGCCGTTGGAGAGCGGCCAATCCGGGAACACCATACCCGCCCCGATCGTCGTCGTAAATCCTCCGGCGTAAACGAGGATGAGTGTGACGGCGAGGGTCAGGAAAGCAAATCCCGTTAGGTTGGGACGGTGGCCTGCGGCCTCTTTGGACGTGTCTTCGGGAGTCATTTCGAGCAAATTCGGCTCCTCTGCGCACAGACTGTATACTTCTGCTTGAAGCGCATGGTGAATAAGGCAATGTAGGGTTTGGTATTACAACCTCGGACGGTTACGATCCGCCCGTTAGCAGAATTTCTGATCGTTACCCGCCCTCACGATTAACTACATTTATGCAGGCAAGCAATTTCTCTTTTTCCGTCCGCGGATTCCTCGCCGCTCTCGCCGTCGCCGCGACAGTCGCTGCCGTGCCCGCGCAGGCGGAAATCGTCTCCGCCACCATTGAGGAGGTCGATGCCGAAAACCGCACCCTCCGCCTGAGGGTCGACGACGGAGACAGCGAAGCCCGCATGGTCTCCGCCCGGGTCGGCCCCGGCGATGTCCTCATCGCCCGGGAGGGAGCGCAGGTGCGCGGCGAACTCGTCACCCTCGGCGGTCGGCTCCACCTGCAAAACATCTGGCCCGACGACTCCCGCGCCATCGGCACCATGCGCAACCTCGCACGCCAACTGCGCCGCGACACACTTCAGCGCGGCCGCCGTGCCTTCCGCGGCATCGGCGAGCCATGGCCGCGGTTCGCCCTTTTCGACCAGCAAGGCGAGTTATTCCTCAGCGAGGGCACGCGCGGCGACTACGTCATCGTCAACTTTATCTTCACCCGCTGCACCGTGCCCAACATGTGCCCCGCCGCAACACGGCGCATGGCGGAGACACAGAAGCTCGCCCGCGAGCGCGGCATCGAAAACTTCCGTCTGGTCTCCATCACCCTCGACCCCGACTACGACACCCCCGGCATTCTCGCCGCCTACGGGGACAGCCGCGGCATCGACTCTGCCAACTTCCACTTCCTTACCGGCCCCGAGCAGGTCATCGCCGACCTCACCGAGCAAATGGGCATCCTCTCCCGCGACCATCCCGAGGAGATTATCCAGCACACCATGTCCACGACCCTCGTCGATCCGGTCGGGCGCATCTTTTACCGTGTGCCTGGCAGCAACTGGAGCGCCGAGGCCTTCATCCGCCAAATCGAACGCCACCGCGAAAATGAACGCGAGTCCTGAACACCGCCCCTCCCTCTCCCGCCGCTTCTGGCTGCACTCCGCCCTTCTCAGCGGAGCCTGCGTCGCCGCCTACGCGGGTATCCGTATGATCCCCGTCGAGCCGTGCGAGTTTCTGCACTACGGCGACTTCATGACCGCCGACGGCGTCATCGAGGAATGCGGATACGAGGAGACCAACTTTTTCGACATGGACGCGCTGCGCTTCCCCATCATCGCGCGCGTCACGCCCCTCATCGACCCGGAGGTCGGCGTCGCAACACCCATGAAACTCACCCTCTACAGCATGCAGGGCCGACCCATACGCGCTGAGAACATTGCCGTGAGCCACACTGAGCGGGTCCACGCCCTTATCGTCGACCCCTCGCTTGACGACTACCAGCACATCCACCCCGCCGCCGAGGGTCCGGCCGGCCACTACACCTTCACCTTCACTCCGCAATACGCCGGCGAGCACCAGGTTTATCTCGACTTCATCCTCCTCACGACAAACCGCCGCGCCCTCGTCAGCACCACGTTCGAAGTGCCCGGCGACGAAACCGCCGAACCCCGCGCCCTCTCCGGCCGGTTCGAGGAGGACGGACTCGTCTACACTCTTGGTGCCGAAGACGGTTCGCTGCGCGCGGGCAAAGACGCCGTCATCCGCCTCCGTGTCGACCCCGCCGACGGCAAACACGTCGAGTTCGAGCCCGTCATGGGCAGCTTCGCGCACCTCGTCGCCTTCCAGCGCGGGCGCCACGGCTTCGCCCACCTACACCCGCGCAATCCCTTCCTGCGCGACCACGATCCCCTCGACCCCGACCTCTCCTTTTCCATCCACCTCGACCAACCCGGAGACTACCGCGTCTGGGCGCAGGTCAAGATCAACGGCCGCGAACGCATCGTTCCCTTCGATCTGAAAGTCAGAGGCTAGTCGTTTGGACCCGACCTGAATTCTTCTCATTCGGCGGACAACCCGGCGCAAAGCCGGAAAACTCCAGACAATCCCGTAAGCAGAGGTATTCGGGCCAGATTGCTTCAGCCGCAATACCGACCGGGATGCTTTGAACTGAACGTTCTCTGCCCCTACTCCACCAAGTCCGCGGCGTCCAGCCACTCGCCGGTGTCGTAGCGGAAGAAGCGCCGCTCACCGGGCGCTGATTCTGCGTCGAAAGCCACCCAGGCATCGACCGGAGCACCGGCGTAGTAGACGGGAAAGAGGTCTTCGGATGTCCACATCCATGCGCCCGCTTCAAAGTCGAAGAATGCGAGGTGCGTGCCGTCCGTCCCGCCGAAGAGCTGCCAGCCGTGGACGTCGTGCCACACCCAGCGCCGGTCTTGATAGAATTCGCCAAACCACGGAAGTTCGCACCAGCCGCCGTCGGCGCAGCCGGTTCCCGCCGCCTGCGCCAGCCCCTGCACGCCCGGCGGCGTCCAGAGGAAGATCGCTTCACGGTCGTCGGCCAAGGTAACCCGGAAGGTCACGTGGCCCGCCTCGCCGAGACCGGAACCGCGCCCGCGGTCGCCGAAGGAATCTTCGGCGTCGCTGAGGAGAATCTCGTCCACCGGGCTGCCCGCGATTTCGGCGCCTTCACGGATGAGTTCGTGCAAAGTGCCGAACTCGTCGCGGAAGAGGAGCATCAACAAGTGGTCGGATCCCGGCCCGTCCGGGCGCGGAAACGAAACGCGGGCGACAAAGGCGGTCTGGCCCCGGTCGTTGATGGCGATACGCCGGGGGACACCGGAGGGCCAGCCTCCGAACGAACCGCCGCCCGGAGCAGGCATCTCCCTCGTCATGGCGCGACGGATGCCGGAGGAATTCGCGAAGTAGAGGTCTCGCCCGTCGGCGCCGACGAAGACGGCGAGACCGTTGTTGTTGATGCTCAAGGTCCCGACGTTCGCGAAGGTCCCTCCCCCCGGTATGGGATCGCCATTGCGGACAAGGACATGCCCCGTTTCGCCGTCGCTCAAGACATTGACAGCTCGGATTCCCTGACCTTCCACCCAGCCGCGGAAAGCCACCCGCCCATGATCATCGAGGGAGAGGACAGGGAAGTGGGGCGTGCGGTTTGCAAAGACACCGTTGCCGTCCGGAATGGGATCACCTGCGCGCACGATCAGGCGCACGCCGTCGTCGTCGGCGAGGAGGACTCCGTGCGTGGTGCCTTCCTCCTCCCCGATGTTTAGGGCGGCCGTAAAGGCGATCTGCCCGCGGTCATTGATAGCGTGCCCGCCCAGAATGTTGTTGATGACCACACCGGTCCCGGGAACTTCCATGCCGTTTACGGCGAGGCGGGTGACCGATCCGTCCGGCTCCATGCGGTCGGTGCTGCCGTAGAACTCGTTCAAAGTAACGCGATTGTTCGAGCGTAAGGCAATTTGATCGTTGTTGTTCATCGACCAAGACGCCCATGTCGTGAAGGTCGCGCCCCCGCCGGGGACGGTTTCCGTCGAGACCGGACCCTGTATTGTCCCTTCCAACCGGTCAAAGCGAAACATGCCGTGGTTAACAGTACTCCCGGGGGCGAGTACCTCTGATACGCTCGTGAAAGCGCCAATGGAACCGCGCTCGTTAAAAGCAATGCGGTCTAAACCTCTCGCGGTGCTGCGGATGCTCAGGATGCCGTGAGGCGGATCGACCGGGTCCGAGCGGAACAGTTCCTCCGGCTCTCCGTCACGCCAGAGATGGAGGGCGTTGCGCGACCGCAGCACCCAATCTTCGTTGTAGAGTGTGAGGCGGACGGCCACCTCGCCGCGGGCGTTCACCATAGGCGCGTGGAAGCCTTCGTAGAGGCCGTCCCCGAAGGGCTCCGGTGTCTCGGCGACGGCCAGCAGCGCGAGTTGACCGGCGCTTCCGGCGCAAGGAAGAAGAAAGAGAGGAACGAAGAGGCACGAAAGACGGGCGCGCACCCGCCGCATGCGGAGGGGAATCGACAGCATTTTCATATTTGGACCGGATAAACGTGAGCTGGAGACAACCGGCTTCCGAATTGCGGTTAGGCGAAGCGCCTACGGCGGAAGCACGGTTGTGCGAATAGAGAGGAGCCCAATGATGAGCCTCCCGCACGGCCCGGTCGAGACAAAACCAATTATAATGCCCGGTAAAACCGCTTAGCCGACAACCCGCCCTATTTCACCGACCAGAGCGGATTGTCGCGGGCCGTGTCGATGAGCTTTTGTGTGGTGCGGTCGAGACGGCTGGCGAGGGTGCGGATGATTTTGGCCGCGATTTCCGGCTGCATCTGCACCAGCTCTTCGAGACTGCTCGCCTCGATATGGGTGATGACGGAGTTGTTCTTCGCCTTGACAGTGCAGGTGCGCGGGCGCCCGAGGATGTCGCCCATCTCGCCGAAGATGGTGCCCGGATACATGAGCACGGCAAGGAGCACATCGTCTTTGAAGACTTCGAGCGTTCCCTTCTTGAGGACGAAAAACCCGGAACCTTCCTCACCCTGTTCGATGATGGTCTGACCCGGCGCGACTTCAATATCCTGTTCCATGAGCAAGCGGTTTACGTAGCCACCCAGACTACAGAAGAAACGGATAATGACTGAAGTTATCCGCCGGAATCAAGCCCAAGTCGGACCCCGCTTTTGAAGAATCCGTAAAACGGCAGTGAGGCCTGTCAACTCCGCTCTCGAAGAAAGGCGTACAACCTTTCGGCAAGCTTCGGGCCGATCCCCTCGACCTCCTGCAACTCGTCCACCGAAGCCGCGCGCAGGCGTTTGAGCGTGCGGAAGCGCTCGAGCAGCGCCGCCCGGCGCACCACGCCCAGTCCCTCGAAATCGTCCAGCACCGACTCGCGCATACGTTTCCCGCGCAGTTCGGCGTTGAAGGTGTTGGCAAAGCGGTGGGCCTCGTCACGCACGCGCTGTAGCAGCATGCGCGCGGGATTGTGCGCGCCGAGTTGCAAAGGCGCACGCCCGTCGCAGAAAACAACCGTCTCCTCGCGCTTGGCGAGGCCGACAAGCGACGGCGGCTCCAGTCCCTGCGCGAGAAAGGCCTTCAACGCCGCGCCCACCTGCCCCGCTCCGCCGTCGACGACGACAAGGTCCGGAAACGCCTTTCCCTCGTCGTTCAAGCGCCGGTAGCGCCGTCCGACAACCTCCTCCATGGCGCGGAAGTCGTCGTTGCCGACAAAGCTCTTCACCCGGTAGCGCCGGTAGCTCGAGCGGTCCGGCCGCCCTTCAAAAAACGACACCATGGACGCCACGCAAAAGGTCCCGGATATATGCGATATGTCGAAACATTCGATACGCCGCGGCAGTACCGGGAGAGCGAGGCGCTCGCGCAACTCCCCGAGCACCGGCAGTGTATCGCCGTCGCGCCGCGGTGTGCGCACAAACTTGCGCGTGCGCGCCAATGTCCCGCGCAGCGCGAAGACGATGTCCCGCAAGTCCGCCGCCTTTTCGAAATTCCGCTCCTCCGCCGCCGCCTGCATCTCCGCCTCCAGTTCGCCCAGCCACTCGCGCGAGCGGCCCTCCAGAAACACGCAGGCCGCCCGCACCCGCTCCGCGTAGCTCTCCGCCGTCACCTCGTTGGCGTGTCCGTAGATCTCCGCCCGCGCATCGTCGTAGAGCCGCCACGTGCCGTCTTCCTGCCGGCGAGGGCTCGCGTCGCCGAGGAGGATGCCGAACCGCACCCGCATCTCGCCCAGCGTCTTGCGCAGCAGCCCCGAGTGCGCGAACGGACCGAAATAGAGCGACTGCTCGTTCTGCCGGAACCGCACCAAGCGGAACCGCGGCAGCGGGTTCTCCACATCCACGCGGACGAGCAGAAACCGTTTGTCGTCCGTAAAGTCCGTGTTGTAGCGGGGCTTCCACTCTTTGATCAGCTTGCCTTCAAGGAGGAGCGCCTCGCTTTCATTGCGCACCTCGATGAAGTCGAAGTCGTGGATGAGACCGAGCATCGCATTGATCTTAGGCTGCTGCACGGCCTTGCGCCGCGACGACTGGAAATAGGTCGCCACGCGCTTGCGGAGGCTTTTCGCCTTGCCCACATAGAGCACGCTGCCGAGGCGGTCCTTCATCAAATAGACCCCCGGCCCCTGTGGCAGCCGCCGGACCTTCGCTTTCAACCCCACTGTGTCTCGAGAACGCATCGAAAAGCAAAATCACCCAAGGTAGCCGAACCCGCAGCGGGCGCGAGTCAAAGCGGACGGTCACGTCGCAACACCGCAAAATGCGTCATTCCTGCGCCGCCGGCGCGGACCGGTTCGGCACGGAGCCTGCAATTCCTTGGAATGGATACACCCAGCCAAGACGGAGGATTCCGGTCAGTTCGTCCAGAGCTTGCCGCGACTCCTCCAGCAGAGCCGGATCAGCGAGGTCGGCGGGCGAAAGCGCCTCGCGGTAGTGCCGCCGCACCCAGTCCTCCAGTTCGTCGAGGAGGATGTTGTCGACAATAACGCGCGCGCCGAGCGCCGCAAGATCCTCGCTCCGCAGCACCACCCTGAGCCGCAGGCAAGCCGGACCGCCCCCGTTGCGCATACTCTCGCGCAGATCAAAGTGCAGCACCTCCCGCAATGGACACTCCGGGTCGGCGACGCAATCGTCCAAAAAGGCCCCCACCGATTCTTCCTGCCCGCATTCGCCGGGAGCGACAAGCAGGAAGCCGCCGGTGGACAAATCAAGGAGCTGGCTGTTGAAGAGGTAGGTTCGCACAGCCGTCTCCAGAGTCACCCGGCTCTCCGGCACGCAAATAGTGTGCAGCCCCCCGCCAGTGATCTGCGTGAAGCGACGTTCGACTTCCGCAATCGCCTGTGCGCCGTCGGCGAAGGCACGTTCATGAACAAAAAATGTCCCGAGGTGCCCTACGCAAATCACATCATTGTGGAACACACCCGCATCGACCGCATCCGGACTCTGCCGGACAAAGAGCACGTGTTCATCCGCGATACCGTGCCGCCGCGCAACCGCACGCGAGGCCTCCAATGCCTGCCGCGCAGGAAAATGCCGCGGACCATCCTTCCGCCGATCCCCGGTTGACCGCCCGTATGCAAAAAGATGCAACGCCGGCCCGGCGTGTGCCTCCGCAAGCCGCGTGTGGTTCGCCGCACCTTCGTCCGCGAGGGCGGCACCACCTGAAAGCGGATCATGCACGCAAAACCGTCCCGCGTCACCGAAAATCCGGCGTAAAATAGTCGCAGTGGCCCCCGCTTCAACCGCCCGGTGCGGCATCGCGAACAAATTCGCCGGAGTCAGGTGGAGCCGCCCGTCCTGCGAATCAGGCGCAGGCGTCACCGTCGCCGCGTTTGCCGTCCACATCGAAGAAGCCGATGAAGCCGCCGCAAGCCACCCCGGTCCATGCCGAGAGGCGTCAGCCAAGACCTCCCCGTCACTCCGGCCCCGGAAACCCAAATGCCGCAACCACCACACCGCCGGTCGCTCCTGCGGCGGAAGCACCGCCTGCGCAAAGCCGCGCTCATGCAGCGCCCGCATCTTCGCCAACCCCTGCAACGCCGCACGCCTCGGCGACGATACAAGACCCCGGTTTACCGAAGAAGCCACATTTCCACGCGACAAACCGGCGTAGTTGTGAGTCGGGCCCACCAACCCATCAAAATTGACCTCAATGCAGTTCATTCAGTCGTATGAAAGACAGCGCAAAACAAAACCGAATCGCAGGAAAAGACAACTTGATTTTATTAACCCGGTTGATTATTATTTGCATAATAAAAAACCGGGTTAAAAATTGTTGCAACTTGAGTGGATTCATGCTCGTATCGTCTTGCTATGAACAAAGAATCCGGACCATGGGCACGACCGCCGCGAAGGATAGTCCACAGCGGGCGGGACGCTGTGTATCACATCGTCGCTCGAAGCGCGGGACAGGCGTTTTTATTCGATGAAGCTGAGAAAGAGATGTTCCGGGCGCAGATGCGAGCGACAGCGCTGTTCTGCGGCGTGGAGATTCTGACGTTTTCCCTATTGGACAACCATGTGCATCTCCTCGTGCGAGTGCCCGCGGAAAAGCCTGAACTCACTGACGGACAGCTACTTGAGCGCTGTACAGGACTTTACGGCGGCAAGCAGAACAGCCGCCACGCGCTCACGCTGGAGGCAATACGTGATGCGCTTACCGGGGGCGGCGAGGAGCGCGAGCGCATGCGCAGAGCCCTGATCGGAAGAATGTGTGATCTCTCAATGTTTGCAAAGCTGCTAAAGCAACGGTTTTCCATTTGGTATAACCGCACGCACGGTCGCCACGGCACGCTTTGGTCGGGCCGGTTCACGAGCGTATTAGTTGAAGGCAAGGGCCTGCCGGTGGCCATTGTGGCCGCCTATATCGACCTCAACGCGGTCCGCGCGGGAATCGTGCAGGATCCCGCGCAATACCAATGGTGCGGCTTTGCAGAAGCATCAAAGGGAGTGAAAGCCGCTCTTGCGGGAATCCGCGTCCTCGGCGGTTGCGCTTCGCCCGCTGAGGCGCTCGCGCGCTATGCGGTTCTCCTTTACCACCGTGGCGCTGCATCCGGGAAGGGCAAACCCCCTGATTCGCGTGTGCCGCGGGAAGTCGCCCGCGCTGTGCACGATTACTTTGGATCTCTCGAACCTTTCGCTAACCTACGTCGAAGGCTGCGGCACGCCACTCGCGGCGGGATTCTCGGCTACGGGGAGTTCATTGAGTCTTGGTTCGCAGAAAACCGCATATACTTCGGCAAACGCCGCTGCGGAGCACGGAGAATCCGCGGCGGTGACTTCGGCGGTCTACGCAGCTTCCGCGACGTCCGCCCGGACGATTTGAAATGAAAGCCCCCATGGCCCTTGCCCTGCACGGCGGAGCGGGCGTGCTTACGCGGGCGAAGCTCAACGCCGGAGCGGAGCGTGAACACCGCGCAGCGCTACGTACCGCCCTCGATCACGGATGGGGCATCCTGCGTGCGGGCGGCAGCGCGCTCGACGCCATCGAAGCCGTAACCTGCGACCTCGAAGACTGCCCGCTCTTCAACGCCGGGCGGGGTGCGGTCTACACCTTGGCGGGAACTCATGAGATGGACGCAGCGGTCATGTGCGGCAGGGACAGCCGGGTCGGCGCGGTGGCGGGCGTCACCGCCGTACGCAATCCGATATCACTGGCGCGGGCGGTCATGGAGCGGTCGGGTGCGGTGTTGCTTGCCGGACGCGGCGCCGAGGCATTCGCATCGGAGTGCGGGTTTTCGACGGAGCCGCCGGCGTATTTCCACACCGACGCCCGCCGGGAACAGCTGGAGAGAGCGCGCCGCGCGGGCCGAACGGCTGTGGACCATGACGGAATGGAAGAGAAATACGGCACTGTCGGCGCCGTTGCGCTTGACGCATCGGGCAATCTTGCGGCGGCGACATCGACCGGCGGCATAACCAACAAGCGTCCCGGGCGCGTCGGCGACTCACCCGTGCCCGGCGCGGGCACCTATGCCGACAACAACACCTGCGCTGTGTCCTGCACCGGCGAAGGCGAGGCCTTCCTGAGGTGCTGCGCGGCACATGAGGTGGCAGCGCGCATGCGCCACGGTGGAGCGGTTCTCACAGCGGCGGCGGAGGCCGTCATTCACACTGTCCTGCCCGGCAAAGGTGGTCTCATCGCGGTCGACCGGAGCGGAGCCGTCGCTCTCCCCTTCAATACGGAAGGCATGTTCCGCGCGTGGCGTTCCACCAAAGAGACCGAAGGCGTCGCGATTTTTCGCGACGCGTAGGCTCCGCCCCGCCACTTCAACGCCGGAACGGCTTGCTCCCGACGAGCGGCGCCATCTCGCGCGATGCCAGCACCGTGCCGTCCTGCAGGGGATAGCCACGCAGAAACTCGGTGGCCGGGAGCATGCGCCCGCCCGGACGCTGGAACCGGTCGAGGCGCAACGCCCTGCGCCCGCACACCACAACCGGAAGCCCCGCCTCGTCAAACCGCACGGTTCCCGGAGCCGATTCGCCAAAATCTCCCTGCACCTCCGTCGCCGCACCGATCTTGAGTTCGTGTCCGTCGTGCGGTACCACCGCGCCCGGCCACGGCTGAAAAGCACGTATGCGGCAGGCGAGCACCCGCGCGGGAGCGTTGAAGTCCAGCCATGCGTCCTCCTTCCGGATAATGCGGCAGTAGGTTGCCTCCGATTCATCCTGTTCCGCAAAGGAATGCCCGCCGGACCGCAGACGCTCCACCGCCCTACGCCACAACGGGACACACGCCTGCCCCACCCGCGCCCGGAGGTCCGCCAGTGTGTCCTCCTCCGCAATCGGCACCCGCTCGACATCGGCGACGGGTCCGGCATCCATGCGCAGGACCATTTTCATGAGGGTGACGGCCGTCTCGCTCCATCCCTCGGCAAGCGCCGTGGCGATGGGCGAGGCCCCGCGCAAGCGGGGAAGCGGCGAGGCATGGAAATTCACCGCGCCAAGCGGCGGCAGGTCGAGGAGCGAACGTTTGAGCAATTGACCATAGGCCATGACGACGACGAGGTCGACGGCCTGCTCCGCGAGCCATGCCTCGTCGTCCGCCCCGCAGCGCCCCGGTTGCCGCACCGGTAAATCCGCTTCCAGCGCCCATTCCTTCACCGCGTTCATGTGCAACCGCATACCCCGGCCGGAGCGCCGGTCGGGCTGCGTGAAGACACCGACCCACTCCACCGCGTCCGCGTGTGTCTCCCGGCTGTCACGCAGGAAGGGCAGCGCGATAGCGTCCGACCCCATGAAGACCGCGCGTATGCGTTTGCCGCCCATACCGTCTTACCCCCGGATGTCCCGGCGCCACGCTTCGACAGCCGGCACAAGGGATTCCGTGTACGCTTTGTCCGTATCAAATTTCTGGATACTCCCGAGCACGCCCCAGAACTCCACATGCTCCGCGGTTTCACCGGGCGCGACCTTCCGCAGCGGCGAAAGCGTCTCCAGCTCGATCATCCAGTCACAGTGGAACGTCTCGAAGGCGCATCCAAAATCCGGATACCGCGCACCCGATTCGACGGCGGCGGCGAGGACAAACGTACCCGCTTCCTGCCAGTAGGCCGACCAGCCGGGATAATTGCTGAGCCCGAGCTTTTGCGGGATCCGCGACTTCGACACGTCGATGCCGATGAAGTCCCGGTGCCATTGCCATGCGGCCTCGGAAAAGTCGGTGTAGGTCCACGGCACCATGTGGTATTTCGGCAACAGGTTGCCCTCGTGCGACTCCTTCGGCAGAAGCGGGATCGCGGCATAGCCGCCGTGGCGCATGACGCTCAGCGCCCACACGGAAAACTCCACCGGCCAGAGGCCCTCGTTCGAGATCCGGTGCGCGACCTTGAACGTGCGCGCATTCACGGCTTCGATACGGATTTCCTTGCGCATCCCGGTATCCGCCTCGACCGGCTGGCGGATGACAAGCCGGTTGCCAGCGGCTTCAATATCGACCGGGCTGTTGTCGAGCGCATAGGTGCGCTTAGTATCCTCGGGCGAATGCCAGAGCCGGTGCCCGCCGCGGATGCACCAGTGCGCTTCGCCCCGGCCCCCGGCTTCGTCCTTCTTTTCCGCAAAGAGGTTTGCGCCGTCCTTGAGGCCGCAGCGTACAACACGGGGACCGATGTTCTTCGGGACGACAAGCTCCGCCTCTTCCGTGGCGAGACGCACGCAGTCCCATCCGTTGAATACAGTGTCTTCGATCATGATTTTTTGTTCGCGTAGCGGACGGATTTGCCCCGCAGGTCGAAGCGCACGGGGCAGCCGCCCAAGTTGAATTCCTTGGTGAATCCGCTCTGCAAATAGCGGCGGTAGCCGTCGTCGAGCTTCGTTGCCCGGTTGCAAAAAAGGCGGAAGGTAAAAGGGCGCGTGCGTGTCTGCACGGCGTAATAGACGCGGAAGCGCTTGCCCTTGACAAGCCGCGGGGTGCGGCGGGTGAAGAGCCGTTCGACGAGTTGGTTCACCTGCGGGGTCGGCAGCGTGCGCCCCGAGATCTCCTGAAAGCGTCGCGCCGTCTGCAAGAGCCGCCCGATAGCGTGGCCCGTCTTGGCGGAAGTGAAGACCACAGGACACTCCGGGTAGAAAAACAGCTCGGCGCGGACGGAGTCAGCGAAAGCCGCGCGGAATTCTTCGATGGAATCGTATCCGGACACCGGTTCGTCGCGCCAGCGCGCGACGGCCTCGTCCCACTTGTTCACGACGACGGCAAGGCACCGGCCCGACTCCGCCACCTCGCCCGCGATCGCCTTGTCCAAGCGCGTCACGCCGGAGAGCGCCTCGATGACGAGGAAGACGATGTCGGCATCGCCGATGGCATCGTGCGTTCGCAAGCCGGAGAAATACTCCACCGAAGTGTCGAGGCGACCGCGCTTCCGCAGACCGGCGGTGTCGACAAGGAGAAACGGCCATACCGAACCGTCGCGCCCGGTGTAGTCGAGGTTCAGTTCCACGGAGTCGCGCGTCGTGCCCGGAACCTCGCTCACGACGAGGCGTTCCTGCCGCAGGAGAGCGTTACACAGGCTCGATTTGCCGACATTGGGCCGTCCGGCAAAGGCGATTTTGAAACGATCGGGCGGAGCGTCGTCCTCTTTCGGCGGCGGCCCCAGGCGATCCAGAATCGCCTCACGAAGCCCGCTCTCGTTGTATCCGTGCTCCGCCGACACCGGCACGCCTTCGCCGAGCCCGAGACGCGCAAACGCGACGGTCCGCTCCCCGAGAAAATCATTGTCGGCCTTGTTGACGACGAGCAGGACCTCCCGGCCGGAGGCACGCAACCGGGCCGCGATCTCCTCATCAAGCGGCATAAGGCCCTCGCGCACGTCCACGACCATGCAAATCAAAGCGGCGGTTTCGAGGGCGAACCACACCTGTTCCTCGGCAGCCGCGACCAACTCGCGCAGCTTCATATCGGCGACCAATCCTATACCCCCGGTGTCGAGCAGCGTGAAGCCCCCCTCCCGCACATCGACGGCGTTGACATCGCGCGTCACGCCGGGCTGGTCGTGGACGATGGCAATGCGCCGCCCGGCGAGCCGGTTGAAGAGTCGGCTCTTGCCCACGTTGGGGCGCCCGACAAGGGCTACTGTGCGTTCAGATGCGGACATTCGGTTTTACCTCTGGAAAAACCTTCCGCTTATGGCAGCCCGCACGCACATGGCCAACAAAATCCTCGAAACGCGGTTCGGCTTGAAACTTCGCACAATCCGGAAGAACAATGCAATGACTTCCCGATGAGCACATTCTACATCGTATTGACGCTCTTTCTCCTCGCGAACATGGCGGCGGCCATGGCGCGCGTGTTCCGCGGTCCCACGACGGCCGACCGGCTCATGACGGCGCAGCTCTTCGGGACGACGGGAGTGGGCATCCTCGTGCTCCTCGCCGAGGCGACCCCCCAGCCGGCGTTGCGGGACGTTGCGCTTGTCTTCACGTTGCTCGCGGTCCTCGTCGTCCTTGCCTTCACGCGCGGACAGTCTGCGGGCGGGGAGGAAGCCCGCAACCCTGGAAAGGAAGGCACCCCGTGAGCGCCGCCGACTGGGCGACAGTCGTTTTCGGAACCGCCGGGGCGTTCTTCTTTCTTGGCGGGACACTCGGGCTGCTGCGCTTTCCCGACCTCTTTTCCCGGCTGCACGCACTGACCAAGGCGGACAATCTCGGTCTCGGGCTCATCGTGGTCGGGCTTCTCTTTCAGGCCGACTCTATTGCCGTCGGATTGAAACTCCTCCTCATCTGGAGTCTCGCCCTCCTCGCCAGCTCGAGCGCGTGCTACGCCATCGGGCGACACGCACTCGAACGATCCCAAGCACCAACCGGAAAGGAGGCGGAAGATGGCCGGGGCTGATATCCTCTTCGACCTGCTTCTCGCCGCTTTCCTCGTCCTCCTCGCGTGGCGCGCGCTGGCGGCGCCGCAACTCTACCAAGCCGCAATATTTTTCATCGCGTTCGGCCTCGCCATGGCCCTCGCATGGACGCGCATGGGCGCGCCCGACGTGGCCCTCGCCGAAGCGGCCATCGGCGCGGGTTTGCTCGGAGTGCTCCTCATCGATTCGCTCGCTGCTTTCACGCGCGGGCGAAGGAGCGGCGAGGCGAAAACAAAAGCAGATTCACCGGCGGACGGTCCCGCAAAAGTCCGCCGCATGCCCCGCGCCCCCATCGTCTTCGCCTTCGCCGCGGGCATCGTCTTCACCGCCGCATGGACAATTGCCGTCCTCCGCATGCCGGACGGGGGCGGTCTCACCGCCGCCGCCGACGCCGCCATGGGCGAATCCGGCGTAGCGCACCCCGTCACCGCCGTGCTCCTGAACTTCCGCGGTTACGACACATGGCTTGAGGTCGGCGTGCTCCTTCTCGCCATGCTCGGGATCTTCTGTGCTGTCGGAAAGACCGGCTTCGAGCGCGAGCGCCGCCCCGGCGATACCGACCCGCTCATCAACTGGCTGGTGCGCGCTCTCGTCCCGCTGATGGTATTAGTTTCCGGATACATCCTCTGGCTCGGCAAGACCGCGCCGGGGGGCGCCTTCCAGTCCGGCGTCATCCTCGGCGCAGCCGGCATCCTCCTGCGCATCGCGGGTTTCCGCGCCTTCGGGCTGCTTCCGGTCTGGGCGTGGAAGGCCGGACTCGTATTCGGTTTCGCCGTTTTTCTCGCCATCGGCACCGCCGCACTGCCCGCAGGGCGAGCGTTCCTCGAATACCCGGCGGAAACCGCCGGCGCATGGATTCTCATCGTCGAGGCGGCCTGCGCCCTATCCATTGGCTTCACGCTCCTCGCCTTTTTCGTGTGCCTCAATGCCGCAAGCGAACGCGGGGCAGGCGGAGAAGGAGAGCACAGGACAATGAACTGACCACGATGGCCGTCGAAACCCACGAGATTTACATGGTCACCGCGGGCTTTGTCTTCGCCATCGGCCTCGGCGGGGTATTTCTGTGCCGGCACTTCTTCCGCAAAATCATAGCCACGAAGATGCTCGGGGCCGCCGTCTTTCTGCTCTTCATCAGCGTGTCGCAGCGCGACGCGCTGGAGGCACCCGACCCCGTGCCCCACGCCATGGTCATCACCGGGATCGTCGTTGCCGTGAGCGCCAGCGCGTTCGCCCTCGCCCTCGCGCGGCGCATACGGGCGGAGACGGGCCGGACCGCCTTTGAGGAGGAAGGCGAGCCATGACCGGTACGCTCGTTACACTCCCCCTCATCCTGCCCGTCGCCGGGGCGTTGCTCTGCCTCTTTCTTCCCGTGCGCATGCGGGCGGGGGCGGGTCTCGTCGTCTCCGCTGCTATCACCCTCGCCGTCCTTGCCCTCGCCCGAACAATAGTCGAAACCGGAGAACTGACCCATGCGCTCGGCGGGTGGGAAGCTCCGCTCGGCATTGGATTGCGGGTCGACGGGCTGACCTGCGTCTTCCTTCTCCTCAATGCCTTTGTCGGACTGCCGGTCGGTGTCTACGCTGCGAAGTATTTCGCCCTACCCTCCAAAAACAAGGGCGAATCCTCCCTCTTCTGGCCCTTGTGGCTCTTTCTCTGGGCGTCCATGAACGGCATTTATCTGTCCGTCGATCTCTTCAACCTCTATGTGGTTATCGAGGTCCTCGGTATTTCGGCTGTCGCGCTCGCCATTCTTTCCGGACGGCCCGCCGCGCTGATCGGAGGCCTTCGCTATCTGCTCGCCGCCCTTGTCGGCTCCATGGCATATTTGCTCGGTGTGGCCCTTGTCTACGGCTCCTTCGGCACGCTCGATCTCACCCTTCTCAGCGCGCTTGTCGACACCGGCTTCACCACCCGGCTTGCCCTCGGGCTCATCCTCACTGGCCTGTTTGTGAAGACCGCACTCTTTCCGCTGCATTTCTGGCTGCCCTCCGCACACGCCTCTGCCGACCCGCCGGTGAGCGCTATTCTCTCGGCCCTTGTCGTGAAGGCTTCCTTTTATCTGATCCTTCGCCTCTGGGTGGACGTCTTTGACGTTTCGCTCTCTTACGCGGCCGGACAGGCGGCGGGCGCACTCGGGGCCGTGGCCGTGGTCTGGGGTTCCTACCAGGCCCTCCGCCAAAGAAGCCTCAAGCTCATGGTGGCGCACTCCACCGTGGGGCAGGTCGGCTACCTCTTTCTCCTCTTTCCCCTCATCACCGTGGCCTACGAAGGACTCGGCGACAGCCCGTGGCTCGTTCACGCCTGGACCGGCGGCATCTACCAAGCTCTCGCCCACGGCTTTGCCAAGTCCGCCATGTTCCTTGCCGTCGGCATATTTGTCCTTGCCACGGGTACCGATAACCGCGAATCTATTGTCAACATGGTGAGCCGTCTCCCCATGACGACCTTTGCCTTCGCCCTCGCCGGAGTGAGCCTTATCGGACTGCCGCCGAGCGGCGGATTCGTGGCCAAGTGGATGCTCCTCAAGGCGGCCTTCGACAGCGGGCAATGGTGGTGGGCGCCAATGGTCCTCTGGGGAAGTTTTCTGACAGCGGGCTACGTTTTCATGATACTGCGCGTGGCTTTCGCACCGGCACGGGGTAAGCGCGACAAACCGCTGCGCCGTGTGCCGCGCGTGCTCGAAGTCGCCGCGCTCATCCTCGGTATCGGGGCCATCGCCATCGGATTCCGTGCCGAGGAAATCCTCACCCTCATCGATATCGAATCACCCTTTGCCGATGTGATCGACCCCGAGGAAGGGGGTGTCTCACCATGACGCTCAATGAATGGCTGCCGCTTGCGATCGTCGCCAGTTCGCTGCTGCCCGGCGTGCTGATCTTCTTCCTCGCCGAGGCCCAGACGCGCGCCCGCACCGCCCTAAACCTCACGGGTGCCGCCGCTAAAGTGGTCTTGATCGCCGTCGTGGCGCACGGATACTTCCGCGGCGAAGAATACTCCTTCCGCTACGACATCGGTGTTGATCTCGCCTTCCATCTCCGTGTCGACGCCCTCGCGCTTCTCTTTGCCGCACTCTCCAGCGTGCTCTGGCTGCTCACAACGGTCTACGCAGTCGGCTATCTGGAGGGGTCCGCCTTCCGGCGCCGGTTTTTCGGGTTTTTCAGTCTCTGCGTGACCGCCAGCACGGGTATCGCCCTGTCGGGCAATGTCGTCACCTTTTTCATCTTCTATGAGTTCCTCACCATCACGACGTACCCACTTGTTGTGCACCGCGGCACGGACGCCGCCCTGCGCGCAGGCCGCACCTACCTGTGGTACACCATCGGCGGGGGAACGGTGTTATTCGTCGGCGTGGTATGGCTCTTCGTCCTCGTCGGCCCGGTGGATTTCGGAGATACACACCTCCTGCGCGGGATAGCGGAGGAGGCAGGCGTGCAACTGTTCATTCTCTTCTGGTTACTGATTCTCGGACTCGGCGTAAAGGCCGCCCTCATGCCCCTGCACGGTTGGCTCCCCGTTGCGATGGTCGCACCCGCTCCAGTCAGCGCATTGCTCCACGCTGTGGCCGTGGTGAAAGCCGGAGCCTTCGGGATCACACGGATCGTCTACGATGTCTACAGCATAGAACTCGCCCGCGAGCTGCACCTCCTCACACCCCTCGCTGTGCTCGCCGCGATCACCATCATCTACGGATCGCTGCGCGCGCTCACGCAGGATAACCTCAAACGCCGCCTCGCTTACTCCACCGTCAGCCAACTCTCCTACATCGCCCTCGGCGTGGCGACGCCCGGTATGCTCGCGTCGGTCGGAGCCATCGCCCACCTTGTCCACCAAGGTGTGATGAAAATCACCCTCTTTTTCTGCGCCGGCAACATCGCGGAAACACTCCATCTTCACAAGGTGAGCGAACTAAACGGCGTCGGACACCGCATGCCGTGGACGATGGCAGCCTTTACCATCGGCGCGCTGGGTATGATCGGGCTACCGCCGACGGCCGGTTTCGTGAGCAAGTGGTATCTCGGCCTTGGCGGGCTCGAAGCGGGCCAGGGATGGGTCATCGCCGTGCTCCTCGCGAGCAGCGCGCTCAACGCTGCGTATTTTCTCCCTATCCTGCATGCCGCGTGGTTCCGTCCGCCGGACCGCGAGTGGACGACCCACCGCAATTCGCGGTTTGAAACCCCTTGGACGCTGCTCATTCCCGCCGTCGTCACCGGCGCGATGTCGCTTGCGCTGGGAATCTTCGCTGCCGCTCCATGGAGCGTTCTCCGCTGGGCCATCGCCATCGCAGAAAGGTGGTATAGCTGACAATGCTCTGGACTGCCGCATACACCGCCCCGCTCTTTGCCGCGCTCGTGCTGTTGTGCATGCGACCGTGGAATACGGCGGCGGGCGCGCTCCTTGCCGCCGCGGCCCTGCCTGCCCTCGCTCTTGGCTGGGCAGGCGGCGACCTTGGAGGCCACCGCGCCGACAGCCTCCTCCTCGGCGCGGAGTTCGGCCTCGATCCCTTCCGCGCCTCGCTCCTCACGTTTTCAGCATTCTTATGGAGCCTAGCCGGAGGTTTTTGCGGGCCCTATCTCGCGGGCGACAGGCGGCGGAAACGCCACGATGTTTTCTTCGCGCTTTCCATGGCGGGGAACTTCGGCCTGATCATGGCGGCGGACGTCCCGACATTCTACGGATTCTTCGTGCTTATGACCTTTGCTTCCTACGGCCTCGTCATCCACAAAGGAACCGGTGAAGCCCGCCGAGCGGCGCGTGTTTACCTTGTTATGGCGATCATTGGCGAGATTCTTCTGCTCGCCGCCCTGTTTCTCGCCGTGCACGCGTCCGGATCCTTCGGCATCTCCGGCATCCGCGAGGCCGTGGCCGAGTCGCCGCTGCGCGACCTTACCGTCGCTCTAGCCCTTGCCGGGTTCGGGGTCAAAGCCGGGGCTGTCCCGCTTTACTTCTGGCTCCCGCTTGCCCATCCAGTCGCCCCCACGCCGGCCAGCGCCGTTCTGAGCGGTGCCATGATCAAGGCCGGGTTGCTCGGCTGGTACCATTTCCTGCCTCTCGGGGAAGCCTCACTTCCGGCTTGGGGTGCCGGAATTATTGGCGCGGGCATATTCGCCGCCCTGTGGGCTGCTGCAGTCGGCACATTCCAAACCCACCCGAAAACAATCCTCGCCTACTCCAGCATCAGCCAAATGGGCGTTATGACCACCCTCCTTGGCATCGGCCTTTCGGACAATGCCCTCTGGCCCGCCGTCGCCCCCGCCCTTGCTCTCTACGCCGCCATGCACGGTCTGGCCAAAGGCGCACTCTTCCTCGGCACAGCTGTGCACGCAGCGGGCCACCTCGCACGTATTGCGGTCCTCGGAGCCCATGGCATTGCCGCGCTCGTTATCGTCGGTGCGCCCCCGCTCGCCGGATTCGTCGCCAAATTCGCTCTGAAGGATCTCGCGGAGCACGCTCCGTCTGTCTGGGCCGGGCTCCTGCCCCCGCTCATTACGGTATCCGGCTTCGCAACCGCACTTCTCCTCACGCGCTTTTTATGGGCTTCGACGGGCGCTTCACCGCAGGAGACGAAGCGAGACACCGAGCCAGCCGCCGCCAGGGCCCTCCCGTGGGCGCTCAGCGTGGCCGCTGCCGCCGCTGGTCCTTTCGTCCTCAACGGGCGGCACGACGCACCTGTCGACTTTCCGTCGATCACGGCGGGCAGTCTATTTGCCTCCATCGCTCCAGTTGCGGTCGGAGGATTGTTTATTGTCGTCGTCATGCGCTCGGTCGCGGCACGGCCGCACGTTCCTCTCGTGCCACCGGGCGACTTCATTGTCCTCATCGAGAAAATTCTCGGCCAGCTTCGGCGCGCTCTCCGCTTTGGCGAACGGATCAACCCTCACTATGAATGGCTCAATATCGTGCAACTCTCTGACCGCATTATCGCGTTCGAAACGACCCAGGCATGGGTTGACCGCGTCGAGGCACGACTCGAAACATGGAAGTGGGTCGGCTTCTTTTTCATCCTCTTCACTCTCGGCTTTCTTGCACTGCTTTTTGTATGACATCCAGATTGCGCAACCCATCCCGTTGGAAAACGGAAGCCGCATCCTTCAGCCTGCGGACGGTGGCCTTTGCCGTCGCATGGTGGATCCTCGCGGAAGGCAAAGTCGCCGACGTCGTCATGCCCGCGGCCTTCATTCTATGCGCCGCCGCCTCCTCCCGGGCACTCTGCCCGCCGGGAGTGTGGCGCTGGAAACCCATCGCGGTCGCAAGATTCATTCCGTGGTTTCTGTGGAACTCCTTCCTCGGCGGACTCGATGTCGCCCTGCGCGCATTACGGCCCTCTATGCCGCTCAAGCCCGCTATCATCGACCTTGATATCAAGGTCTCTGAAAAGCCGGCTCTTCTTCTCGCATGGATCGCCAGCCTCCTGCCGGGCACCGCCTGCGTCTACCTGCGGGACAACACAATGCGAATACACGTCTTGGATACACGCGTGTCCACAGTCGAAAAGACACGCGATCTCGAACGGCGCCTCGGAACGCTGTGCGAGTGACGCGCTCCGCCGCAGCGCTTTTTACCGCCTCCACTCAAAGAATCCACCCGCCGCCGCAGGATCGAAGAACAAAGGCGCGTCCGTACCGGATTCGATAAAGTAAATCCAGCCGCCGCGGGCATGACTGTAGATCCATGGATACAAATCCATACCCGTAAAAAGCCAACCCAGTTCGGAGCCTTCATGTCCAACCCATAAGTTTCCGCCTCCTTGCCACGCCGCGTAGAGCCAGCCCAATTCCGGATGCCGTACCCACGGAAACTCGTCGCCGAAGAGATCACCGAGCACGGGTGTGTTCCACCAACCGCTCCCGAAATCCGCCACATCACCGAAGAACTCAACGAACGGCGACCACGGCGGTTCAGCCACCGTCCATTCGGGCCGGTCGAGCACCGCGTCTAGCTGGAGCGAACCGCGCGTGCGTGTCGTCGTGCCCGACCCTTCCGGAAAGTCCCACAGCGTCCACAGTCCGTTCGCCGAGTCCGGCACGCGCGCATCCATCCATTGACGGATCTCCGATCCGCTTAGAACGCGGTTCCACACACGCACCTCGGCAAACTCGCCTTCAAAGGCCCGTTCACCGCTGGCGGCCTCGCCTATGCGGGCGGGATCGGCGGCGTTGGAAACCAGCGACGCGCCCGTCGAAGGCCGTGGTGAATCGTCAATGGGATAGCGCGCATTGTGCGCCGTGCCGTTAATGTAGAAAACAACGGGATTGGTGGCCGCGGCGTTGTAAGTCACCGCCACATGCTGCCATGTATTCAACTGAATGAGCCGGGGCGGACTGTTCGCCGCAGAAGTGCCGTTCACCGTCTCGGCAAAGAAGACGAGACTGCGGTCACTGTATAGATCGTGCTCAAATCCGTTGAGGAAAAAGATCGCCTTAGCCTTGTCGAAGATCCGTCCGAAGCCGGTGAAATACTCACCCCAACCACGCGGCCGGATCCATGCCTCGATGGTAAACCGGTCGCTCAAATCAAAGTCCGCGTGCGGCTCGGTCAGCACGACATCATTCACTCCGTCGAAATCGAGAATGAAGTCCGGTTCGTCCACGACAATGACCGTTACCCAAGCGCTGCCTTCCTGTCCTCCCGATGTTGATACCGTATACGGGAAGCGGTCCGCCCCGACAAAACCCGTCGGCGGCGTGTAAAGCAGGCGGTCGCCGCCGAGCGGAGCAACTTCCCCGCGCCGTGGAAGACCGAAGTCCTGCAGGAAAACCTGCCCGCCGAGCGGATCAAACGCGGCGTCGAGGACAGGAATCTCCACCGAATTGCCGCGGACGGTTGCCACCTGCATATTCACCGCCCCCGGAGTGGGGTTGATTACCGTGAACATGCGGCGAAGCGTCCCGCCGCGTCCGTCGGAAAGCGTCACTCCGACCCGGTCGCGCCCGCGGTGCAGCGGATCCATGCTGTAGCGCAGCAATCCGTCCTCACCGACCTCCACGGTGCCGTACGCCGGGCGGTAGACAGAAGTCAGTTCCACCGGATGGCCGTCCGGATCGGAGACACCCGCCAGCGGATCAATAAGAACGGGAAAGGCATCGGTCACAAGCTCCACGTCCTCACCGACGGGAGGCCGGTTTTCGTTCGGCAGCGTAGCCATTCCGTGGATACGCATTCTCCAGGAATTGAAATTTCCGGACCCCTGCGGACCCGTGTCGCTCACCCGCAGACGCCACGTGCCCTGCGCCGACTCACCCCAATGGCGGACGGACATGTAGGTCCACGAAGTCGGTGAATTTCGGTGAAAATGCGGTTCGGAGAAGGTGGAGACAGTACCGGCCGGTGATTCGAGAGTGATTTCCAAATCCCCCCAGTTGGAATGCGTGCTGAGAAAATCAATCTCAACGTGCTCAACTGTAATGTTTTCGGCAGTGGAAAAGGCCTGCGTGAGAGTCCGTCCCTGACTGAGGGCTCTCTGGTTTAACGGCACCGCGCGCGTCCCGGAGTTCACCGTCCTCCGCACGCCGATGGTCGCCGGGCTCCACTCTCCGGCCAGCGCAACCGCCGCGCCCGCGTCAACCCGACCGAAGCCGTGATTGTCATGGATCCAGAACCCCGCGCCGTTTTGCCTCCAGCCCGGACTCTCGAAATCTGTTCGCACCGCCGTGCGGGCAAGGATGTGCTGCACATCGCGCCAATCAAGATCCGGATTCGCCTCCAGCATCAAAGCGACAACGCCCGCCACCATCGGAGCCGCCGCCGAAGTGCCGCTGAAGTGGTACGTCATGTCCTCATTGGTGTATCCGCTCATGCCCACATTGTCGGTCGTCAGAATGCCTGCGCCTGTTCCCCGGCTGGGCGCGGAGACGAATACGCTCGATCCCGGCTCACTGTAAATCGCCGCCCGTCCGTCTTTCCCGAGAGCGCCGACGGATATCGTGTAGGGAAGATTGTTGTATCCGTCGTAATCCGCGCGGTCGCCGTCCTGCGCGCTGTTTCCCGCTGCCCACACATATATACTTCCCAGTCCGCCGCGACCGAGGCGCGCACCGTCGCGAATTGCCGTCCGCGTGAGGGACCCCGGACCTCCGTAGCGGATGGGACCGCCCGGATCCTGCCCGGGTCCCCAGCTATTGTTGTAGACATGCACCTGATCGTGCGGAAAGAGGTCCAGGTTGAAGCCGAGCGCCTCGGCAGTCTCGCTGTCGGTCGTTCCGCCGCCGGGTGCGCCGCGCTGCCGGATAAGCCGGACGGCGCCGAGACGGGCATCATGCGCGATACCCACCCCGTAAATGTCGTTTCGCGCGGCCGCGATTATGCCCGCGACGGCCGTGCCGTGGGCCTCCCCTTCCTGCCGGGGCAACGGATCGCTGCCGCCGTCGAGAATATCGCGTCCGAATTCCGCCGAATAGTTCGGCGCGAGGTCCGGATGCGTGATCTCGGTTCCTGTGTCGACAACCACGACCGTCACTCCCGCCCCCGTATAGCCCCGTTCCCACGCTGCTTCGGCGTTGATGTCTTTGCCGCGAGTGGACCCACGCTGGCCGACGCTTTGCAGGTGCCATTGCTCTGCATAAAGGGGATCCTGCGGGACAAACCGCGTCTCCAGGGGCATCCGTACCTGCTGTTCGCTCCAAAGCACCGAGGTCTGGAAATCCATCGTTCGGCGAACGGCAGCACGGAGATCCACGTCATCCGGCCGCGCCAAAAGCGGGCCGACAAACTCAAAGCGGTGGATGCCCCGGACCCGGTCCACCGGACCGCGGTACAACGCCCCCACCGAACGGGCGACCTCGCGCGGATCCGCGTCCTCCGTGATCTGCACAGCCCAAACCGGAGTCGGTTCGCCCTGCGGCGGGTCCTTGAATTCCACCGCCCGGATTTCGACAAACGCGAAGGCGATGAGAAGGATGACAAGATGAGCCACCCGGAGCGGCGACCGGCAGGTATATTGCGGAGACGGGTGCATGCGGGAAAATACGCTCATTCCGGAAACTCAGACGCACTCGGCACGGGAAAATCTTTCCCTGCGCCGGTAAACTCGAAAATATAATGGGATGGAACCGTGGCGGCTTGCACGTTCACTGTGCAGATTTGTAAATTCACCCGACCACTCGGGGAAGCGCGTGTCACCGTCGAAATCAGCGTCCACCAATGTCAGAATCAGCTCATCGGCGACAGGCATGGCCTCCGCGTAAATTCGCTCGCCCCCGCAGATCCAAATTGTCCGGCCGGCACGCTTCGCTGCCTCCAGCGCAGAAGGGAAATCCGGAAAACAGTCCGGGCCGCTACGGGTTGTCGAGACGATGAACACCCGACGTGTCCCGTCCTTCAGCGCTCCAGTATCAACCAGTTCCTCAAAACACCGCCGTCCGAGGACCAAGCTCCCGCCGCGGGTCGACTCCAGAAAGTGATTCCAGTCCTCCGGAATTTTCCACGGCAGACGACCGTCGCGCCCGATCACGCGGTTGCGGGCTACTGCGACGATGATCTTCACGCCAGGGACGACCGGTTCCATGATGGAGCTATCGGGTATTATGAAAAGGGGTGCATTCCGACGTTGATCGCCACGCCACGGAGCAACTGAAACCGGCGGCCTGTCGACCAAATCGAAACGCCATAAAGCATTGCCGCTCGCAGCGTCCGCCGCAACCCGTACCGCGACTTCTTCTTCCGCTTTAGGATTCCCCGGAAGGAAGCCGCCTTTGTGGTACCGCCTCCGGTCCTTACGGTGCCCTTAGAGCAGACCCAGCTCCATCTTGCCCTCCTCCGAGATCATGTCTTGATTCCACGGCGGATCCCAGACGATATCTACAGTGGCCTCGGCGACGCCCGGGACTTGCTCGACCTTGTATTTGGCATCTTGAGCGATGGCGGGGCCCATGCCGCATCCGGGCGCAGTGAGCGTCATGTCAACTTTGACGTCGCAGCGTCCGGAATCGTCGGGCTCGGAGAGTTCCATCGTGTAAATTAGGCCGAGGTCGACGATGTTTACAGGAATTTCCGGGTCGTAGACCTGCCGAAGTGCATCCCAGACGGTGTCTTCGGCGGGTGGACCGCCTTCATAGGGTGCGTCATCTGCGGCCGGAGCTACGGGCTTCGCCACTTCTTCGCCCAAGGCATCGCCGTCTTTACCGAGAATCTGCGCCATACCCCCCTCCCAAGTGACAGTGAAGTTTCCGCCAAGGCGGTGGGTGATCATCACGCGCGTGCCGTCGGGGATGGTGACTTGATCGCCGTAGGGAACGATCGTCGCAGTGACTTCGCGGGAGAGGGTGCGTTCGTTATCTGAGGAGCGCATGAATTGGTCTGTTCGCTGGTATATGGAGAAGAACCGGTCCGCGTGCGGGCGGTCAGGCGAGGAACTTGTCCGCCAAGCGACCGCGTACGTAGTTTCCGAGGCTCTCGTCTTCGAATTTTTCAATCACTTCTTCGAGGAAGCCGAAAACCATGAGTTCGTGCGCTTTCGCACGGGGGATACCTCGCGCCAGAAAGTAGAAGAGATTTGATTCGTCGATCCGGCCGGTGGTTGCCCCGTGTGAGCACTTAACGTCGTTGGCCTTAATCTCCAGGCCGGGTAAGGCGTTGCTCTCCGCTGTCTCGCTGAGCATGAGGTTGTTGTTCGTCTGGTAGGCATCCGTTTGCTGCGCGCCTTCCTCGACAATAATGAGTCCGCTGAAAATCGTGCGGCTGTCATCGAGGAGCGCGTTCTTGAAGAGCAGGTCGCTCCGGCTGTTCGGCGCGAGGTGCGTTTGCAAGGTGCGCTGGTCAAACTGCTGGACCCCGCGCGGCACATTGACGGAATACATTTCGACATTCGATCCGCTGCCGAAAATCTTGCCGTGCACTTCCTGCCGCGCCTGGCTGGAGCCAACGTTAACGATAATGCTCTTCGCGTTGGTGTCGCGCCGGGCATTGTTGGTGTTCAGCTGAAAGCTGAGCGTTTTGGTGTTCCAATCCTGAATTATACGATGATTCGTCTGCGAACCGTCGGCCGAGAATACGTGCGCGTTGGCGATGGCCAAATGCTCCGTCTCTGTCGACGCTGAGCGCTGAAACTCGACCAGCGTTGACTTCGAGTTTTTGCCACTGACAAACAGCGTGTGAGGAAAAATCGCCCCGCCGGGTCGCTGCGTCCAGTTATACACAACAAACGGGCGGTCGACCTCGACACCATCAGGCACGTAGAGGAAGACACCACTGCGCATTAGAGCCACGTGCAAAGCCTCGTACTTTTCGGAACCTAGCTGCGGCGTCTCTTTCATGAAATACTCGCGCACGAGGTCGCCGTGATTGTTCAGCGCATCGCCCAAGGTAGTGAAAATGACACCCCTCTTCTCCAGATCCGCATCCATAACACGGGCCGTCGCCAAGTTATCGTCGACGAAGACCAACTGCCCTGCCGGATTTCCGACGGTGTCCGACTGCCGGACCAAGTCAGAAGCATCCGGCTTCTCAAAAGGAGTCGGAGCAAATCCGGAGATTGTCGACATAGGCCGCAAGTCGCTGAAACGCCAGGTCTCGTCGAAACGCGTGGGCGCGGGACTCTCGAGAAAACAAGTCCAATGCTCACGTTGCATCGCGGTAAACCAATCGGGCAAACCGCCGGAGAATTCGTGCCGGGCGGCAAAGACGCCGGAGTCGCCGATCACACCCGTGGCGGCTGAGAGAGTTTCCGTACTCATAGTTCTGCTTT
The DNA here is from genome assembly GCA_020831525.1 of Opitutales bacterium. GTDB lineage: Bacteria > Verrucomicrobiota > Verrucomicrobiia > Opitutales > Oceanipulchritudinaceae > SLLG01. Next base: position 37,537 of record JAFIGH010000035.1, read on the forward strand.
AATTCCAATTCCAAGTTATCGTTGTTGCGGGCCGCTGTTCTTGCTCAACCCACGCTGCCTTCCATTTCGAGATCGATGAGGCGTTTTAGCTCCACCGAATACTCCATGGGAAACTCGCGGATGAGGTCATTGACGAAGCCGTTGACCGAGAGCGACATCGCCTCTTCTTCACTGAGCCCACGCTGCATCATATAGAAAATCTGCTCCGCGCTGACTTTGGAAACGCTGGCCTCGTGCTGCACGGTATTGTGGTTCCCCCGAACTGTGATCGCCGGATAGGTATCCGTCCGGCTGTTCGTATTGATGAGGAGTGCGTCGCACTCCGTGTTATTCCTACAGCCCTTGAGGTGCTTGGGCATGGCGACGATCCCGCGGTAGGTCGACCGACCCTCGCCGATGGAAATCGATTTTGAAGTGATGTTCGACGTAGTGTTGTCGGCGGCGTGCACCATCTTCGCGCCGGTATCCTGGTGCTGGCCGTCGTGCGCGAGCGCAATGGAAAGCACCTCGCCGCGCGCGCCTTTGCCGCGCATGACCACGCCGGGATACTTCATCGTGAGGCGACTGCCGATATTGCAGTCGATCCACTTAACCTCGGCGTCCTCCATGGCGAGCCCGCGTTTTGTGACGAGATTAAAGACATTCGCCGACCAGTTCTGAACCGTGATGTACTGGATTTTCGCCCCTTTCAGAGCGACCAGTTCGACGACGGCGCTGTGCAGGGTGGTCGTCTCAAACTTCGGCGCTGTGCAACCTTCCATGTAGGTGACTTCCGCGCCTTCGTCGGCGATGATGAGCGTCCGCTCAAACTGGCCGAAATTCTCTGCATTGATGCGGAAGTAGGCCTGCAACGGCTGCTTCACCTTCACTCCCGGAGGCACATAGATAAAGGAACCACCCGAAAAGACCGCGCTGTTGAGCGCACTGAACTTGTTGTCGCCGATGGGAATGACCTTCCCAAACCACTTCCGGAAGATTTCCGGGTGCTTCATAAGGCCCTCGGTGGAGCCGACGAAAATCACACCCTGCTTGCCGAGTTCCTCCTTCATATTGGAGTAGGAAGCTTCGGAATCGAACTGCGCCTCCACACCGGCAAGGTAAGCGCGTTCTTTCTCGGGAATGCCGAGGCGTTCGAAGGTTTTCTTCACGTCATCTGGCACTTCGTCCCACGTCCGGCTCGGGCGCTGGCCTTTGGAGAGGTAGTAACGGATTTTCTCGTAGTGGATATTTTCGAGATCCTTCGAAGCCCAGTGCGTAGGCGTCGGCTTGTCGCGGAAAATCTTCAGCGCCTTGCGCCGGAAGCTGTGCATCCACTCATCTTCCTCCTTTACCTTGGAGATATAATCGACGGTCTCCTCATTGAGGCCGACGCCGGCGTCAAATTCGTAGGTCGTATCGTAGTGGAAATTCCCTTGGTCTCTTTCGATGTTGATATCGGGTGTGGTCGCCATGTCAGTAATGCTTTCCGGTTGGATTGATGTTCGGTTGATGAAGCGCGCGGAAACGGGCTCAGGACGAAGCGCCCGCCGGTTCAGCCTCCGCCGGTTCGTAGCCGCTTTCCTCAAGTTCCAAGGCGAGTTCCGGACCGCCCGAACGAACGATAGTGCCTCCGCCCATGACATGCACCTTGTCCGGAACAAGGTAATTGAGAAGCCGCTGGTAGTGAGTGATGACAAGGATACCCATGCCGGGGCCGCGCATTTTGTTGACACCTTCAGCGACGATCTTGAGGGCATCGATATCGAGCCCGCTGTCGGTCTCATCCATGATGGCATAACGCGGCCTGAGCATCGCCATCTGCAGGATTTCGCAGCGCTTCTTTTCGCCGCCAGAAAACCCTTCATTTACCGCGCGCGAGGTGAACTTCCGGTCAATCTTGAGTTCGTCCATGCGGGCGTAGAGTTCCTTGTAGAAATCGGGGGCGCGGAACGTCTCTCCTTCTTTCAAGCGCGAAGTAAGGGCGGCGCGGATGAAATTGGCGATCGTCACACCCGGAATCTCACTCGGGTACTGGAAGGCCATGAAGAGACCGGCGCGGGCAATCTCATCGGGCTCCATGCCGATGATGTTTTCGCCGTCGAGGAGGGCTTCGCCGCTCTCGATCTCGTAGTCTTCATGGCCCGCGAGCGCCTTCGCGAGCGTGCTCTTGCCTGTGCCGTTCGGCCCCATGAGGGCGTGGACTTCGCCCTTCGGGACAGTCAGCGAGAAGTCCTTGAGAATGGGCTTCCCGTCGATGGAGACGTTCAGGTTCTTGATTTCAAGCGTGTTCATGGATTCCAATAATTAATCGTTGTTTATCTGAAAATCGTTCAAGTGGACGCGGTCGCCTTTTCCGCGCGGCCTTTCTCCATCGCGGACCGCCCGTGGAAATTCAATTCCAGACTGTCGGCCTCATACCCTTTCGGGAGCAGTTCTTTGAGCCGCTCAACCACATCCTCGGGCAAATCGACATCATAGATTCGACCGGTGCGCCGGTCGTGGAAGTGGGCATGCTCGGAGAGATTGGGGCAGTAACGCGTGGCGTCCCGCTCGTGGTTAACCGCACGCACCAGCCCGCATTGGACCAACGTTTCGAGGCAGTTGTAGACGGTGGCGAGCGAGATGGTCGGCGCCATCGCCTTCACCCGCACAAAAACTTCCTCCGCCGTGGGGTGGTCGCGCCGCGCAAGTAGGCTCCCGAAGATCAGGTCCCGGTGCCGTGTGCCCCGCAACCCGTGACGGGCAAGCGCGTCGTCAAGGAGTTCCTTGGCGGCGCGGGGAAGGGCGTGACTGTGTTTGCTGGCCATATCAATTCAAACAGTAATTAGAATTATTCCAATTACAAGGGACGCTCCTTGGTTTCTGTCAAATTCTTTGCGGAAAGAGCGGAAAAGTGCCCGAGGGGGGACTCGAACCCCCACGCCAAAAGGCACACGATCCTAAGTCGTGAGCGTCTACCAATTCCGCCACCCGGGCCCGAGAACTTCTTTGCACCGGGACGCGGGAGCACCGGACCGGACAAAGAGCCGTGGTGGAGCCGATCGGGATCGAACCGACGACCTCCACAATGCCATTGTGGCGCTCTTCCAACTGAGCTACGGCCCCAAAACGGAAAGCGGAGAAGGCAAGCGGGTGGAATCCGGTGCGTCAACCTCTTTTCGGAGGGAAAATTCGCGCTCCACAACAATTTATAGGCAGCGCAAAACTTTCCTCGGCGCACCGGAAGACGTGGTCGGACGCAAATGGTGCGCGGTCGACCGACATCCGGATGGACCTGACCGGCTCGCCTCACCGCGGGCCGCTCTCGCCGCCGGGCTCATTGCCCGTGAACTCGTGCATGGTCGCGCTGCCCTCGGCCTCGATCCCCTCGCGGCGCAGCACAGCAGCCACCGTCATACAGAGAATCTTCAGGTCGCGGCGGAACGGATGGCGTTCCACATAGTCGAGGTCATGGGCAAAGCGTTCCGGCCATGTCGTCGCGTTGCGTCCGTTCACCTGTGCCCATCCCGTGAGACCCGGCCGCACCTCGTGCCGCCGCCACTGTTCGGGCGAGTAGCGGTCGCGGTAGATCACCGGCAGCGGGCGCGGGCCCACGAGGCTCATTTCGCCGCGCAGCACGTTGAGCAGTTCCGGCAATTCGTCGAGACTTGTGCGGCGCAGGAACCGCCCGAAAGGCGTGAGGCGCTCGGAGTCCGGAAGCAGCCCACCCGAGGCGTCGCGCGCATCCGTCATCGTACGGAATTTCAGGATGTCGAACTCTGCTCCCTTCCAGCCGATCCGCCGCTGGCGGAAAAAGACGGGCGGGCCGAGCCGCAGACGCACCAGCAGAGCGACCACCGCCAGAACCGGTGCCAGAACCACCAGCGCCGCCATGCTGACCAACACATCAAACGCCCGTTTCATCCACCCCATTTCCCAAAAACGCGTCCTGTTGCGCAACAGAATTACCTCCGCCTCCGCCGCCGTGCCGTCGGTCATCCACCACGCATCCCCTCCGGAAGGACTCCGCCGCCAGCGGGTCGTCAACAGCGGTGATGTCCGTGTTCACTCGTCCCCGAGGCGGAAGACCGAGACTACGGGCTGCCCGCGCCCTTTCCCGAGGCGGCGGAGAAGCGTCCAGCCGGGAGCGCCGGGTTCCAGTTCGCCCGGGGCCTCGAAGACAAGCAGGCGGCCGCCAGCCGGACCGAGCCAGTCGCCCGCTCGCTGGAAAACTTCAGGCCCGATTCCCGGAAGCAGGGCATAAGGCGGATCGACAAAGACAATATCAGCCGATCCGGGTTCGTCCGGTGTCCCCAGTGCATCGGCGCGGCGGACCCGTGCGGGCCACGGGGGTTCCGCCCCAAGCGAGCGCGCCACACGGGCAATGTTCTCCGTCAGAATGCCCGCCAACCGGGGATGATTCTCAACGAATACCACCCCGGACGCACCGCGCGACCATGCCTCCAGGCCGTAAGCGCCGGACCCCGCGAAAAGGTCCACAACCTTCGCCCCGTCCACCCGCTCGGCAAGCGACGAAAACACCGCCTCGCGCATCCGGTCCGTCGCCGGACGCGTGCTGCCGCCTTTCGGCGCAAGCAATTCGATTCCCCGCGCAATGCCGCCCGTCACACGCATCTCTACCGCATCGCGTTTTCGGGCCCCGTTGACAACCGAATTCCGCTCCAACCGCAAAGACTCGGCTTGGTTTCCGCGCACACGGCCTATCCGCCGGGCTCCGCGGTTCCTCCGGAAGGAGTCAAGTGGAAGAAGCAAGCCGCTGAACCGATTGCCGGAACGTAGAAAACGGCACCGGCGTTTGCCGCCGCGCACGGTTGCGCGCAAACGTAGTCTCACATGGCAACCGCCCCTGCAGACCCCGAATACTCGGTCATCGTTCCCGCCTACAACGAAGCACGGGAACTGCCTGCCACGCTTGCCGCCATCCGCGCCGCCATGAAGGCGCAAGGGAGCAGCGGCGAGTGTATCGTCGTGGACAACAACTCGGACGATTCCACGGCGGAGACCGCGGCACGGCACGGCGCTGACCGCGTTGTCTTCGAACCCGCCAACCAAATCGCGCGCGCCCGCAACACGGGTGCGGCGGCGGCGCGCGGACTCTTCCTCGTCTTCGTCGACGCCGACACACGGATCTGCCCGCAGGTCCTCGAAGCGGCGCTGACCGCTCTCCGTTCGGGAACCGTTGTCGGCGGGGGATCGCTCGTCCGCTTCGAGGACGACCCCGGCACCGTTGGCCGCTTCGGCATCCTGCTGTGGGAGAGGATTTCGAGAACAGCCGGGGTTGCGGCAGGCTGTTTCATCTTTTGCCGCCGCGACGCCTTCGAAGCCGTCGGCGGATTCGATGAACGCCTCTTCGCCAGCGAAGAGATCCGGATCTCGCGGCAACTGAAGCGCGAAGGACGCCGCCGCAGTATGCGATTCGCCATTCTCACGGATACGCCGGTCCGCACCTCCGCGCGCAAACTACGCTGGCACTCAGGCCCGCGCGTGGTCGCCTATACCTTATTCCTCTGCCTTATGCCCCTCGCCCTCCGCTCGCGGAGGTTGTGCGGCTTCTGGTACCGTCGGCCCGCGGCCCCGCCCGCCCCCGCGGTGCCTTCCGCCCGCGAAATCAATTCAAATCATGACCCCGGCAACACGCCGTCTCCGCCTCCGTCCGCAGAAGAAGTCGCGGCGCGAACGCAATCGCGCTGAGCTGAGCGCTGAACGCCTCCGGCGCCCTTCAGGGCGTAACCGGGAAATGATCCCGATTACCCAATCGTGCAACCATGGAAAACGGTTGATTCAAACGGCCTCTTGGAGAGCTTCTTGCCGGAAGACAAAATCATTATTGATGGATCGCCTTGCCTCCATAAAAATTTCATCCGCTAAAGTGAATAATGAAAAAACGGAATTCTCTGCCGGAGCTATCCGTATTTTCATTTCCGTCAACCATCTCCCTTAACACCGAAAAAATCCTATGAAATCCCCGCTCACCACCTCGCTCTTCTCGCTCATTGCCTCTGCGGCAGCGCTCTCCGCGCAAGGCCTGTTCGACAGCTACGACTTCGTGCGGACCCATGCGACCTTCAACACCGTCGCGCAATTCGCAGCGGACAATCCGGTCAATTTCGAAGCGGCGGGAAACACAATTTCCGCCGCCGACTTCTCCGGTCGTGTGGCCGCGGCCCATGCCGCCGGACAGGGCGGTGTCATCAGTTTTGAGAACGCCACTGTCGTCAACACAGGCAGCAACACGACGATTGCCAATGTAACGATGACCGGCTCCGGACCTGTCGCCCGCACAAACCTGCGGGCGCAAAACCTCATCGCCAATCTCGGAACCAACGGCCCCTCCGTCACTATCGGGCGCGGCAGTCAGTGGTACGTTGAAGCGGGCGGTTCCGGGAATCTCGGCACCGTCGACGGCCCGGGAAGCCCTTCAAGCGGAGACAACCATATCGACGACGAATGGTTCTTTGAGTTTAATGAAAATCCGGCCCAACGCCTCCCCGCCTCCGGCAGCAACGTTTTGGGCGGTCCCACTTCGTGGGACATGACCTTCGACGCGCTGGACCAAATACTCGTGGTCGGATTGTCATACCTCGGGCGGGACAACTTCCAGTGGTTCAGCGGGCAGGGAACCCCGACGATGTACAGTCAGGCGACATTCTCCGACGGGTCGACTGCACTCTCGCAAATCGGACTGGAACAACAGGCTGCCGGTGATTACGACGTTTTTGTCGGATTCGAGGCACCCGACGGTCTTTTCATCACCGACCTGCACGTCTGGCACCGCGGCGTAAACAACCGCGCCTTCGGTAGCATCGACGATATCGGAATCATTGCCATTCCCGAACCGCGCGCCTATGCGCTCCTCTTTGCCGGGCTCGCCGCGTTCCTCGCGGCCCGCATGCGGCGGCGGCGCTGAAGCGCGCGCCCGCCAGGCGGGGCACCACATTCGCGAACGGCAGATAGACGACCTGCACGAGCCGAAGGATAGCTATGGCGGCTACCGTCTCTGCAATGTGAAGGGCGAAAAAGAGAGGCAGCCCGAAATGGCCTCATGGCCTCCCCGCAGGGGCGTGGCTCAGACTTCCTGCACTTCAAGGGAGGACACCTCGCCGCGCACCTTCTCGGCGAGGGCCGTGCTGAGGTAGCGTTCGCTCGGGCTGGCGGCGACGACGACAATGGTCTTGCCCGCGTTTTCCGGACGGCGCGCGACTTTGAGCGCCGCCCAGATGGTCGCGCCGCTGGAAATCCCCACACCGACGCCTTCTTCGAGCGAAACCTTCTGCGCCATTTCAAAAGCGTCTTCGTTGGTCACACGGATGACCTCGTCGAGCACATCGACATTGAGGTTCTTCGGGATGAAGCCCGCGCCGATTCCCTGGATCTTGTGCGGACCCGGTTTGCCGCCGCTGATCACAGGACTTGCGTCCGGCTCCACCGCGATCGCCTTGAAACCCGGCTTGCGCTTTTTGAGCACCTCGCCTACGCCGGTGATCGTGCCGCCCGTGCCGACACCGGAGATGAAGATGTCGACCTCGCCGTCCGTGGCCTCCCAGATTTCCTCGGCCGTCGTGCGGCGGTGGATTTCCGGATTGGCGGGGTTGTCGAACTGCCCCGGGCAATAGGCGTTGCCAACATGCTTCTCCATCAGCTCCTGTGCCTTCGCAATCGCACCCGGCATGCCCTTGGGGCCAGGCGTAAGGACGATCTCCGCCCCCATGAGGCCGAGCAGAATACGGCGCTCCATGGACATCGTCTCCGGCATCGTGAGGATGCAGCGGTAACCCTTGGCCGCACAAACAAAGGCGAGCCCGATGCCCGTGTTGCCCGAGGTCGGCTCGATGACCACGCCGCCGGGCTTGAGTTTGCCCTCCTTCTCACCTGCTTCGATCATCGCCCGCGCAATGCGGTCCTTCACGCTTGCGAGCGGGTTGAACCACTCGCCCTTCACGTAAATCGTCGCGGCGCAGTCCGCCGCCACGCGATTGAGCCGGATCAACGGCGTGTCGCCGATTGTATCGAGAATGCTGTCTGCTTTTCGTGCCATAACACGCAAAACACCCGCACGCGGATTCCGTTCTGTCGAGAGAATTCGGGGTCCGGAGGGTCGAAAACCCATAATTCGGGCGGGCGGCGGGTGCTAACGCAGGAACAACGCCGCAACCGTAGCGGTGAGCAGGCACGCCGCCGTTCCGCCGAGGAGGGCGCGCAGGGTAAGTGCCGAGAGGTCGCCGCGCCGTTCGGGAGCCAGAAAATTGAAGAGCGCGATGAAGGCCAGAAACGTAATGAGCATGGCCGCAATGTTGAGCGCCAGCATCAGGCCCTGCGTTGTTCCCCGGCAGGCCGCGTCAAAGACGTTCTCTCCCATTCGGTCGGGCGAGACGCGCAGCTCGGGGTCGATCTCCCCTGTCTGCGGTAGGAGCAGCTTGGCACAGACAATGGCGGCGGGCGCGGAGAGGAGCGACGCCGTGAGGAGGTGTCTGGCGAAGAGACGCTGCTCCTCCGGGTCGGGTCCGCCGAGAATCGAGACATAGGCACCGAAAACGCCCCCGGCGATCATCGCCATACCGCCGGTCATAAGGCATAGCAACTCCGAGCGGGTCATGTTATTGATAAAGGGTTTCACGACAAGCGGCGCATCTGTCTGCCCGATAAAGACATTCGCCGCCGCCGCGAGGCTCTCCGGCCCGGAGAGGCGCATGGACCGTTGGAGTAACCACGCGAAGACCGTGACCACCTTCTGCAGGATGCCGAGATAGTATAGCACAGAGGTAAGCGCCGAAAAGAAGATGACTGTCGGCAGCACGCGAAAGGCAAAGACGATGCCGAAGCGCACCGCCGGCCCGTTCTCCTCGTCGTCCGCGAGCGCCTCGTTCACGCTCTCCCAAAAGCCGGGCCCCTCCGCCAAAAAACCCAGCACAAACCGGCTTCCCGCCTCCGTGAATCCCAGCAAAGCGACGAAAAAATCCGCCGCCCAGCCGATAGGGGCATCCGCCCCCGGCACCCGCAGAACCACCCCCGCGAGCACCACCTGAAGCGCGACCCCTCCGCCTACGAGCCGACTGCACCCCTCCGCGGACAGAAAGCCAGCAGAGTCCTGGAATCGCGGCAATGCCGAGGACGGCGCGGAGCAGAATGACGAGCGTTTCCATCTCCTGGAGCGGTTAGCGTAAACGGCATTCAGCCCAATGCCCGCCCCATGGCAAGCGCCGAGATCGGGAAAGCCATATCGCTGCAAAGTTTCCACATCATGGGCAAGATCCGCGAGGTCGATGCCTTCCTCCGGCGACACACCGCCGCCAAGGCAGCACATCCTCGAATCCCATCCCGAACTCGTCTTCATGCGCCTCAACGGCGGCGTGCCCGTGCATGCCTCAAAGAAACAAAGCGCGGGCTGCGCCGAGCGTCTCGATATCCTCCGCACGCACGCGCCCGCCACCGCCCATGCCTGTGAGAGAGCCTTCCGCGATTTCCCGCGGAAGACGGCGGCCCGCGATGACATCCTCGATGCCGCCGCCATCGCTGTTGCCCTCACCACGCCTGCGAACTTGCTCACCGCCGTGCCCGGACCGGTACCGCACGACGAAGCGAATCTGCCGATGCAAATCCACTATTGAGAGACAGAAGGATCGGCGCATCGTCCTCAGCCCCGACGCCGACGCAGTAGAAGCACTATGCCGAAGGCGGCGGCGCCGAAGAGCGCCGCGTAAGTCGACGGCTCGGGAATGACAACAGCGTCCCAACTGTCGCCCACCATGATGTGATCGATAAAGCCCTCGCCTTCATTTCCGCCCTTGCGAATCCAAAGTGTATTCAACTCGGTGATACCGATGTTGCGCCCGTTGTTCACGATGGGGTTTATGGCGTCATTCTTGTCGAGCGAAGTCGGGTCCATCCAGAGCGTGATTGTGGAGTTTGCGCTGTCGCCGCCGAAGAACACTTCGCCTACAACGAGCCGGGTAATGTTGTTGCCCATGTCGTGGTTCTCGTTGCCGTTCACCTGCGTCTGGGCCGTATCACGCACACGGGAGCGGAGGCGGGGCTGGCCGCCCGCGTTCTGCCCGACGGCGGAAACGCTGAAATTGTCGTCCGCGGCACCGCCGGAGAACGCAAACCATGTGAAGTTGTCACCGCTGTTGTGGTTGAAAAGGAAGCTGAAGTAGAATGTCTCGCCGGGGCTGTAGGCGGCAGGCAGAGCTATGGAGGCGCGCGCTTCGTCGCCGCCGAAAATGGAGAGCTTCTGGTCGCCGCCGTTATGGACGACGGAGCCGGCGGTGTAGGAGAGCCCGCCCGCGACCACGCTGGCATCACCGGGAATGGATACGCTCCATCCGTTCTGGCCGTCGAGGACGGCTTGGTCGAAGTCCTCTCCGGAGGTGAAGTTGATGACAACCGATCCGTGGACGAGACCGGCGCAGAGCATTGCAGTGAGGGATAGGGATGTAAGGATTTTTGATTTCATCATACGCATTTTACCGCGCGGGCGCTTGACTGTCGTGGTTCAATGCGTCAAAAAATGTCGGCAAATGCGAAGTCACCTCTTCGCCTCCCCCCCCGCGGGGCGGGGGGGGGGGGGGGGGGGGGGGGCGGGGGGGGGGGGGGGGGGGGGGGGG